>NZ_JBEYYJ010000018.1:91052-186556 GCF_040645475.1 Streptomyces sp. NPDC046759 | reverse complement strand
GGTCGCTTCCTTTGTACTCACCCTCTCGGGCTTTCCTCCGGGCTTCCCTTCGGTGTTTCCGACTCTATCAGATCTTTTCGATCCGATTTCCTCGGCGCTTTCCAGGTTCTCGCTCTCGCGTTTCCCTTTCCGGCGGTTCCGACTCTATCAGATCCTTTCGGCGTCTGACTCCCAGTCAGGGGGGTTTGCCTTCCCGGCGCTGGGCCGTTCCGACGAGTGAGACTTTAGCGGATTCCGTGCTCCCGAGCTAATCGGGGGCTGCGTCCTTTCGAACACGGATTCCTCATTTCGCAAATATGCACGCCAAAACAGTCGGCGCCGGAGCGTCGATTGGTGGTTGCTACTTGCGGAGTGGCTGTCCGGGGACCGACCGAGGTCGGCGCTCACGTCGGACAACCCGGAGAACACTACGTATCGGCGTGGCGTGTGTCAACTCTTGCCCGTGGTGCACCCGGGAGGCGTACTCTGGTCGCCATGACTACGCGTACGTGTACCCAGCTTTGGTGGGCCGCCTGACGGCGGCCGAACTCACGTATGCATCCAACGGCCGCTGCTTCAGCGGCCGTTTCTCGTATCTCCCCCCGGTACTCCGGGGGCCGGCCGCAGGAGCGGCGGTCCCGAGCAGGAGGTGGAGTGGAGATGACGCGAGTCTTCAGTGGGATCCAGCCGACCGGGCACCTGACCCTCGGCAACTATCTGGGAGCCCTGCGGCGCTGGGTGGAGACGGACCAGCACCAGGCCGACTCCGTGTTCTGCGTCGTGGATCTGCACGCCCTGACCGTGGACCAGGATCCGGCCCGATTGCGCAGGCTCAGTCGGCAGACGGCGACGTTGATGCTGGCGGCGGGGCTCGATCCCGACGTGTGCACCCTGTTCCTGCAGAGCCATGTCGCCGAGCACACGAGACTGTCGTACCTGCTGGAGTGTGTCGCGAGCGACGGTGAGATGCGGCGGATGATCCAGTACAAGGAGAAGGTCGCGCGGCAGCAGGAACGCGGTGCGAGCGTGCGGCTGTCGCTGCTGACGTATCCGGTGCTGATGGCGGCGGACATCCTGGGGTACGGCGCGCACGAGGTGCCGGTCGGGGACGACCAGGTGCAGCACGTGGAGCTGGCGCGGGATCTGGCGGTGCGGTTCAACCAGCGGTACGGGCACACGTTCGTGGTGCCGAAGGCGACCCGTCCGGGCGTCGCCGCGCGGGTGATGAATCTGCAGAGCCCGACGGCGAAGATGGGGAAGTCGGACGAGTCGGGTCTCGGTGTCGTCTATCTGCTGGACGAGCCGGACGACGTGCGGAAGAAGATCATGCGTGCCGTCACCGACAGCGGGCGGGACGTGGCGTACGACCGTGAGGGGCGGCCCGGGGTCGCGAACCTGCTGGAGATCCTCGCGGCGTGCACGGGTGGGGATCCGGCGGCTCTGGCCGGTGCGTACGAGTCGTACGGCGCATTGAAGAAGGACACCGCGGACGCCGTGGTGGAGGTCCTCAAGCCGGTGCAGGCCAGGCACCGGGAACTGTGCGCGGATCCCTCCTTCGTGGAGGGGGTGCTGCGGGACGGCGCGGAGAAGGCCAGGGCGATGGCCCGGCCGACCGTCGATGCGGCGTACCGGGCGATCGGGTTGCTGCCGCCGCTGTTCGAGACGGCGTTGAGCCCGGCCGGCCGGTAGGGCCGGCCCGGACGGGGGTGTCCGGGTTCGTGCGTGCGGGGGCGGGGGCTGCGGGCGAGCCGTCGCCCCCGGCGCCGGGTCAGTCCTTCTTGCCCGAGGCGAGTTCGCGGCTGCGGTCGCGGGCGGCCTCGAGGGCGGCGATGAGGGCGGCTCGTACGCCGTGGTTCTCCAGCTCGCGGATGGCGTTGATCGTCGTACCGGCCGGCGAGGTGACGTTCTCGCGGAGCTTGACGGGGTGCTCGCCGCTGTCGCGGAGCATCACCGCGGCGCCGATGGCGGACTGCACGATGAGGTCGTGGGCCTTGTCGCGGGGCAGGCCCAGCAGGATGCCGGCGTCGGTCATGGCCTCGACCAGGTAGAAGAAGTAGGCCGGGCCGGAGCCGGACAGGGCGGTGCAGGCGTCCTGCTGGGTCTCGGGGACGCGGAGCGTCTTGCCGACGGCGCCGAAGATCTCCTCGGCGTGCGCGAGGTGCTGCTCGGTGGCATGGCTGCCGGCGGAGATGACCGACATGGCCTCGTCGACGAGGGCGGGGGTGTTGGTCATGACGCGAACGACCGGGGTGCCCGCGACCAGGCGCTCCTCGAAGAAGGACGTGGGGATGCCGGCGGCGCCGCTGATGATCAGTCGGTCGGCGGGGACGTGCGGGGCGAGCTCGTCCAGCAGGAACCCCATGTCCTGCGGCTTGACCGTGAGGATGAGGGTGTCGGCGGTCTTGGCGGCCTCGGCGTTGGTGACGGGGGTGACTCCGTGGCGGGAGCGGAGCTCTTCGGCGCGTTCGGGTCGGCGGGCGGTGACCAGGAGGTCGGCGGGGGCCCAGCCGGCCCGGATCATTCCGCTGAGCAGGGCTTCGCCGATCTTGCCGGTGCCGAGGACTGCGACTTTCTGGCTCATGAGGTCATCCTCGCACCGGGCTGTGAGGGTGCGGGCGGTTGTCCGGCAGGCGGAACACCGGCGCGGCCGCCTAGGCCGAACGGCGGCGGAGGGTGGCCGCGCCCAGGACCAGGACCAGCAGGGCGCACCCGGCCACGATCAGGACGTCCCGGACGAAGGTCATGGTCATGTCGGTGTGGTGCAGGACCTGGTTCATCCCGTCGACGGCGTACGACATCGGCAGGGCGTCGGAGACGGCCGTGAGAGCGGGGTGCATGTCGGACCGGGGAGTGAACAGGCCGCAGAGGAGGAGCTGGGGGAAGATCACCGCGGGCATGAACTGGACCGCCTGGAATTCGGAGGCCGCGAAGGCCGAGACGAAGAGGCCGAGGGCCGTGCCGAGCAGGGCGTCGAGGAGGGCGACGAGGAGGAGCAGCCAGGGGGAGCCGGTGACGTCGAGGCCGAGGCACCAGACGGCGAGTCCGGTGGCGAGGGCCGACTGGACGACGGCGACGGCGCCGAAGGCCAGGGCGTAGCCGGCGATGAGGTCGGCCTTGCCGAGGGGCATGGCGAGGAGGCGCTCGAGGGTGCCGGAGGTGCGTTCCCGCAGGGTGGCGATGGAGGTGACCAGGAACATCGTGATCAGCGGGAAGATGCCGAGCAGGGACGCGCCGATGTTGTCGAAGGTGCGGGGGCTGGCGTCGAAGACATAACGCAGCAGGACCAGCATCAGGCACGGGACGAGGATCATCAGCGCGATGGTGCGCGGGTCGTGCCGGAGCTGGCGGAGGACCCGGGCCGCGGTGGCGGTGGTGCGGGAGACGTTGAGCGCGCCGGTGGGGGCGGCGGGGGCGGTCGTACTCGTGGTGCTCATCGGGTCGTCTCCTGGGGGTGGTGTGCGGTGGCTCCGTCGACGAGACGGAGGAATGCGGCCTCGACGGTGTCGGTGCCGGTGCGGGTGCGCAGGGCGTCGGGGGTGTCGTCGGCGAGGATCTCGCCCTCGCGCATGAGCAGGAGGCGGTGGCAGCGCTCGGCCTCGTCCATGACGTGGGAGGAGACGAGGAGGGTGGCGCCTCGGGTGGCGGCGATGTCGTGGAAGAGGGACCACAGGTCGCGGCGCAGTACGGGGTCCAGGCCGACGGTGGGTTCGTCGAGCACGAGGAGTTCGGGGGCGCCGAGCAGGGCCACGGCGAGCGAGACCCGGCTGCGCTGGCCGCCGGAGAGGTTGCCGGCGAGGGCGTCGGCGTGGCTGGTGAGGTCGACGTCGGCGATGGCCCGGGTGACGTGTTGGTGGCGGCGTTCGGCGGCGGTGCGGCCGGGGTCGAGGATGCCTGCGAAGTACTGCAGGTTCTGGCGGACGGTCAGGTCGTCGTAGACGGAGGGGTGCTGGGTGACGTAGCCGATGCGGGTGCGCAGGGCGGGGTGGCCGGCCGGCCGGCCCAGGACGTTCAGGGTGCCGGTGACCTTGGCCTGGGTGCCGACGACGGAGCGCATGAGGGTGGATTTGCCGCAGCCGGACGGGCCGAGCAGACCGGTGATCTGGCCGCGGGGGACGGTGAAGCGGAGGTGGTGCAGGACGGTGCGGGGGCCGCGGACGACGGTGAGGTCGTCGGCGTGGACGGCGGGGATGTCCTCGGCGTGGACCGCGGTGAGGTCATCGGCAGGCTCGGCGGAGGGTCCGGCCGACGGACCCTGCGAGTAATTCATCATGCGATGAATAATCTGCTCCGGAGGCGGGGACGTCAAGGGGTGCGCGTCGATGCCTGCGGACGGGCGCTGGGCGCGCACACGTCGACGGCGGCGGCCGGGTGGGCGCCCGGCCGCCGCCGTCGACGGGACTTCGCCCCGGTCAGGGCTTGGTGGCGACGAGCAGGAGCACGTCGTAGACCTCCTCGACGATCCCGTCCGGGAAGACCTTCAGCAGATGGGTGCGCTCTTCCTCCAGGAAGGCGGCCCGGCGGTCCTCGGGCGTGAGGAGGAACGCCGAGTGGCTGCCGATGTTGGCGAGGTGGGTGTCGATGCTGACCCGGCGGCTCCAGCGGACCTCCCGCCGCCGGAAGCTCAGGCGGCCGCTCGGATCGGCCAGTTCCGTGCGGCTGCCGTCCCGCTGCCGGGCGACGACGTCCACGCCGAAGAAGCGGCCGATCCGGCCGGCGGCCTCGGCGAGCCACGGGACGTCCAGGGCATCACCGTTCCACCACACGGCCAGCGCGCCGCCCGGCCGCAGCACTCGCAGCGCCTCCGGAACCGAGCGGGCGGTGTCGGTCCAGTGCCAGGCCTGGGCGTAGGTGATGAAGTCGGCGCGGGCGTCGCCCAGGGGCAGGGCGTCGCCGTTGCCGCGGACGATCGGGAGATGCGGCAGCCCGCGCCGGAACTCGGCGGCCATGCCCTCACCGGGTTCGACGGCGAGGACGTCGGCACCGCGGGCGTGCAGCAGGCGGGTCGCGATGCCGGTACCGGCGCCGACGTCCACCACGCCGGCGCCGGACAGCGGCCGGCCGGCCAGTTCCTCGATGGCGTCGAACAGGGCGGGCGGGTAGGAGGGGCGGTTCGCGGCGTACTGGGCGGCGGCGGAGTTGAAGGAGTGCGCGCGGGCCGCGGGCGAGGGTACGGTCGGTCCTGTCCTGGTCATACGGACATGGTGTGCAGAGCGGGCGGCTCGGGACAGCGTATTTTCGAGGCGGGACCTGCGGCGGGGCACCGGCTCCCCGGCGGCCCGGGACCGTCCAGTGCTGTGACCGGAAAGGTTTGCCGGAAAGCTCGCGGCGTCCGGTGCTGGGGGCACCTCCCACGCCTTCAGGCAGTGGGGGAGCCTCGCAAGGCGCAGCATCGCCCGCGTACGGGATGTACCGGGTGATGCGACAACACGGCGAGGCGCCGTGCCGGGCGTAGCGAGCCGGTGAACCTTTCCGGCCGCAGCACCAGCCGTCGCCGGGACGACACCCCCGGCGTGATGGCACGTTGCCCGTCGTGCCCACGCGCCGGTCGGCCGGTGCCCATGAGCCGGGGGCCGGCGCCGTGGCCGGTCGGGGCGGTCAGCGGCGGCGCTTCTTCTTCGTCGGGTTGCCGGTACGGCGGGAGGCGCGGCGCTCGTACTCCTCGCAGGCCTGGTCGTACTCCTCGCGGTGCAGCTTCTCGCCCGGGGCCTCGGTCAGGGAGCGGAAGAAGTAAGCGAGCAGGGAGCCGACGAAGCCGATGGCGAGCAGGCCGCGCAGGGAGGCCTGGCGCTGCGGGTCGTGGCGCTCGGCGAAACCCTCCCAGGTGTTGCGGAAGGCGAGCGCGCTGCAGATCGCGAACATGACGATGATCAGCACGGTCACGAAGGAGCCGGTGCCGGCGATCATGATGCCCTGGTAGGCGAAGCGGAGGACCAGGCAGGAGACGGCGGCCGCGGCGAGCGAGCCGACGGCGACGCCGGCACGGCGGGCCGCGTAGCCGTTGTCGTGGTTCACCCAGGTGGTACCGAAGAAGCGCAGGGGTTCGGGGCGGGGACCGCCGCTTCGGTCCGCGCCGCCTGGGGAGCCCGCCGGGGTGCCCGGGGTGCCGGTTTCGTCGCTCACGGAACGATTATGGCGCCGGGCGGGGGCGGGCCCCCGGTCGGGTCAGCCGCAGCGCGGAGCGATGTAGCCGTCGCTGCCGGTCTGGACGTAGACGTCGGCCACGAACTCGCCGTTGTCGATGTTGTCCCAGATCTTCGACGTGCCGTACGGGCCGCTCACCGTCGTGCCCGAGGTCTGGCAGAAGACGGGGACCTTGGCTCCTTCGGCCAGGACACGCACGATGTTGTAGCTGGTGCCGGGGCCGCTCCGGACGTTCAGTCGGACGCCCGGGGCGACGGAGTAGTAGCGCAGCGAGGTCGCAGCGGCCTCTTCGGCATGGTCAACGGACATGAAAGCCCCCCGTTCGACCCCATGGACGCCATGGGGTCACGTCAGATTCCCACGAAACGAGCCACCGAACACATGCGCGCGACTCGCGCGCGCAGGCTAGCAAGCCGCCTCTGTCTCGCACGAGTCATCGACTAGGCTCCGTGCGTCGCGCGCGGACGAACAGCACGGGGGTGGTCGCATGGCGCCACGCAGGAACGCGGGAGCGGGCGCCGAAGCGGAACTTCCCGAGTACGCCGGACACTACCGTCTGGAGTCCCGTCTCGGGTCGGGCGGAATGGGCGTGGTCCACCTCGCCCGCAGCACCTCGGGGATGAAGCTCGCGGTGAAGGTCGTACACGCCGAGTTCGCCAGGGATCCCGAGTTCAGGGGCCGCTTCCGGCAGGAGGTGGCCGCCGCGCGCCGGGTGAGCGGTGCGTTCACCGCGCCCGTCGTCGACGCCGATCCGGACGCCGGGCGACCTTGGATGGCGACGCAGTTCATCCCGGGGCCGACCCTCTCGGACGAGGTGAAACGGAACGGGCCGATGGAACCGGCCCAGTTGCGTCGGCTGATGGCGGGGCTGGCCGAGGCGCTGCGCGACATCCACCGGGTCGGGGTCGTGCACCGGGACCTGAAGCCGAGCAACGTCCTGTTGGCCCAGGACGGCCCGAAAGTCATCGACTTCGGCATCTCACGGCCGAAGGACAGCGAACTGCGCACCGAGACCGGCAAGTTGATCGGCACACCGCCTTTCATGGCCCCCGAGCAGTTCCGGCGGCCGCGCGAAGTGGGGCCTGCCGCCGACATCTTCGCGCTCGGCTCGGTGATGGTGCACGCGGCGACCGGGCGTGGGCCGTTCGACTCCGACAGCCCGTATGTCGTCGCCTACCAGGTGGTGCACGACGAACCGGACCTCACGGGTGTACCGGAGAGCCTCGCGCCACTGGTGCTGCGGTGCCTCGCCAAGGAGCCGGAGGACCGGCCGACCCCCGACGAACTCATGCGGGAACTGCGGTCGGTGGCGGCCTCGTACGACACACAGGCGTTCGTACCGGCGCAGCGGTCGAGTGACGAACCGGCTCCCGAGCCGCCTGCCGAGCGGACCGCGCCGTCGGCCAGGGCACGGCTCCGGCGCAAGGTGGTCATGGCCGCCGGGGCGCTCGGTGCCGCCGCGGCCGCCGTGTCGGCCTGCGTGCAGCTGGTCGGGGGCGGCGGGCCGATGCCGACCGGCGCCCATCCGCGTACCACGGCAGCGGCGTTCAGTTCGTGGGAGGCGAAGCCGTCGCCCGGGGCGCCGGGCATGCCTCAGTGCTCCTACGGGCTGGGGAAGCTGCTGTGCGCGCAGCCCGGTGAGGTCTACGCCCTCTCCCCGGGCGACGGAAAGCTGCTGTGGCGCCGCGCGGTCGCCACGAAGTCCACGAGCGCACCGCCGGTCTTCTCGGCGGCTCTCGTGCAGCCCTACACGGACGGCGGACCGCAGCTCGCCGCGCTCGATCCGGGCTCGGGCACACAGGTCTGGAAACGACGCCTGGCCCAGGGCGCGATGGTCCGGTACGCCGCGGGGACGGCCCTGCTCACCGGTGCCGACGGAAAGGTCACCGGCATCGACAGTGCCTCGGGCGACACCAGGTGGAGCCGTCGGATCGCCGGTCAGGGCAGGCCGTCCTTCGTCTCGTTTCCCGGTGACCCGCTGGCGTACGCGACCAGCACGTCCCTCGACGGTTCGAGCACCCAGGTCTCCGCCGTGGACCCGCAGAGCGGTGACGTACGGTGGCGGGCGCGGCTGGACGGGACGCTCGAGCCCGTCGGTACCGGGGGCGGCTCCGTCTTCTTCCTGTCCACCGACAGCGTGTACGGGGAGACGAAGGCCGTCGTCCGCTACACCCCGGCGACCCGGTCGACACGCCGCGTGCCGCTGCCCCTGGCGAGTGAGGCGGCCCATGCCACCGTGCGGGGGAACGTCGTGTACCTCCTGGCCACAGGCGGCTCCCTGGAAGCCGTGGACGTGGGCGCGCGGAAGCAGCTGTGGCGCGTGGAGACCTCGGTGAGCCGTGGTTCGGCACCGGTCGCGGACGGCCGGTACGTGTACGTCACCGCCGGCGACGGACGGCTCCTCGCCGTCGACGCCCGCAAGGGAACCCTCGTGGGGCAGACTCCCGCGCGTCTGGGTCCGGATCCGGCGAAGGTCATGAGCGCGCCTCCCGCACCCGTGCTCGGCGACAACCGGGTCTACGCCACCGCCCCCGACGGCACCGTCTTCGCCGTGGCCGCGCGCACCCCGTCCGACTGGTGACACACCGAGGGGCCGCCCCCGGCGGGAGGCGGCCCCTGATGGACGTACGGCGGTTTGACGGACGTACGGCGGTTCAGCCCAGCTTGGTCACGTCGCGGACCGCGCCCTTGTCGGCGCTGGTGGCCATCGCCGCGTAGGCGCGGAGGGCGGCGGAGACCTTGCGTTCGCGGTTCTTCGGGGCGTGGACGCCGTTCAGGGCCTGCTCGCGGCGGGTGAGTTCCGTCTCGTCGACCAGCAGCTCGATGGTGCGGTTCGGGATGTCGATGCGGATGCGGTCGCCGTCCTCGACGAGGGCGATGGTGCCGCCGGAGGCCGCCTCGGGTGAGGCGTGACCGATCGAGAGGCCGGAGGTGCCGCCGGAGAAGCGGCCGTCGGTGATCAGCGCGCAGGTCTTGCCGAGGCCTCGGCCCTTCAGGTACGAGGTCGGGTAGAGCATCTCCTGCATGCCGGGTCCGCCCTTGGGGCCCTCGTAGCGGATGACGACGACGTCGCCGTCCTTGACCTCCTGCGTGAGGATGCGCTGGACGGCCTCCTCCTGCGACTCGCAGACGACCGCCGGACCCTCGAAGGTCCAGATCGACTCGTCCACGCCGGCCGTCTTCACCACGCAGCCGTCGACGGCGAGGTTGCCCTTGAGGACCGCGAGGCCGCCGTCCTTGGAGTACGCGTGCTCGACGGAGCGGATGCAGCCGCCCTCCGCGTCCTCGTCCAGGGCCTCCCAGCGCTCGGACTGGGAGAAGGCCTCGGCGGAGCGGACGCAGCCGGGGGCCGCGTGCCAGAGTTCGACCGCCTCGGGGGACGGGGAGCCGCCGCGGACGTCCCAGGTCTTCAGCCAGTCGGACAGGGACGGGCTGTGGACGGAGTGCACGTCCTCGTTCAGCAGACCCGCGCGGTGCAGTTCGCCGAGGAGGGCGGGGATGCCGCCGGCGCGGTGCACGTCCTCCATGTAGTACGTGCGGTTCTTCGCGACGTTCGGGGCGACCTTGGCGAGGCAGGGGACGCGGCGGGAGACGGCGTCGATCTGCTCCAGGCCGAAGGGGACGCCCGCCTCCTGGGCGGCGGCCAGCAGGTGCAGGATCGTGTTGGTGGAGCCGCCCATCGCAATGTCCAGGGCCATGGCGTTCTCGAAGGCCTGGAAGGTGGCGATGTTGAGCGGCAGGGCCGACTCGTCGTCCTGCTCGTAGTAGCGGCGGGTGAGGTCCATGACCGTGCGGGCGGCGTCGACGTAGAGCTGCTTGCGCGCGGTGTGGGTGGCGAGGACCGAGCCGTTGCCGGGGAGCGAGAGGCCGATGGCCTCCGTCAGGCAGTTCATCGAGTTGGCGGTGAACATGCCGGAACAGCTGCCGCAGGTCGGGCAGGCGTTCTCCTCGATCCGGAGGATGTCCTCGTCGGAGATCTTGTCGTTCACGGCGTCGGAGATCGCGTCGACCAGGTCGAGGGTGCGGACCGTGCCGTCCACGAGGGTGGCACGGCCGGACTCCATGGGGCCGCCGGAGACGAAGACCGTCGGGATGTTCAGGCGCAGGGCGGCCAGCAGCATGCCCGGCGTGATCTTGTCGCAGTTGGAGATGCAGACCAGCGCGTCGGCGCAGTGGGCCTCGACCATGTACTCGACCGAGTCCGCGATCAGGTCGCGGGAGGGGAGGCTGTACAGCATGCCGCCGTGGCCCATCGCGATGCCGTCGTCCACGGCGATCGTGTTGAACTCGCGCGGGATGCCGCCCGCCTCCTTGATCGCCTCGCTGACGATCCGGCCGACCGGCTGCAGATGGGTGTGGCCCGGCACGAACTCGGTGAAGGAGTTCGCGACCGCGATGATCGGCTTCCGGCCGATGTCCGCACCGGGTACACCGGAGGCGCGCATAAGGGCGCGGGCGCCCGCCATGTTGCGGCCGTGGGTGACTGTGCGGGACCTCAGCTCGGGCATCGTCGCTCGCTCCTTCGAAGACCTTCTGCCAGAGAGTTCTGACTGCTTCCGAGCGTACGCCGGTGCTCCAAACGCTGGACACGGTTGTCCGGAATGCGGGACGCGTGTCCCAGGAATCACCGGGCGCGGGCGGCGGTTCGCCGTGCTCAGGGATTCGTCAGATGGCCCTGGACGACGGGGGCGACCCGGGCGATGATCTGCTCCAGATCCGCGGAGGCCAGCGGCTCCAGCTTGATCACGTAGCGCATCATCGCCGCACCCACCAGCTGGGCGGCCGCCAGTTCGGCCCGCAGTTCCGCGTCCGGCAGGTCCACCTGGGCGGCGACGCGGCGCAGCAGCTGGGACGCGACGAGGCGGCGGAAGACGGCGGCGGCGGTCTCGTTGTTCACGGCGGACCGGACGATCGCGAGGAGGGGCGTACGCGTCGTGGGGTTGTCCCAGACGCCGAAGATGAAGCGGGTCAGCCGCTCCCCCACTCCGTCCAGCGGGCCGTCGGCCACCGCGTTCGGCGCGTTCAGCGCGGGCGCGAAGGCTACCTCGATGGCCGCCTCGAACACCTGCTCCTTGGTGCCGAAATAGTGGTGGACGAGGGCCGAGTCGACCCCGGCGGCCTTGGCGATGCCGCGCACGGAGGTCTTCTCGTACCCGCGCTCGGAGAACTCCGCGCGGGCCGCGGTGAGGATGCGGTCGCGGGTGTCGGCGGACTCGGCGCGCGGCGGCCGGCCCCGCCGCCGCGCCGCGGTCGCGTTCGCCGCTCGGGGCGTGGGCTCGTTCATCGCCGGGGCACCCGTACGGCCGAGGCCAGGTGTTTGCGGGTGAAGGCCAGGGCCTCGGCGAGGTCGGCCTCGCGCTCGGCGGTGGACATCGCCCGCCGGGTGTTGACCTCGATGACGACATGGCCGTCGAACCCGGTGACCCCGAGGCGCTCCAGCACCTCGGCGCAGGGCTGGGTGCCGCGGCCGGGCACCAGGTGTTCGTCCTTGGCCGAGCCCCGGCCGTCGGCGAGGTGCACATGGCCGAGGCGGTCGCCCATGCGGTCGAACATCTCCAGGGTGTCCGTGCGGGCCGTCGCCGCATGGCTGAGATCGATGGTGAAGTGCCGGTAGTCGTGCCGCGTGACGTCCCAGTCGGGGGCGTAGGCGAGCATCTCGCGGTCGCGGTAGCGCCACGGGTACATGTTCTCGACGGCGAACCGTACGTCCGTCTCGTTCGCCATCCGCCAGATCCCGTCGACGAAGTCGCGCGCGTACTGCCGCTGCCAGCGGAAGGGCGGGTGGACGACGACGGTGGAGGCGCCCAGCTTCTCGGCGGCCGCCCGGGCCCGCTGCAGTTTGACCCAGGGGTCCGTCGACCAGACGCGCTGGGTGATCAGCAGACAGGGGGCGTGGACGGCCAGGATCGGGATGGCGTGGTAGTCCGACAGGCGGCGCAGCGCCTCGATGTCCTGGCTGACGGGGTCGGTCCACACCATGACCTCGACGCCGTCGTACCCGAGGCGCGCAGCGATCTCGAAGGCCGTCGCCGTGGACTCCGGGTAGACGGAGGCCGTCGACAGGGCGACGGAGACGTCCCTTGGTTCAGCCACGTCCGACACCTTACGGCGTGGAGTGGTGCCGGTGTCGGGTGCCCGTTCGCCGTTGTGAGGTTTGCCATTCCGGCGGGTGCAGGCGGTGTGCGGCCCGGCGCGCGGCTCCCCGCGGCCCTTCAGCGACGTCGGTCCGAAGGCACGTCAGTCCGACCCCATGTGATCGAGGCGCCGCAGGATCACGCCCTCGCGCAGGGCCCACGGGCAGATCTCCAGGCTCTCCACGCCGAACAGGTCCATCGCGCCCTCGGCGACCAGGGCGCCCGCCAGCAGCTGGCCGGCCCGGCCCTCCGAGACGCCCGGGAGCTCGGCGCGCTGCTGTTCGGTCATGCCGGACAGGCGCGGGACCCAGGCCTCCAGGGACTCGCGCTTGAGTTCGCGCTGGACGTAGAGGCCCTCGGCGCTGCGGGCGGCGCCGGCTATGCGGGCGAGCTGCTTGAAGGTCTTGGAGGTGGCGACGACGTGGTCGGGGGCGCCGAAGCGGCTGAATTCGCCGACCGTGCGGGCGATCTCCGTGCGGACGTGGCGGCGCAGGGCGCGCACCGCCTCGGGGGCGGGCGGGTCGCCGGGCAGCCATCCCGCGGTGAGCCGGCCGGCGCCGAGCGGCAGGGAGACGGCGGTGTCCGGCGTCTCGTCTATGCCGAAGGCGATCTCCAGGGAGCCGCCGCCGATGTCCAGGACGAGCAGCTTCCCGGCGGACCAGCCGAACCAGCGGCGGACGGCGAGGAAGGTCAGGCGGGCCTCCTCCTCGCCGGTGAGGACCTGGAGCTCCACGCCGGTCTCGGCGGCCACGCGCGCGAGGACGTCGTCGGCGTTGGTGGCCTCCCGGACGGCGGAGGTCGCGAACGGCAGCAGATCCTCGACGCCCTTGTCCTCGGCGGCCTGGAGCGCGTCCTGTACGACGGCGACAAGCTTGTGGATGCCGTCGTCGTCGATGGCACCGCTGTCGTCGAGCAGCTGGGCGAGCCGAAGTTCGGCCTTGTGCGAATGCGCGGGCAGCGGGCACGCGCCGGGGTGGGCGTCCACCACCAGCAGATGCACCGTGTTCGAACCCACGTCCAGGACACCGAGTCTCATGTACGGAACGCTACTGCCAGATCGTCCGTGCACGGTCCCCGCAGCGGCCCTGGGCCACTTACCCTGGACGGGTGCCAAAGACGAAAAAGGCGAAGAACCACAAATCGTCCAAGGGAGTGAAGGATCCTTCCCAGGCGACGGCGTCCGAGTCCCAGAAGTCCCCGAAGTCCCAGAAGTCCCCGAAGCGGCAGAAGGCGAGCGACGAGACGGGGCTCGACTTCGCGCGCGCCTGGGTGGAGTTTCCTGATCCCGCGGACGACGAGCAGGTCTTCCGCTGCGATCTGACATGGCTGACCTCCCGTTGGAACTGCATCTTCGGCAGCGGCTGCCAGGGCATCCAGGCGGGCCGCGCGGACGACGGGTGCTGCTCGCTGGGCGCGCACTTCTCGGACGAGGACGACGAGAAGCGGGTCGCCGAGCACGTGGCCCGGCTCACGCCGGAGATCTGGCAGCACCACGACGAGGGCACACGCAACGGCTGGGTCTCTCAGGACGATGAGGGGTCCCGGCAGACGCGTCCCTTCCAGGGCTCGTGCATCTTCCAGAACCGGCCCGGTTTCGCGGGCGGCGCGGGCTGCTCGCTGCACATCCTCGCCCTGCGGGAGGGCCGGGAGCCGCTGGAGACCAAGCCGGACGTGTGCTGGCAGCTGCCGATCCGGCGGACGTACGACTGGATCGACCGGCCCGACGACACACGGGTCCTTCAGGTGTCGATCGGTGAGTACGACCGCCGGGGCTGGGGCCCGGGCGGGCACGACCTCCACTGGTGGTGCACGTCGGCGACCTCCGCGCACGGAGCGGGTGAGCCGGTGTACATCTCCTACCGGGCCGAGCTGACCGAGCTGATGGGCAAGGCCGGCTACGACCGCCTGGTCGAGCTGTGTGAGCAGCGCCTGGCGTCCCAGCTGCCCCTGGTCGCCCCGCACCCGGCCGATCCGGCGCCCTAGCTGTATGGATCACGAGCGTTGTCGACGCCGGCCGAGCCCGGGCCTGCGGGCCCTCGGCATCCGTGTCCCGCGACCGTGGGAGCATCGCAAGGCGGAGCGTCGCCCGCGTACGGGACGTACCCGGATGAGGCGACAACGCGGCGAGGTGCCGTGCCGGGCGTCGCGAGCCGGTGAACCTGTCCGGCCGCAGCACTAGCCGCCCGGGGGTCTGGGCGTGTCGCTGTCGGAGGCTGTCGGGGTCGGCGTCGGCGTGTCCGGTGGGGTCGGATCCGTCGGCGTGGGGCTCTGGCTGGTCGCAGGCGTGGACGGCGGGGTGGAGGGCGGGGCGGTGGGGGGTGCGGTCGGCGGGGCCGGATCGGAGGACGCCGGCGGCGGGGTGGGGTGGCGGCTGGGAGCCGTGCCGTAGCCGTCGATGGTGACCACCGCGCCGGCCGGGGCGACCGCCACCCGCGCGTGCCAGTGGCCGGAGGGCTCGCGGAGGTGGTCGACGTACACCTTGATCGTCAGCGTGTCACCGGGGTCGAGGGTTCCCCTGGACCGGCTGAAGTAGAGCCAGGACGCGGAGGTGGACACGGACCAGCGGACCGGGGAGGAGCCCGACGCGCTGAGGGTGATCAGCGTGGTGTCGCCGTCGTTCGCGGCGGCGACGTCGAGCTGTCCGGGTGCCTTCTTTCCCGCTCCGGCGACGCTGACGACCTCGACCGAGACGTCCGCCTTGCCGTCCTTGCCGATGCGGGCGCCGGGCTTCACGCTCGCGTTGCCCGCGTTCTCGTAGCCGCCGGCCGTGTCGCTGCCGAGGGCGTCGGGGCCCTGTGCCTCGCGCGCCGTTGCGGAGGGCCCCTCCCCGTCCGCGGTGGGGGCGCCCCGGTAGGCGGCCCACAGTGCCAGCACGGGAGCGGCCACCACGGTGGCGACGACCGTCGTCGTCACCGCACGCGCGCGTAGCCGGTCGCGGCGGGCCGCGCGGTCCTTGGGGTCCATCGGGAAGCCACGCCGGTCGAAGCGGGGCACGGCCGCGCCACGCGCGCGTGGATGTGCCAGAGCGACGTGCAGTGCCGCGCGGGGCGCCTCCAGGACGGGCAGCTCGGCCGGGGTGATCGTGGCACCGGGCCAGCGGCCGGGGACGGCGCGCTCGGCGGTGCGGCGGCAGCGTGGGCAGTCGTCGACGTGCCGGACCAGTTCGCGGCGCAGTGCCGTGCTGAGGACCAGCCCGCTGTCCCCGGTGAGGTGGGCCACGCTCGGGCAGCCGCCGGTCTCGACGACGGCGAGGGCCGCGCGGGTGCGCTCGACCTCGCAGGCGGCGGAGGCGAGCAGCTCACGCGCGGCCTCGGGTCCCATGCCGAGGACGGCGGCGACCTCCTGCGCGGCCAGATGGTGGCGGACGGCCAGCTCCAGGGCCTCGCGCTGCTCGGGAGTGGTGCCGGCCGCCTCCGGCCAGGCCAGCAGGGCCAGTTCGCGGCGCCGCTGCTCCTGGACCTCCGGGGCGACGGCCGGCTCGGGCACCCTGCCCCCGGCCCCGGAACGGCCCGCCGCATGAGTGGCCTGACGTTTCTGCTTGGCCTCGGCCAGCTTGCGCAGACAGGCCCAGCGGGCCAGCGCGTAAAGCCAGGCCCTGCGGTCGCCGGCGGCCTCCGGGACGCGGTGTCCGCGCCGCTCGGCCAGGGCGAGGACGTCGCCGAGGGCGGCGGTGGCCGCGTCGTGGTCGCACAGCACCGACAGACAGTAGGTGAACAGTCCGTCCAGGTACGGCTCGTAGCGCGCCGGCGGCCGCTGGGCGAGGGTGCGCGCGGCGGCGCGGTCGCGCTCCTCCCGCGTCTCCCGTGCCTCACCGCGCGCTCTGTGCGCGCCGGTCGTGCGGGTGGTGGTCTCCGGACTGCTGCTCATCACCCGTGGGACCGTAGGCGCCGGTGGAGTAACCCTTATGGAGGCTTGAGCACTTTTAATCCGTACGGGTGAAACGATCCCTCATAAGGGGACGGGAGGCTTTCATTCCGGGGCCGGACCCGCTGGTGGTGGCCGATCCCGGGCCACCCGCCGGCGGCCCCCGCCTCGGTTGTCAGTGCCGCGGGCTACGGTTTCCGCATGGCTGCCCGTACGAAGACCACGAAGGACCGCCCGTCCTACCGCTGCACCGAGTGCGGCTGGCAGACGGCCAAGTGGCTCGGCCGCTGCCCCGAGTGCCAGGCGTGGGGCACGGTCGAGGAGTACGGCGCGCCCGCGGTCCGTACGACGGCACCGGGCCGTGTCAGCACCTCCGCGCTGCCCATCGGCCAGGTCGACGGCAGGCAGGCCACGGCCCGCCCGACCGGTGTGCCCGAGCTGGACCGGGTGCTCGGCGGCGGCCTGGTGCCCGGCGCGGTCGTGCTGCTGGCGGGCGAGCCGGGCGTCGGCAAGTCCACGCTGCTGCTGGACGTGGCCGCCAAGTCCGCGAGCGCCGAACACCGCACCCTCTATGTCACCGGGGAGGAGTCGGCGAGCCAGGTCCGGCTGCGCGCCGACCGCATCGGCGCCCTCCACGACGAGCTGTATCTGGCCGCCGAGACCGATCTGTCCGCCGTCCTCGGCCATTTGGACGAGGTCAAGCCGTCCTTGCTGATCCTGGACTCGGTACAGACGGTCGCCTCCCCGGAGATCGAGGGCGCGCCCGGCGGCATGGCCCAGGTGAGGGAGGTCGCGGGCGCCCTTATCCGCGCGTCGAAGGAACGGGGCATGTCCACCCTCCTTGTGGGCCATGTCACGAAGGACGGCGCGATCGCGGGCCCGCGCCTGCTGGAGCACCTGGTGGACGTGGTGCTGCACTTCGAGGGCGACCGGCACGCGCGCCTGCGCCTGGTGCGCGGCGTGAAGAACCGCTACGGGGCGACGGACGAGGTCGGCTGCTTCGAGCTGCACGACGAGGGCATCACCGGGCTCGCCGACCCCAGCGGTCTGTTCCTGACCCGCCGTGACGAACCGGTTCCCGGCACCTGCCTGACCGTCACGCTGGAGGGCCGCCGTCCGCTGGTGGCCGAGGTGCAGGCGCTGACCGTCGACTCCCAGATCCCGTCCCCGCGGCGTACCACCTCCGGTCTGGAGACCTCCCGCGTGTCGATGATGCTGGCCGTCCTGGAACAGCGCGGCCGGATCAGCGCACTGGGCAAGCGGGACATCTACTCCGCGACGGTGGGCGGCGTGAAGCTGTCGGAGCCGGCCGCCGACCTCGCGATCGCGCTCGCGCTCGCGTCCGCCGCCAGCGACACCCCGCTGCCGAAGAACCTGGTCGCCATCGGCGAGGTGGGCCTCGCGGGCGAGGTGAGACGGGTCACGGGCGTGCAGCGCAGACTCACCGAGGCGCACCGGCTGGGCTTCACGCACGCGCTCGTGCCGACCGATCCGGGCAAGGTGCCGCCGGGTATGAAGGTGCTGGAAGTCGCCGACATGGGGGACGCGCTGCGGGTGCTGCCGCGCTCCCGTCGCCGAGAGGCCCCACGGGAGGCGGAGGACCGCCGGTAGACTTTGCCCTGGTCTCGCCCGTCCGTACGAACCGAGTGCGGGTCACGGGGGCGCGTCAGAACCTGCGACCGGAGGAGTGCAGTGGCAGCCAACGACCGGGCAGCAGCTCCCGGAAAATCCGGTGGGAGTGCCGGTTCCGATCGCCTGATGCGCGCCTCGCTGAGCGCCGTGGCTCCCGGTACGGCCCTGCGTGACGGCCTCGAGCGCGTACTGCGCGGCAACACCGGCGGGCTCATCGTCCTCGGCTCCGACAAGACGGTCGAGGCGATGTGCACGGGCGGGTTCGTCCTGGACGTGGAGTTCACCGCGACCCGGCTGCGGGAGCTGTGCAAGCTGGACGGCGGCATCGTGCTGTCGTCGGACCTGTCGAAGATCCTGCGCGCGGGCGTCCAGCTGGTGCCGGACCCCACCATCCCGACGGAGGAGACGGGCACCCGGCACCGCACGGCGGACCGGGTCAGCAAGCAGGTCGGCTTCCCCGTGGTCTCCGTCTCCCAGTCCATGCGCCTGATCGCCCTCTACGTCGACGGTCAGCGGCGTGTCCTGGAGGACTCCGCGGCGATCCTGTCCCGCGCGAACCAGGCGCTGGCCACGCTGGAGCGGTACAAGCTTCGCCTGGACGAGGTGGCCGGCACCCTCTCGGCGCTGGAGATCGAGGACCTGGTGACGGTGCGGGACGTGTCCGCCGTCGCACAGCGCCTGGAGATGGTCCGGCGCATCGCCACCGAAATCGCCGAGTATGTGGTCGAACTGGGCACGGACGGCCGTCTTCTCGCGCTTCAGCTGGAAGAGTTGATCGCCGGGGTCGAGCCCGACCGTGAACTGGTCGTCCGGGACTACGTCCCCGAGCCCACGGCGAAGCGCTCCCGGACGGTCGAGGAGGCCCTGTTCGAGCTGGACGCGCTGAGCCACGCGGAACTGCTCGAACTCGGCACGGTGGCGCGGGCACTCGGCTACACCGGCTCGCCGGAGACCCTCGACTCCGCGGTGTCCCCGCGGGGCTTCCGGCTCCTGGCGAAGGTTCCGCGGCTCCCCGGCGCGATCATCGACCGGCTGGTGGAACATTTCGGCGGCCTGCAGAAGCTGCTCGCGGCCAGCGTGGACGACCTGCAGACCGTGGACGGCGTGGGAGAAGCCCGGGCGAGGAGCGTGCGGGAAGGCCTGTCGCGCCTGGCCGAGTCGTCCATCCTGGAGCGGTACGTCTGAGTGCGCACCCGGGCGGCCCATGGCCCGGGAGGTGCATGCCTTACGGCGGCTTCGGGTCCGTCCTGGCGCGAGCGACCGCCCACACACCCGCGCCCGGCGACGAACCGCGCCCTCAGTCAGCCGACAGCACGAAGGAAGTCTGCGTCTTCCCGAACCCCGGCACCTTGGCCTCGAGCAGATACGTGCCCGTCTTCGCCGAACCCCCGGAGGGCGTCGCGCAGTGGGCCGCACTCGGCTTCCGGTCCCACTTCACGGTGTAGGTGATGCTCTGGCCCGCCGGCACCCGGAACACCAGGTCCGCCGGGCCCTTGGGGCAGTCGGCCGACGACCAGAACGGGTCGTTGCCGTCCGCGGGCGTGATCGTCAACACCGCGTTCTTCGGCCCCAGATCGACCTTGCAGTCGGTGGACGAGCCGTTCTTCGCGGTGAGTTCGAAGGTCGGTGCCTGATCCGGCGAGTAGGAGTTGTGCAGGCTCCGCAGGCTCACCGTCACCGCGCCGGGCGCGCAGTCGGGCAGAGAGGAAGAGGCCGGGATCGCGTCGCCCGTACCGACGTTGCCGCCGCCGGAAGCGGAGCCCGAGCCGCCGCCCGAGCCGCCACCGGACCCGGAGGAGGCGGCGGAGCCGTCGCCCGATCCGCTGCCGCCGGAGGAACCGGTGTCGCCCCCGCCGGAGTCGCCGCCGCCCGAATCGCCGCGTCCGCCGGGATGTTGGCTGATCGCGGGTCCGGACGAGGAGGGCCCAGGCGTGATGGTGTGCGCGGGATTCTTGCCGTTGGATGCGCCGGTGTTCTTCTTGCCGCCCCCGCCGCCGGCCGTGACGATCCACGCGATCAGCAGCGCCAGGAGGGCGACCACCGACAGCATGACGACCCTCCTTCGCCAGTAGATGGAGGAGGGAAGCGGCCCGACCGGATTGCGCAGAGATCCCACGGCGCAAACTGTACGAGAGATCGCGGTGCTTGCCTGCGCCACCCGCCGCGCCGAACGGCAACTTTTCCGGATCATCATCCCGGTAACTGCCCTGACGTCGAAGGCTCTTCATCCTTCACCACGCTCGGTGACCGTGCCGTCACCCACGATGGACGCCGAGCCGTGGCAGGATCGGAAGGCCATGACTGAGAAGCTGCATGTCCCCGTGATCGCCTGGTTCGACGCCCACGCCCGCGACCTGCCCTGGCGCCGCCCGGAGGCGGGCCCGTGGGGGGTGATGGTCAGCGAGTTCATGCTCCAGCAGACCCCGGTCAACCGGGTGCTGCCCGTCTACGAGGAGTGGCTGGCCCGCTGGCCGCGCCCCGCCGACCTCGCGAAGGAGGCGCCGGGCGAGGCGGTGCGCGCCTGGGGCCGGCTCGGCTACCCCCGCCGGGCCCTGCGGCTGCACGGCGCAGCGGTGGCCATAACGGAACGGCACGGCGGGGACGTACCGAGGGATCACGCGCAGCTGCTCGCGCTGCCGGGCATCGGCGAGTACACGGCCGCCGCGGTGGCCTCGTTCGCGTACGGGCAGCGGCATCCGGTGCTGGACACGAACGTGCGCCGGGTCTTCGCCCGGGCGGTGACGGGGGTGCAGTACCCGCCGAACGCGACGACGGCCGCCGAACGCAGGCTCGCCCGTGAGCTGCTGCCCGAGGACGAGAGGACCGCCGCGCGCTGGGCCGCCGCCTCCATGGAGCTGGGCGCACTGGTGTGCACGGCGAAGAACGAGGGGTGCGGGCGGTGCCCGATCGCCGCGCAGTGCGCCTGGCACCTGGCCGGCAAGCCGGAGCACGCGGGGCCGCCGCGGCGCGGGCAGACGTACGCCGGTACGGACCGGCAGGTGCGCGGCAAGCTGCTGGCGGTGCTGCGGGAGGCGCACGCGCCGGTGGCGCAGGCGGCGCTGGACCGGGTGTGGCACGAGCCGGTGCAGCGCGCCCGCGCGCTCGACGGACTTGTCACGGACGGTCTGGTGGAGCCGCTGCCGGGCGGTCTGTATCGGCTGCCGCTGAGCTGACGCACAGCCAAGTCGCAGCCCCGGAGGGCCTGTTACGGAGCCATTGGCCCGACAGAGGCCCCCATAAAGAGACATACCAGTCGGCCTGCTTACCCCGATCCCACGTTCGTTACACAACCGACGGATAGCCGATTGCTAGCCGCAGGCTGGTGCGCACAACGCCGTGACAACCACTCCGTAACTTCTTTCCCGTGCCCGGCAGACCACCGGGCGCAGGAACGAAGGACTTCAGGCACGGGCCGAAGTGAACGGGGAACGGAGGCGGTTGATCATGGCGCAGGGCGAGGTGCTCGAGTTCGAGGAGTACGTCCGCACACGGCAGGACGCGCTGCTGCGCAGTGCTCGCCGACTGGTACCGGACCCCGTCGACGCCCAGGATCTGCTGCAGACGGCGCTGGTGCGCACCTACGGCCGCTGGGAGGGCATCGCCGACAAGCGGCTGGCCGACGCCTATCTGCGCCGCGTCATGATCAACACCCGTACGGAGTGGTGGCGGGCGCGCAAGCTGGAGGAGGTGCCGACCGAGCAGCTGCCGGACGCGTCCGTGGAGGACTCCACCGAACAGCACGCCGACCGTGCCCTGCTGATGGACGTCATGAAGGTGCTCGCACCGAAGCAGCGCAGTGTCGTAGTCCTGCGACACTGGGAGCAGATGTCCACGGAGGAGACGGCCGCGGCCCTGGGCATGTCGGCCGGTACGGTCAAGAGCACGCTGCACCGGGCGCTCGCCCGGCTCCGCGAGGAGCTGGAGGCCCGCGATCTGGACGCACGCGCGCTGGAGCGTGAGGAGCGGGAGCGTTGCGCGGCCTGACCGGGGCCGGGCCCGAAGTGGCCCGAGGCACTACACAGGCGGTGATCACGGTGGGGGCCGTGCTCGCCGCCCTCGCCCTTTTCGTCGCCGCGTGCGGCACGGGGGGCACGGGCACCCGGGACGAGGGCCCGGCACACGCCTCGGCGGTCGCGGGAGCCGTCGCCTCCCCCTCACCGAGCCCGTCGGGCGGCTTCCGGCGGGTCGACGCGGTCGCGCTGGTCAGGAAGGACCCGGCGGTCTCCCCGACGGTGAAGCGCGAGCTGAACCAGTGCAGCAACGACAATGATGTGGTCGACGTCACCTACGGCTATCTGACCGGCGGCTCCGTCAACGACGTCCTCGTGAACGTGTCGTCCTGCAGTGACCTGGTGGGCATCGGCACGTACGTGTACCGCAACGTGCAGGGCGCGTACAAGAATGTGTTCAAGGCGGAGGAGTCGCCGGTCTACGCGGAGATCGACGGCACCGACCTGACCGTGACCAAGCAGGTGTACGAGACGGACGATCCGGTGTCGAACCCGTCCCGGGAGACCGTGATCACGTACAGGTGGAAGGCCGGCCGCTTCGCCGAGCGGTACAGGCACGAGACCGACTACAGCAAGACCGGCGGCGACGCGGCGGCCACCGTGGACAACTGACCCCCCACACACGCACGCACACACGAGGACTGAGAGCACCGGGATGGCAGACCAGACCCACGTTCTGTTCGTCGAGGACGACGACGTCATCCGCGAGGCCACCCAGCTCGCCCTGGAGCGGGACGGGTTCGCGGTCACCGCCATGCCCGACGGCCTGTCGGGCCTGGAGGCGTTCCGGGCGAACCGCCCCGACATCGCCCTGCTGGACGTCATGGTGCCGGGCCTGGACGGTGTCAGCCTGTGCCGTCGCATCCGGGACGAGTCCACCGTGCCGGTGATCATGCTCTCGGCGCGCGCCGACTCCATCGACGTCGTCCTCGGCCTGGAGGCCGGCGCCGACGACTATGTGACCAAGCCGTTCGACGGCGCCGTGCTGGTCGCGCGGATCCGGGCCGTGCTGCGCCGCTTCGGGCACGCCGGCGGCGGCGACCGTACCGAGGACGCCGACGACACCATGACCGGCGGCATGCTCAGCTTCGGGGACCTGGAGGTCGACACCGAGGGCATGGAGGTGCGCCGGGCCGGGCAGCCGGTCGCGCTCACCCCGACCGAGATGCGGCTGCTGCTGGAGTTCTCCTCGGCGCCCGGCACCGTGCTCTCCCGCGACAAGCTGCTGGAGCGCGTGTGGGACTACGGCTGGGGCGGGGACACCCGGGTCGTCGACGTGCATGTGCAGCGGCTGCGGCAGAAGATCGGCCAGGACCGGATCGAGACGGTCCGCGGCTTCGGCTACAAGCTGAAGGCCTGAGCGGGGCAGAGGTATGCGGGGGATCTTTCGGCACCCGGTCCGGCGCATGGAGCGCGTCGGCCTGCACACGGGCCTCAGGTGGAAGCTCAGCGCGGCGATCGCGCTGGTGGCCGGTCTGGTCGCGATCGCGCTCAGCCTGGTCGTGCACAACGCGGCCCGGGTCTCGATGCTCGACAACGCACGTGACCTGGCCAACCAGCGCGTCCAGATAGCACAGCGCAACTACGAACTGAACCGGCGGCCCAACTTCCCCAACATCAAGCTCGACGACCCCGAACTGCCGCACGCGCTGCGCGAGAAGGTCGAGGAGGGCCGTAAGGCCAGCGATGTCATCGACCACGGCGGGGTGCCGGACATCTGGGCGGCCGTGCCGACCAAGGACGGGCATGTGCTGTCCCTGCACGGCCACATGCCGGACCGCTCCACCGATGTGATGAAGGACCTCGACCAGGCGCTGGTCATCGGCTCCGTCGCGGTCGTGTTCGGCGGCAGCGCGCTCGGCGTGCTGATCGGCGGGCAGCTGTCCCGGCGGCTGCGCAAGGCGGCGGCCGCAGCGAACCAGGTCGCCAAGGGCGAGACGGACGTCCGGGTGCGGGAGGCCATCGGCGGGGTCGTACGGGACGAGACCGACGATCTCGCGCGCGCGGTGGACGCCATGGCGGACGCGCTGCAACAGCGTCTCGAGGCCGAGCGGCGGGTCACCGCGGACATCGCGCACGAGCTGCGCACCCCCGTGACGGGCCTGCTCACGGCCGCCGAGCTGCTGCCCCCCGGCCGTCCCACCGAGCTGGTCCTGGACCGGGCGAAGGCGATGCGCACGCTCGTCGAGGACGTCCTGGAGGTGGCCCGTCTCGACGGCGCCTCGGAGCGGGCGGAGCTGCAGGACATCATGCTCGGCGAGTTCGTCACCCGGCGCGTGGCGGCCAAGGACCCGGGCGTCACCGTACGCGTGGTGCACGAGTCGGAGGTCACCACCGACCCGCGCCGTCTGGAGCGGGTCCTGTTCAACCTGCTCGCCAACGCCGCCCGGCACGGCCGGCCGCCGATCGAGGTGACCGTCGAGGGCCGCGTCATCCGGGTCCGCGACCACGGTCCCGGCTTCCCCGAGGAACTGCTCGCCGAGGGGCCGAGCCGTTTCCGCACGGGCAGCAAGGACCGCGCCGGTACGGGCCACGGGCTGGGCCTGACCATCGCGGCGGGCCAGGCCCGCGTCCTCGGCGCCCGCCTGACCTTCCGCAACGTACGACCCGTGGGTGCCCCCGCCGGCGTCACGGCGGAGGGCGCGGTGGCCGTGCTGTGGCTTCCCGAGCACGCCCCTACGGCGACGGGGAGCTATCCGACGCTGCCGCTCTCGGGGGGCACGGCCTGAGCGGCTCCCTGATCCGCTGGTGCTGTGAGTCGGTGGGCTGTTCAGCCGTGGCCACGTTCGGGAACTGTCCGTACGGCCGCCGGGCGCGACTTAGTGCCTACCGCATCAGCGCGGCCAGATGCGTACTCCCGGCCGCGCTGCCGTCACTGCGCCGCGACGGCACTGCGCCGCGACGGCTCGGTGACGCCGGTGACCGCCGCCTCCGCCCGCGCCGTCCACATGCTCAGGCCCTCAGCAAGCCCAGTCCCGGTCCAGGTCCAGACCGCCCTCCCGGCGCTGGGTGAACGAGAACCAGTTCCCGGAGTCGTCGCGGAACAGCGCCTCCGTGCCGTAGGGGCGCTCCTGGGGTTCCTGCAGGAACTCCACTCCGCGGTCCTTGAGCCTCTTGTAGTCGCCGTGGATGTCGTCGGTGGCCAGCACGCCGGCCCCGAGCGCCCCCTTCGCGATGAGTTTCCGCATCATCTCGGCGGACTCGGGGTCCATGGCGGGCGGCCCCGGCACCATCAGCGTCAGCTCGACGTCGGGCTGGCCGGGTGCGCCGACGGTGAGCCAGCGCATGCCGCCGTCGCCCATGGTCATGTCCGTACGGACCTCGAGACCCAGCTTCTGGGTGTAGAACTCCTTGGCCCGGTCCTGGTCCAGGACCCAGACGGTCGTGATGGCAAGACCCTTGATCATGGTTCTGCTCTCCTGTCGGCGCTGCTGATGACGCTGGCGGTGCTGTCCGCCGGGGCGGACCGCCCTTCGTCACCGTAGGCAGGGCCGGCCCCGGAACGCTTCTCCGATCTTGCGGTGCTGAATCCGCCGGCCCAGAGCATGGCGTAGCACCCGGGTATCAGGGAGGCCCCGCGGCCCACGTGCTTCCCGCGGTACTCGCTCGGGGTGAGCCCGGTGCGGGCCTTGAAGCGGGCGGAGAACGTGCCGAGGCTGCTGAAGCCGACCAGGGTGCAGATCTCGGTCACGGTGAGGTTGGCGCAGCGCAGCATCTCCTCCGCCCGCTCGATCCGCCGGTGGGTCAGATACTGTCCCGGCGTCTCGCCGTACGCCTCCTTGAAGGCGCGCACGAAGTGGTACCGCGAATACCCGGCGAAGGCAGCCACCGCGTCCAGATCCAGACCGGGGTCCGCCCACTCCCGGTCCATGGCGTCCTTGGCCAGACGCATGCGGCGCAGCTTGTCCATGCAGCCGATGGTGGCACGGGGCACTGACAACTCACGGGGCACCGACAACGAAGGAGAAGACCCCGGGGGCGGACACCGACCCGGGGTCTTCAGCTCAGGCGCGGCTCAGACGGCCTCGACGACCTGCGCGGCAGACGCGTCCTCGCCGCCCTCCGCCGAAGGCTTGGGCTGCCCGGTCTTCAGCGGGACCTCCTTCACGAAGAGCGCCGCGACCAGCACGAGCACCGCGATCCCCGCACCGAGTACGAAGGCCGAGTGGGTACCGGCGGACACCGCGTGGTCGTACGCGTCCCTCACCGGCGCCGGCAGCTTCGCCATGCTCTTCGCGTCCAGCTGCGCGGACTTCTCGGTGATGCCCTTGCCCAGCGCACCGGCCCGCTCGCTCATGACGTGCTTGACGCGGTCGTTGAACAGCGCGCCCATGATGGCCACACCGAAGGAGGAGCCGAGCGTACGGACCAGGGTCGTGGTCGACGAGGCCACGCCCATGTCCTTCATCTGCACGCTGTTCTGCGCCACCAGCATGGTGATCTGCATCAGGCAGCCCATGCCCAGGCCCAGGACGGCCATGTAGATGCCGGAGGTCAGCCGGGTCGTGCCGGTGTCCATGAGGGACAGCAGGTACAGACCCACGATCATCAGCGCGCCGCCGACGATCGGGAAGACCTTGTAACGGCCGCTGTTGGTGGTGACCCGGCCCGCCACCATCGAGGTCACGAGCATCGCACCGAGCATCGGCAGGAGCAGCAGACCGGAGTTGGTCGCGGAGGCGCCCTGCACCGACTGCTGGTACAGCGGCAGGTAGAGCGTGGCACCGAACATCACGAAGCCGGTGATGAAGCCGATGACGGACATCAGCGTGAAGTTGCGGCTGCGGAACATGTGCATCGGCACCACCGGCTCGGCGGCCCGGGTCTGCCAGAACACGAACCCGACGAGCGTGGCGACGCCGATGCCGGCCAGTTCCATGATCCGGGCCGAGGTCCAGGCGTACTCCGTGCCGCCCCAGGTGGTGACCAGCACGATCGAGGTGATGCCGACGGTCAGCAGCAGGACACCCCAGTAGTCGATGCGCGCCTTGGCCCGCTTCTTCGGCAGATGCAGCACGGCACTGACCAGTGCCAGGGCCACGGCGCCCAGCGGCAGGTTGATGTAGAAGGACCAGCGCCAGCCCCAGTTGTCGGTGATGGTGCCGCCGACCAGCGGACCGCCGATCATCGCCAGCGCCATGACGCCGGCCATCATGCCGGTGTACTTGCCGCGCTCCCGCGGCGGGATGAGGTCGCCGATGATCGCCATGACGCCGACCATCAGACCGCCCGCGCCGAGACCCTGCACGGCACGGAAGCCGATGAGCTCACCCATGTTCTGGGCCATGCCGCTGAGCGCCGAGCCGATCAGGAAGATGACGATCGAGCTCAGGAAGGCGCCCTTGCGCCCGTACATGTCACCGAGCTTGCCCCAGATCGGGGTGGAGGCCGCGGTGGCCAGGGTGTAGCCGGTGACCACCCAGGACAGGTGCTCCAGACCACCCAGCTCGCCCACGATCGTCGGCATCGCCGTACCCACGATCATGTTGTCGAGCATCGCGAGCATCATCGCGATCATGAGTGCGAGCAGGACCACCCGCACACTCCTGGGACGTTTGCCGCCCGTGACGCTTTCCACCGTGTCCGCCATCTATCTCTTCCCACTCCCCGTCCGGCAGCCACTTACTTGCCGCCCGGCTAGTTCACTACACTGGGAAAAGTAGACCTGGTACTAGCCGGGCGTCAAGTAAGTTTTCGCGGGAGCGCGAGGAGTACGAGGATGGGCGTCACCATGGACGGCACCAAGCAGCAGCGCCGCGGGAACACCCGCCAGCGCATCCAGGACGTGGCGCTCGAACTCTTCGCGGAGCACGGCTACGAGAAGACCTCCCTGCGGGAGATCGCCGAGCGTCTCGACGTCACCAAGGCGGCCCTGTACTACCACTTCAAGACCAAGGAAGAGATCATCGTCAGCCTCTTCGAGGATCTGACGAAGCCGATCGAGGACCTGATCGAGTGGGGCCGCAGCCAGCCGCACACCCTCGAAACCAAGCAGGAGATGGTACGGCGCTACAGCCGCGTCCTCGCCGACGCCGAACCGCTCTTCCGCTTCATGCACGACAACCAGGGCACGGTGCGGGACCTGCGCATCGGTGACATCTTCAAGGACCGGATGCGCGACCTGCGGGACATCTTCATCGACCCGGAGGCACCGCTCGTCGATCAGGTCCGCTGCGTCAGCGCGATGTTCACACTGCACGCGGGGATGTTCGTGATGAAGGACCTGGACGGCGACCCCGAGGAACGGCGTGAGGCCGTCCTCGACGTCGCCCTGGACCTCGTCACCCAGGCACACGAACACGCCCGCCACAACGAGTAGATGTCGACGCGCCCAGGAAAATGTGACGCACACCTCTGGCCACCTACCGTTCAGTAACCCTACGGTTCCCCTCGCGCCATCCTCACCTCAGATCATGCCCCTGACATTTCAGGTACGCGTACGGACGTGAGAGGAACCCCCACCGATGACCAGACGCCCCTGGGCGCACCGCATTTCCGCAGCCGCTGTCTCCGTGGCCGCCCTGGCCGCGATGGCCGCCCCGGCCCAGGCCGCGACCGCGAGCAGCACCGACGCCGCCTCCGTCGCCTCCGCGACCACCGCCAAGGTCGACTACGCCACCTGGCAGAAGGACTGCCAGGCGGTGATGGACCAGGCCCTGCCGTACCTCAAGGAGCGGATCGCTGCCGCCGAGCCGGGCGAGAAGCAGGCGATCGTCTTCGACATCGACAACACCACGCTGGAGACGGACTTCGGCTTCAGCTACCCGCAGCCGGCCAACAAGCCGGTCCTGAACGTCGCCAAGTACGCGCAGGAGCACGGCGTCTCGCTGTTCTTCGTCACGGCCCGCCCGGGCATCATCTACCTGCCCACCGAGTACAACCTCGAGCACGACGGCTACGACGTCTCCGGCCTCTACCTCCGCGGACTGTTCGACCTCTTCAAGGACGTCGCCGCCTACAAGACCGCCCAGCGCGTCGACATCGAGAACAAGGGCTACACGATCATCGCGAACATCGGCAACAGCGCGACCGACCTCTCGGGCGGCCATGCCGAGAAGACGTTCAAACTGCCGGACTACAACGGCCAGTTGTCGTAGGCCAGGGTTCTTCCAGGCACGCGAAGGGGGCCGGTGCTGTGCAGCACCGGCCCCCTTTCGCTCGGCCACCGGCCGGAGGCTTACGCCTCCTTGCTCAGGTTCGGTCCGGCGCCGCCGGCCGCCTGCTCGATCGGCGGGACGTCGGGCAGTGCCGACTTCTCCTCACCCCGGAAGGTGAAGGTGGCGGCGTCGCCCTCGCCCTCGGTGTCCACGACCACGATGTGACCGGGGCGCAGCTCGCCGAAGAGGATCTTCTCCGACAGCGAGTCCTCGATCTCGCGCTGGATCGTGCGACGCAGCGGACGCGCGCCCAGCACCGGGTCGTAACCCTTCTTGGACAGCAGCTCCTTGGCGGACTGGGAGAGCTCGATGCCCATGTCCCGGTCCTTCAGGCGCTCGTCCACCTTGCCGACCATCAGGTCGACGATCCGCAGGATGTCGGCCTGGGTCAGCTGCGGGAAGACGACCACGTCGTCGACGCGGTTGAGGAACTCGGGCCGGAAGTGCTGCTTGAGCTCGTCCTGGACCTTGTTCTTCATGCGCTCGTAGTTGGTCTTCGTGTCGCCCGAGGCCGCGAAGCCCAGGTTGAAGCCCTTGGAGATGTCCCGGGTGCCGAGGTTGGTCGTCATGATGATGACCGTGTTCTTGAAGTCCACGACCCGGCCCTGGGAGTCGGTCAGGCGACCGTCCTCCAGGATCTGCAGCAGCGAGTTGAAGATGTCCGGGTGGGCCTTCTCGACCTCGTCGAAGAGGACGACGGAGAACGGCTTGCGGCGCACCTTCTCGGTCAGCTGGCCGCCCTCCTCGTAGCCCACGTATCCGGGGGGCGAACCGAAGAGACGGGAGACCGTGTGCTTCTCGCTGAACTCCGACATGTCGAGGGAGATCAGCGCGTCCTCGTCACCGAACAGGAACTCGGCGAGGGCCTTGGACAGTTCGGTCTTACCGACACCGGACGGGCCGGCGAAGATGAACGAACCACCCGGACGCTTCGGGTCCTTCAGGCCCGCACGCGTACGGCGGATCGCCTTCGACAGCGCCTTGACGGCGTCGTTCTGGCCGATGACCCGCTTGTGCAGCTCCTCCTCCATGCGGAGCAGGCGGCTGGACTCCTCCTCGGTCAGCTTGAAGACCGGGATGCCGGTGGCCGTGGCGAGGACCTCGGCGATCAGCTCGCCGTCGACCTCGGCGACGACGTCCATGTCGCCGGCCTTCCACTCCTTCTCCCGCTTGGCCTTGGCGGCCAGGAGCTGCTTCTCCTTGTCGCGCAGGGAGGCGGCCTTCTCGAAGTCCTGCGAGTCGATCGCGGACTCCTTGTCCCGGCGGACGGCGGCGATCTTCTCGTCGAACTCGCGCAGGTCCGGCGGAGCGGTCATCCGGCGGATGCGCATCCGGGAACCGGCCTCGTCGATCAGGTCGATCGCCTTGTCCGGCAGGAAGCGGTCGGAGATGTAGCGGTCGGCCAGGGTGGCGGCCTGGACCAGGGCCTCGTCCGTGATGGAGACGCGGTGGTGCGCCTCGTACCGGTCGCGCAGGCCCTTGAGGATCTCGATCGTGTGCGGCAGGGACGGCTCGGCGACCTGGATGGGCTGGAAGCGGCGCTCCAGGGCCGCGTCCTTCTCCAGGTGCTTGCGGTACTCGTCCAGCGTGGTCGCACCGATGGTCTGCAGCTCACCACGGGCCAGCATCGGCTTCAGGATGGAGGCCGCGTCGATGGCGCCCTCGGCGGCACCCGCACCGACCAGCGTGTGCAGCTCGTCGATGAACAGGATGATGTCGCCGCGGGTGCGGATCTCCTTGAGCACCTTCTTCAGGCGCTCCTCGAAGTCACCGCGGTAGCGGGAGCCGGCGACCAGGGCGCCGAGGTCCAGCGTGTACAGGTGCTTGTCCTTGAGCGTCTCGGGCACCTCGCCCTTGACGATGGCCTGGGCGAGGCCCTCGACGACGGCGGTCTTGCCGACGCCGGGCTCACCGATCAGCACCGGGTTGTTCTTGGTACGGCGGGACAGCACCTGCATGACCCGCTCGATCTCCTTCTCGCGCCCGATGACCGGGTCGAGCTTGGACTCACGAGCGGCCTGGGTGAGGTTCCGGCCGAACTGGTCCAGGACGAGGGAGGTCGAGGGGGTGCCCTCGGCCGGGCCGCCGGCGGTGGCGGTCTCCTTGCCCTGGTAGCCGGAGAGCAGCTGGATGACCTGCTGCCGCACCCGGTTGAGGTCTGCGCCCAGCTTGACCAGGACCTGGGCGGCGACGCCCTCGCCCTCGCGGATCAGGCCGAGCAGGATGTGCTCCGTGCCGATGTAGTTGTGACCCAGCTGAAGAGCCTCGCGGAGCGACAGCTCCAGGACCTTCTTGGCACGGGGGGTGAAGGGGATGTGACCGGACGGGGCCTGCTGGCCCTGGCCGATGATCTCCTCCACCTGCTGGCGGACCGCCTCAAGCGAAATGCCGAGGCTCTCCAGGGCCTTAGCGGCGACACCTTCGCCCTCGTGGATGAGACCCAGGAGGATGTGCTCGGTGCCGATGTAGTTGTGGTTGAGCATCCGGGCTTCTTCCTGAGCCAGGACGACAACCCGCCGCGCGCGGTCGGTGAACCTCTCGAACATCGTTAATCGCTCCTCAGAGCGGTCAGGCAGTGGGGGGAACTTCCCCTCCCTGTCCTTCCGCAGCTTAGTCCCGCAAGCGGGGACCGCTCATTCCAACTGCCGACACCGTCCTTGGCCTCCTGACCCCGAACGCCGACATCTGCTCCAACCCGATGGTGCGAGACGATGTTCCCGCAGGCCAGGCAGTTACCCCACTCGCCAGTACGCCGATGGCGAACGTGAGACGGCCCGTCCTGCGTGTCGCCCCCTCCCACTAGGCATGTCTTACCCGCTGGGACTGACACTCCATGCGGCGCGCACCGGTTCCCTCCGCTATGGGCGAACAACCTTGCGCCTCCCCGCACCCCCGCGCGCCCCCTCATTCTGCACACCCGGCGATCAAGTGGGCACCCAGCGTAACCTGCCGGTTGCTTCGGCGGTTGCGCTTGGCATGGCTGGCTCGGTCCCCGCGATCTCAACGGTCCCCCTTCCCCGTCGCCCGGCGGATCCGGACGTCCCGGACGCATGTGGTCTTGCGGTGGCCGGCCCGGACCCACGGGCGCGCCACTGGTACGAGAACGATCTGGGCTGGCCGACAGTGCCCGGGTGGCCGCTGCGGCTGCTCACGGGGGTGCGGTTCGACGTCCTGGACGTGCCGGCCGAGGCGGGCGCGGGCGCGCTACGGCATCTCGCACCGGGCTCTCCGGTGGCCCTTCGGGGCGACCGGATGGAGCTGCTGGTGGCCGCGGGCAGCGCGGAGGAGCTGCCGGGCCTGCTGGACTGGCTGGAGTGGAGCGCCGTGACCCTCGACCTGCGCGTCCTGGGCACGGGCGGCGCGATGGAGGCACCCCTTCCACCGGCGGCCTTCGCCGCGGGTGACGTGGCGTTCGCTGCCGCCCGCACCGGGGTTCCCGCGCCGGCGACCGACCTCACCCCGGGCTCGACGCGAGCCGGCGTTTCCACCGGGGCCGGGAACGGGGCATCCGTGGGCATCCACGCCGCGAGCGGGGCGCCCACGGCCATCTCAGCCGGGAGTCCGGCGTCTGCCGGCGTCCACACAGGGAGCGGGGCGCCCAGGGGCGTCCACGCCGGGAACGGGGCATCCGTGGGCGTCCACACCGGGAACAGGACGCCCAGGGGCGTCCACGCCGCGAGTCCGGCGTCTGCCGGTGTCCACGCCGGGAGCGGAGGCGCGCCTGCGCGGTCAGGGGCCGCACTGGGGGCCGCCGTCTGGCTGCGGCCCCCTGGGCCCGGAGGCGAGGTCGAGGCCTCGCTGCCGGCGATGCCGGCCATGGGGCGCGAGGGGAGCGCCCCCGATCTCGTACGACTGGTGGAGACGGTGGCCGTGCGGTGCCACCGGATCCGGCTGCGGCGCCTGCGCGCCGGGCTGCCGACCGCCTGCCGAGAGGATCAGCCGTTGGCCTTCTCGTAGGCCTCGCGAATGGACGCCGGAACACGACCGCGGTCGTTGACCTCGTAACCGTTCTCCTTCGCCCAGGCGCGGATCGCCGCGGTGTCCTGGTTGCCGCCGGAAGCGGCACGCGCCTTTCCACGTCCGCCCGACGCACGACCTCCGGTACGACGGCCGCCCTTGACATACGGGTCGAGAAGGCCGCGCAGCTTGTCCGCATTGGTGGTCGTGAGATCGATCTCGTACGTCTTGCCGTCCAGCGCGAACGTCACGGTCTCGTCCGCCTCGCCGCCGTCGAGGTCGTCGACAAGAAGGACCTGAACCTTCTGTGCCACCGGATTTCCTTTCATCGATAACGTTGAGGGCCGGGGGGTTGCGGCGTCCGCCGTTTCGCCGCCCCTGTTATATGCAGTACTGCAGTACGTCGGAAAGCAAACCGCTTTTGCCGGAAAAACACAAACCCCTGGGAGAGGACCGACCGACCACCTCCGTCCAGAAACATGCGCGTTTCGGACATAGGGCACCGGGGCAATGACGATCACAGATGCAGAAGCATCCGACTGTTGCCCAAGGTGTTCGGTTTCACGCGTTCGAGACCCAGGAACTCCGCGACGCCCTCGTCATAGGAACGCAGCAGCTCCGCGTACACATCGGTGTCGACCGGTGTCTCCCCGATCTCCACGAAGCCGTGCTTCCCGAAGAAGTCCACTTCGAAGGTCAGGCAGAAAACCCGGCGAACGCCGAGCCAGCGTGCGGTCTGCAGCAACTTCTCCAGCAACTGATGGCCGACGCCGGCGCCCTTCAGCCCGGGCTTCACCGCGAGAGTGCGGACTTCCGCCAGGTCCTCCCACATGACGTGCAGGGCGCCGCAGCCGACCACCTCGGCGTTGTCGTCGCGTTCCGCGACCCAGAACTCCTGGATGTCCTCGTAAAGCGTGACCGTGGCTTTGTCGAGCAGGATGCGGTCACGGGCGTACGCGTCGAGGAGGCGGCGTACGGCCGTGACATCGCCGGTCCGGGCACGCCGGACGGTGATGGCTTTTGCGGAGACTTCGGGACGCTCTGCTGACATGAGCGGACGCTATCGCCCGTCCGCGTCCCGCGCCGAGTCGGGGTTCTGCTCTTCCGAGGCTTCGGGTTCCCGGGCTTCGGACGCTTCCCGTTGCGTGGGTTGCGCCCGCGCGGCTTCCGGTTGCCGCGGTTCCGTCGTTTCCGGGCCCTGGATGATGCGTACGGCGTCATCGAGGGCCTGGCGCTGCTCCTCGCTCATCATCCCGAAGAAGGCGACGAGTGCGGCGGCCGCGTTGTCGCTCTGCTGCCAGGCGTCGTTCATCAGCGCGGCGGCGTACGCGGCCCGTGTCGAGACGGCCTCATATCGATAGGCCCGGCCTTCGGCCTCGCGACGGACCCAGCCCTTCTGATGGAGATTGTCCAAAACGGTCATCACGGTGGTGTACGCGATGGAGCGTTCCTGCTGGAGGTCTTCCAGGACTTCTCGAACGGTCACCGGGCGGTTCCACTTCCACACCCGCGTCATGACCGCGTCTTCGAGTTCTCCCAATGGGCGAGGCACAGCTCAGAACAATAGTGGGAGATCCCGGCAATGGCGTGCCGAACGGGCACTAAGTCCACCAATGCGAACAAAAAGGGCACAGACGTCGCCGCCGGACAGGGATGGGGACAGCCGTCCGCAGGCGCGCGGAGTGCCAGGTCCACGCGCCGAGCGGGTCATACCGGGGGCCGGCTCAGGCGTCGCCGCCGGCGGAGGCCTGGCGCGCGCTCTCCGCGCGCGCGAGGGCGGCGTCGACGGCCGCGTCCTCCTTGGCCTTGGCGGCGCCGCCCTGGGTCTTCACGATCACCCTGACCAAACCGATGAAGAACACGGCCATCACGACCGGGGGCACGAGCGCAGAGACGTATTCCATGCCCCCAAGAGTAGCCAGGGACGAACGGCGGAAAGGGACGGGGTGCGCAAAACCCCCCGGCTGCGTTCCCCACCTGCCACCAGAGGGCCGATCGGCCTGCACTGGGCCGGCGGCGCCGCTCCGTTCCGCGGCGGGGTGCCGGGGGGGAGGCACCCGGCCGGAGGGCGGGGGCGGTCAGCCGGCGGCCAGTTGACGCGTCTCGGTCGGGGACGCCGCCGGAGGCGTCGGCTTGCGGCGCGGGAAGACCTCGCCGGGCGTGGGAATGGGCCGTTTCGGCGCGGCCGGCTCGGTGCCGGGACGCTCCGCGGGCGTCGGCTCGGGCTTCGGCGGCTTCTGCGCGGGCTTCTGCGCGGGTTTCCCGGGCTCCTCGGTCTGTCGCACCGCGGTGTCCACACCGCCGCCCGTAAGGGCCAGCAGACGGGTGCGGGAAGGCGGCACGGCGGGTGCCGGCACCTTGCGGGCGCCCTGCGCGAACCGGGCCCGCACATCCTGCTCGGCCAGCGCCTGACACCGGTCGAGCAGTGCCGCCGCCGACCGGTTCCCGCGCAGCGCCCGCAGTGCGGCGAGATCGTCCGGCGTCGGCCGGTGCCCGGCCGCCAGCGCCTCCTCCAGGAGGGTGAGATAGCCGGTCGCGGTACCCGGCAGCGCGGCCCGGTACCGGCCGAGGTCGGCCACCAGGAAAGCGCGCAGTCTCGCCCCCTCGCACATCGCCTCGTCGAGCGACTCGGCGAGCCGGAAGCAGTCCTGGACGTCCTCGGCGGAAGCTCGGCCGGGGTGGAGGGCGAGGGCGAGGGCGCGGCGGAGCACTCGCAGCTCCTCCACGCCGAACGCCATGCCGCCGCGGGATCCGTATGGCGTGGGCATGCGGCGACGCTACCGCTAATCGGACAAAAGTGACAGATCAGGATGTTGTGTCGCCGCGTGTCGCTGCTCGTTTCCCTCGAGCGGGGCTACCGGACCGCCGGCCGGGGAGAGCGGGCGCACCTCACTGCTCCCGCGCACCGGCGCGGACCGGCCGGGATGCGCGACGACACCGCGCCCGCGCGTGGGAAACGGGAAACCGGCGCCCGCCGAGGCGCCGGTCGTCTCACAGCCGGGACACGTTCCGCTCGTACACCAGCCGCAGCCCGATCAGCGTCAGCCACGGCTGGTGCTCGTCGATCACCGAGGACTCCCCGAGCACCATCGGCGCGAGCCCACCCGTGGCGATCACACGCACGTCGTCCGGGTCGTCGGCGAGCTCCCGCGCCATCCGGCTCACGACCCCGTCGACCTGGCCGGCGAAGCCGTACACGATGCCGGACTGCATGGCCTCGACCGTGTTCTTGCCGATCACGCTGCGCGGCCGGGCCACCTCGATCTTCCGCAGCTGCGCGCCCTTCACCCCGAGCGCCTCCACGGAGATCTCGATGCCGGGCGCGATGACCCCGCCCACGTACTCCCCGCGCGCGGAGACCGCGTCGAACGTGGTCGCCGTACCGAAGTCGACGACGATCGCCGGGCCGCCGTACAGCTCGACGGCCGCGACCGCGTTGATGATCCGGTCCGCGCCGACCTCCTTGGGGTTGTCGGTGAGGATCGGCACGCCCGTCTTCACGCCCGGCTCGACGAGGACGGCGGGGACGTCGCCGTAGTAGCGCCGGGTGACCTCGCGCAGCTCGTGCAGCACCGACGGGACGGTCGCGCAGATCGCGATGCCGTCGATGCCGTCGCCCAGCTCCTCGCCGAGCAGCGGGTGCATGCCCATCAGACCCTGGAGCAGCACCGCCAGCTCGTCCGCCGTGCGGCGCGCGTCCGTGGAGATGCGCCAGTGCTCGACGATGTCCTCGCCGTCGAACAGGCCGAGGACGGTGTGCGTGTTGCCGACGTCGATCGTGAGCAGCATGGCCGTTACTCCGCCTCGCGCAGGTCCAGGCCGATGTCCAGGATCGGCGAGGAGTGGGTGAGCGCGCCGACGGCCAGGAAGTCCACGCCCGTGTCGGCGTACACGCGCGCGTTGTCGAGCGTCAGCCGGCCGGAGGCCTCCAGCAGGGCCCGGCCGCCGACGATCCCGACGGCCTCCTCGCACTCGCCGGGCGTGAAGTTGTCCAGCAGGATCAGGTCCGCGCCCGCGTCGACGACCTCCCGGAGCTGGTGCAGGGTGTCGACCTCGACCTCGATCGGCACCTCCGGGAACTGCTCCCGCACGGCCTTGAACGCCTGCGCGACGCCACCGGCGGCGACCACGTGGTTGTCCTTCACCAGGGCCGCGTCGGACAGCGACATGCGGTGGTTGACGCCGCCGCCGCAGCGGACGGCGAACTTCTCCAGCGAGCGCAGTCCGGGGGTCGTCTTGCGGGTGTCACGGACCTTCGTGCGGGTGCCCTCCAGCGCGTCCGCCCAGGCGCGCGTGGCGGTCGCGATGCCGGACAGACGGCACAGGATGTTCAGCGCGCTGCGCTCGGCGGTCAGCAGGTCGCGCGTGCGCGTGGTGACGGACAGCAGCTTCTGCCCGGCCTCGACCCGGTCGCCGTCCTCGACGTGCCGCTCCACCTCGAACTCGTCGGTGCAGACCACGGAGAGCACCGCCTCGGCGACCCGCAGACCGGCCACGACACCCGCCTCGCGCGCGGTGAAGTCACCGGTGGCGGTGGCGTCCTCGGCGATGGTCGAGACGGTCGTCACGTCCACGCCGCCGTCCAGGTCCTCCTGGATGGCGACGTTGGCGACGTCCTCGACCTCTACGGGGTCGAGCCCGGCGGCGGCCAGCAGCTCGGCGAGCGCGGGGTCGAGCCCGCTCTCCAGGTACTCCTCGTCGTCCTCGGCGCCACAGGCGCAGCCGTCGCCGCAACCACCGGTGGGGGCGAGGGGAAGGTCGTCGGTGCTCACGTCTGTCACTGCTCCTGGGGGCGCTGGGATTGCCGGGTCGGGGGGAAGTCTGCGCTGTCCGTGGTGCGTACGGCCAGCGAGCGGTCCGGGTTGAGCCGCACGACGATGTGGCGCCGCCAGTGGGTGTCGTCGCGCTCGGCGCTGTCCTCGCGCCAGTGGCAGCCGCGGGTCTCCTCGCGCAGCCGCGCGGCGGCGACCAGGACACGGGCGACGCACAGGAGGTTGGTGGCCTCCCAGGTGTCGACGCCGGGCTCGGCGGTCTTGCCGTTCTCCTCGAGGGCGTCCCGGGCGTCCGTGTGCAGCTGCTGGAGCTGTGCGGCGGCCCCGGCGAGGGAGTCCTCGGAGCGCAGCACACCGGCGCCCTCGGTCATGATCCGCTGGATGGCGAACCGGGCCTCGGGGGCGAGCAGCGGGTGCGCGGGCTTCTCGGGGTGCGGGACCGGTGCCGGCACGCGCGCGTGGAGGCCGTTCGCGGCATGGGTCGCGGCGATGTCGGCGGCGATCCGCTCGGCGTAGACGAGGCCTTCGAGGAGGCTGTTGGAGGCGAGCCGGTTGGCGCCGTGCACGCCGGTGCAGGCGACCTCTCCGCACGCGTACAGGCCGGGCACGGTCGTACGGCCCCGGGCGTCGGTGCGGACGCCTCCGGAGGCGTAGTGGGCGGCCGGGGCGATCGGGATGGGCTCTTCGACCGGGTCAATGCCGTTGGCCCGGCAGGCGGCCAGGATGGTCGGGAACCGCTGCTCCCACATCTCGGCGCCGAAGTGCCGGGCGTCGAGGTACATGTGCTCGGCGCCCTGCTCCAGCATCCGCCGCAGGATGCCCTTGGCCACGATGTCCCGGGGCGCCAGCTCGGCCAGCTCGTGCTGTCCGACCATGAAGCGCACGCCGCCGGCGTCGACCAGGTGGGCGCCCTCGCCGCGCACCGCCTCGGAGACCAGCGGCTGCTGGCCCTCGGCGTCCGCGCCGAGGAACAGCACCGTCGGGTGGAACTGCACGAACTCCAGGTCGGAGACCTCGGCGCCCGCCCGCAGTGCCAGCGCCACGCCGTCACCGGTCGACACGGACGGGTTGGTGGTCGCAGAGAACACCTGGCCCATGCCGCCGGTCGCGAGCACCACCGCGGGGGCGTGCACGGCGCCCACGCCGTCGTGCTGGCCCTCGCCCATCACGTGCAGGGTGACGCCCGCCGTGCGGCCTTCGCCGTCGGTCAGCAGGTCCAGCACGAGCGCGTTCTCGATCGTGCGCAGTCCGCGTGCGTGCACGGCCTCCACGAGCGCCCGGGAGACCTCCGCGCCGGTGGCGTCTCCGCCCGCGTGCGCGATCCGGCGCCGGTGGTGGCCGCCCTCACGGGTGAGGTGGATGTCGCCCCCGTCGTCGGTGTCGAAGTGGGCGCCGGTGGAGATCAGCCGGCGTACCGCGCCCGGGCCCTCGGTGACGAGGATCCGTACGGCTTCCTCGTCGCACAGCCCCGCGCCGGCCACCAGGGTGTCCTCCAGGTGCTGCTCGGGGGTGTCGCCCTCGCCGAGCGCGGCTGCGATGCCGCCCTGCGCCCAGCGCGTGGAGCCGTCGTCGAGGCGGGCCTTGGTGACGACGACCGTCGTCAGGCCCGCGGCCTGGCAGCGCAGGGCCGCGGTCAGGCCGGCCACGCCGGAGCCGACGACGACCACGTCCGCGGAGATGGCCCAGCCGGGTGCGGGCGCGTGCAGTCGTATGCCAGTGCTGGTGCCTGTGCTGGTCACGAGGCGGCTCCGAAGGTTCCGAAGGTGAGGGGAAGGTTGTCGATCAGCCGGGTCGTGCCGACCCGTGCGGCCACCGCGAGGACGGCCTCGCCGGTGAAACCGTCGCCGATCTCGGTGAAGTCGGACGGGTCGACCAGGGCGAGGTAGTCGAGTTCGAGCGGCGGGACGAAGCGGGCGGCCTCGTCCAGCACCTGCCGGGCGGCCGCGCGGACGGCCGCCGGGCCGCCGGGGGACGCCGTGGCGACCGCGTGCGCGTCGGCGGCGGCGCGGGACTCCCCGAGAGCGCTCAGCGCCTCGGCACGCGCGTGCGTGGAGGGCACTTCACGGGCACGCGCGCGCAGCGCCTCCTGCGCGGCGTGCCGGTCCCGGCCCGCGAACAGCGCGCGGGACAGCGCGAGCGCGGTACCGCGCTCGTCCGGCGAGAGGTACCGGTTGCGGCTGGACAGGGCGAGCCCGTCCTCCTCGCGGACGGTCGGTACGCCGACGATCTCGACGCCGAAGTTCAGGTCCCGGACCATGCGCCGGATCAGGGCCAGCTGCTGGGCGTCCTTCTGCCCGTACAGGGCCACGTCGGGCCGGGTGAGGTGCAGCAGCTTGGCGACGACGGTGAGCATGCCGTCGAAGTGGCCGGGCCGCGAAGCACCCTCCAGACGTTCGCCCATGGGACCGGCGGTGATCCGTACCTGCGGGTCGCCGCCGGGGTAGACCTCGTCCACGGACGGCGCGAACACCGCGTCCGCACCGGCCTGTTCGGCGATCTTCAGGTCGGCGTCGAGGGTGCGCGGGTAGCGGTCCAGGTCCTCGCCCGCGCCGAACTGCAGCGGATTGACGAAGACGGTGACGACGACCTCGCCCTCGGGGCCGGCGATCTCGCGGGCGGTGCGGATCAGGGTGGCGTGGCCCTGGTGCAGGGCGCCCATGGTCATCACGACGGCACGACGGCCGCGGCGCACGCGCGCGTGGAGCTCGTCGGCGGTGCTCAGCAGGGCGGTGGTCATCGGTCGTTCCCCTCGGTGCCGTGAGTGCCGTTCGTACCGCCGCTGCCGCCGGTGCCGTCGGCCAGCACGCCGAGCAGGTCCTCGGCGAGTTCGGGCTTCAGCAGGCCGTGCGCGAGTGCCCGGTCGGCGGTCGCGCGGGCCATCGCCAGGTAGCCCGCGACGGTCTGCGGGGCGTGCGCGCGCAGCTCGGTGATGTGCGCGGCGACCGTGCCGGCGTCCCCGCGCGCGACGGGCCCGGTGAGCGCCGCGTCGCCGGAGCGCAGCGCGTTGTCCAGGGCGGCACCGAGCAGGGGGCCGAGCATCCGGTCGGGCGCCTCGACGCCCGTGGTGCGCAGCAGCTCCATGGACTGGGCGACCAGGGTCACCAGGTGGTTGGCGCCGAGGGCGAGGGCCGCGTGGTAGAGCGGGCGGTTCTCCTCGCTGATCCACTCCGGCTCGCCGCCCATCTCGATGACGAGGGCCTGGGCGGCCAGCCGCAGCTCCTCGGGCGCGGTGACGCCGAAGGAGCAGCCGGCCAGGCGCTGCACGTCCACCGGGGTGCCGGTGAAGGTCATCGCCGGGTGCAGGGCCATCGGCAGCGCGCCCGCGCGCAGGGCCGGGTCGAGAACCTTCGCGCCGTACCGGCCGGAGGTGTGCACGAGCAGCTGTCCCGGCCGCACCGCGCCGGTCTCGGCGAGGCCGGAGACGAGTCCGGGCAGGGCGTCGTCGGGGACGGTGAGCAGCACCAGGTCGGCGCGCTGGAGAACCTCGGCGGGCGGCACCAGCGGCACGTCCGGGAGCATGGTCTCGGCGCGCCGCCGGGAGGCGTCGGAGACACCGGAGACGGCCACCGGGCGGTGCCCGGCGAGCTGGAGGGACGCGGCGAGCGCGGGGCCCACGCGACCGGCGCCGACGACGCCGACGGTGAGCCGCGCGGGGCGGTCCTTGAGGTCTGGCTGGTGGACTGTACTCACGCGACGGCGGCCTTCCCGTTCCAGTCCGCTCTGGGTACCGGACGATTTCTCGTCATGTTAACGCTATCTCGGTCCGGCGCCGACAGGTTGTCCACAGGCTGTGGGTTTCGCCACGCCCCGCCACGGTTTCGCGCACGGAAACTCCCGTGCCCCGCACGGCCGGGGCACGGCATGCTGCCCGGCATGAGCGATACGGCTGAGCAGGACGAGAAACGATCGAGCCAGGAACGGCGGACGGCCGCCCTCAAGGAGGCACGGCGCGCGCTGTGGCGGCCCGGCTTCCACGGCACGATCCGGGAACGGCTGGAGTGGCTGACGCGGACCGCCCCGCAGCTCTACGACGTGGACGAGCGGGCCGACGTCTACGGCGACCGGATCGTGACCGCCCTGGAGGAGCGCACCGCCGGTCTGCTCGGCACGGAGGCCGCCGCGTTCTTCCCGACCGGCACGATGGCCCAGCAGGTGGCCCTGCGCTGCTGGGCGGCCCGCACCGGCGACCCCACGGTCGCCCTGCACTCCCTCGCCCACCCAGAGGTGCACGAACGGAACGCGTTGAGCCAGGTCAGCGGCCTGCGCCCGGTACGGGTCGGCAGCGAGCCACGGCTGCCCACCGCCGCCGAGCTACGCGACTTCCCCGAGCCCTTCGGCACGCTGATGCTGGAACTGCCGCTGCGCGACGCCGGTTTCGTGCTGCCCACGTGGGAGGAGCTGACCGAGGTCGTCGAGGCGGCGCGGGAGCGCGACGCGGTGGTGCACTTCGACGGCGCGCGCCTGTGGGAGTCGACGGTGCACTTCGACCGCCCCCTGGAGGAGATCGCGGGCCTCGCCGACACCGTCTACGTGTCGTTCTACAAGTCCCTCGACGGCTTCGGCGGCGGCGCGCTCGCCGGTCCGAAGACCCTGATCGAGGAGGCGAGGACCTGGCGGCACCGGTACGGCGGGATGGCCTTCCAGCAGTTCCCGACCGTGCTGGCGGCACTGGCCGGACTCGAGACGGAGCTGCCCCGGCTGCCGGACTATGTGCGCCACGCGCGCGTGGTCGCCGCCGCCCTGCGTGACGGGTTCGCCGCGGCCGGGCTGCCGTGGGCGCGCGTCCACCCCGAGGAGCCGCACACCCATCAGTTCCGGGTCTGGCTGCCGTACGACCCCGACGTGATGGCCGAGGCCGCGGTCCGGCAGGCGGAGGAGACCTCGGTGATGCTGTTCACGGGCGCCTGGGACCGCGGCGGGCCAGGCCTGGCGTTCACGGAGGTCACGGTCGCCGCGGCGGGCCTGGAGTGGACGGCGGACGACGTACGGGCGGCCGTGGCCGACTTCGTGACGCGGCTGCCCGTGGGGTGATCACAGCGTGCGCGGGCGCAACCACCGGCGCAGGGCGTAGCGCACGCGCCCCCGAGTCGGGCGCCCGGCAACGACCGCTTTGAAGCGCCGGTAGTCGCGCAGTTCGCGTATCAGGGCGGCGTCGTGCCGGCCGGGCGCGGGCGGCTCCGGTGCGCCGAGCACGCGGGCGCGGTGGCTGTCGAGGAGGTACTGCTGGGTGATGCTCATGGCTGATCGCCTTCCAGGAAGTTCTCGTGGCGTGTCGGAAGTTCCGAAGGAGCCGGGACCTCTCGGGCCTCTGGGTCACTCGGGTCACTGGGCCGCTCGGGTCACTGGGCCGCTCGGGTCACTCGGGCCTCCGGGACTCTCGAGTCCGTCGGGACAAGGGCTGCTCACCTGCTCGGTGACCGTTCGGGCTCCGCGGCCGCCTCCGGTGCCTCCCAGGCTGCTCCGGGCCGGGGCGGCTGTCCCGTGGATTGACGCCTGCCGTCAATCCACGGCGGCACTGTCGGTGGCCGGGTGCACGATGGTGGGCATGAGCGTGACCATCGACATCACCGGACTGCCGCCGGAGCGGGTCGCCGTGGTGCCCTCCCCCCTGGCGGAACTGGGGATGGCCCTGCACGCCCTCAGCGAGCCCGGCCACCACCCCGGCCTCCAGGGCTGGGCGACCGCCGTCTCGTCCCGGCTCGACCCCTGCCTGGCCGACCGTCTGTGCGAGGCGGATTTCCTGTGGCGAACGACGTTCTCGGACGTCTTCGCCCCGTTCGCGGGGATCCCCGGCGGCAGCACGCTCCCCGGCGCCACCCTCGCCGAAGAACTGGACCTGCTGGACAAACTGACGGACGACCAGTTCGTCAGTGCCGCCCTGGAGTTCACCTGCCGGCTCCGCTACGACGTCCAGACCCCCAGCCCGCTGACCGACCCGGAGCTGCGCCGGCGCGCCGTGGAACTGGCCGCCGCGCGCGGTGCCGTGCAGGAGCAGTTCACACGCCGGCTGCTGGAGGACCCGCCGGCCGTCCGCGCCTGGTTCCGGCAGCTGATGCTCGACTGCGACGAGGCCTTCTTCGCCGACACCTGGGCCCGCCTCCAGCCCCAGCTCGCCGCCGACGCCCGGCACAAGATCGAACTGCTGCGCCGCAAGGGTCTCGGCGAAGCCCTCACGTCCCTCTCCGGGGCCGTCTCACTGGACGAGGAGGCCGCGCTCGTCACGGTCGACAAGCTCACGGTGGGCCGCACCGCCACGGGCGACGGCGGCCTCGTCCTGGTGCCGACCAGCCTCGGCTGGCCGCACGTCATGGTCCTGCACCGGTACGGCTGGCAGCCCTCGATCACCTACCCCGCGAGCGGCACCCGCCCGCAGGCCCCGTCCGTCGAGCAGCTCACCCGCCGTCTGGAGGCGCTGGCCCACCCGGTGAGGATGCGGCTGTGCCGGCATCTGGCGCGCGCCCCGCACACCACGAGCGAACTGGCCGACGCGCACGGCGTGTCGGCGCCCGAGATATCCCGGCACCTGGCGGTGCTGAAGAAGGCCGGCCTGATCACCGACTGCCGCCGTGGCCGGTACGTCCAGCACCAGCTGGACCTGACGGCGGTGGCCCGGCTGGGCAGCGACTTCATCGAGGGCATCCTGCGCTGACGGACGCCACAGCGGCCAGGGGCCGCGGCCCGCTGCGCAGCCGCATCGACGCTTGCCGCGGGCCCGGCCATGGTCATGGTCATGGTCATGGTCATGGCGCCAGGGTGCCCGTGGCCCTCCCGTGCGGCGCGCTCGGCGCGGGGCCCGGGTCGCCACCCACCTTCACGGCCGGGCCCAGCTCCCGGGCAGCCCGGTGGCGGCCTGCACCTCCAGGGTCACTCGCACCCGTAGCACCCACCGCCCCCGTGCCTCCTTTCCGAGCGCCCGCCTCAGCCGTGGCCGCCCGCTCGGACCAGGCCCGTCTCATAGGCCAGCACCACCACCTGCACGCGGTCGCGCAGGCCGAGCTTGGTCAGGATGCGGCCGACATGGGTCTTCACCGTCGCCTCGCTCAGCACCAGCCGGGCCGCGATCTCGCCGTTGGACAGGCCCTGCGCGACCAGCACCATCACCTCGCGCTCCCGGTCGGTGAGCCGCTCCAGCTCCTTGTGCTGCGGTTCCTTGCCGGTGGAGGGCAGCATCGGCGCGAACCGGTCCAGCAGGCGCCGGGTGGTCGACGGCGCCACGACCGCGTCACCGCTGTGCACGGCACGGATCGCGCCCAGCAGGTCACCCGGCGGCACGTCCTTGAGCATGAAGCCGGAGGCACCCGCCTTCAGCCCGGAGAAGGCGTACTCGTCCAGGTCGAACGTGGTCAGTATCAGCACCTTGGGCGGGTTCGGCTCGGCGCAGATCCGCCGGGTGGTCTCCACACCGTCCAGCTTCGGCATACGGACGTCCATCAGGACGACGTCGACGGCCGTGGAGCGCAGCACCTGCAGGGCCTCGACCCCGTCGCCCGCCTCCGCGACGACCTCCATGTCCGGCTGGGCGGCGAGCACCATCCGGAACCCGGTGCGCAGCAGCACCTGGTCGTCGACGAGCATCACGCGGATCGTCATCGGGCCTCTTTCGGTCGGTACGCGGGCGGTTGGTCCCGGGCAGTTCGGTGCCGGGCGGGTTGGTGCCGGGCGGTGCGGTGCCTGTCTTACAGGTGTCAACGGAGGGCGTGCGGCGGCGTCAGTGCGCCGGTTTGAGCGGGAGCAGAACGCTGATGCGGAAGCCTCCACCCGGGCGCGGTCCGGCGTCCAGGGTGCCGCCGACCATACCGACCCGCTCGCGCATACCGATCAGGCCGTGTCCCTGGCCGTCCACTCCGCCGTCCTCGTACAGCTCGTGCGGGGCGCCCTTGCCGTCGTCCTCCACGAGCAGGCCGAGCCCGTCGTCGAAGTAGACCAGCCGCACGCTCGCGCCCGCGTTGGGTCCGCCGTGCTTGCGGGTGTTCGTGAGCGCCTCCTGCACGATCCGGTACGCGGTCAGCTCCACCCCGCTGGGCAGGGGGCGCGGCGTGCCCTCGACCTTGAAGTCGACCGGGAGGCCCGAGCTGCGGCACTGCTCGACCAGCTCGTCGATCTGCTCGACGTCGGGCTGAGGGACGTACTCGCCGCTCTCCTGGTGCTCCCCGGTGCGCAGCACGCCCAGCAGCCGGCGCATCTCGGCGAGGGCCTGCCGGCCGGTCGAGGAGATCGTCTCCAGGGCCTTCTTGGCCTGGTCGGGGGCCGCGTCGAGGACGTACGCGGCGCCGTCCGCCTGCACCACCATCACCGACACGTTGTGCGCGACGACATCGTGCAGCTCGCGGGCGATACGGGCGCGCTCGGCGGCCACCGCGACCTTCGACTGCGCCTCACGCTCCTTCTCCAGACGGGCCGCGCGCTCCTCGAGCTGGGCGAAGTAGGCGCGCCGGGTGCGCATGGAGTCACCGAGCACCCAGGCGAGCGCGAACGGCACCGTCTGGAAGACGACTATCGCGGACTGTCCGAGGAGGCCGTCGTGCTCGGCCGGCCAGCGGATCTGCGCGAGGGCCGCGGCGACGAGACTGGCGGCGAGCGCCAGCCGGGAGGCCCAGCGCGCGCCGATCGCCGCCACCGTGTAGGTGATCACCAGCATGGCGAAGTCGGCGACGGTCGTCTCGACGTCCAGCACCAGCTGGGCCAGCCCCGTCGCGAGGGCGACCACCAGCATCGGCTCGGGGAATCGGCGGCGCAGCGCCACGACAGCGCACAGGACGGCGGACACGGCCATCCCCCCGGCGACCGTCCCGTGCCGGCCGGGGGTCCCGTGGAGGTTGACCACGCTCACGCCGGACAGCCCGAACAGGACGACGGCCCAGAAGGTGTCGACCCACGTCGGGTGGCGGCGGAGGAAGTCGTAGAGGCGCTGCACGTAACCCAGAGTAGGGAAACCGGATGCATGCAGGGGTCAACCGGAGGGCCGATCCGCGCCCGGCGCGCGTACTCCGCAAGGTGGAGGAGGTGATCACCTGTGCGCCTAGTCTGTTGCGGTGACGGATGAGACGGCACGGGAAGCGGAACGCCACCCCGGTGACGGGCACGGCGACGGGCACGCCCTGCCCCGCCGGGAGGAGGGAACGGGCCCGCGCGGCTGGCGTGCGGCGGCCGAGGCGGCGCTGTACGGGCCGGACGGCTTCTACCGCCGCCCGGAGGGCCCGGCCGGCCACTTCCGTACGTCCGTACACGCCTCCCCACTGTTCGCGCGGGCCGTGGCCCGGCTGCTGTGCCGGGTCGACGAGGCGCTGGGACGGCCGCCGGTGCTGGACTTCGTCGACATGGGGGCGGGGCGTGGGGAACTGGTCGCCGGGGTGCTGGCCGCCCTGCCGGCCGACGTGGCCGCACGCGCGCGGGGATACGCCGTCGAGCTCGCCGACCGCCCGGCGGGGCTCGACGAACGCGTCACCTGGCTGCCCGCGCCTCCGGCCGCCGTGACGGGGCTGCTGTTCGCCAACGAGTGGCTGGACAACGTGCCCGTGGACGTCGCCGAGGTCGACGCCGCCGGAGTGTCCCGGCTCGTGCTCGTCACCGAGGACGGCACCGAGCTGCCCGGCGAGCCGGTGAGCGGCGCGGAGGCGGACTGGCTCGCGCGCTGGTGGCCGCTGCCCGCCGAGCAAGGGCTGCGCGCGGAGATCGGGCTGCCCCGCGACCTGGCCTGGGCGTCCGTGGTGGGCCGGGTGGCGCGCGGGCTCGCGGTGGCCGTGGACTACGCGCACACCGTCGAGACGCGGCCCCCTTTCGGGACGCTCACCGGCTTCCGGGAAGGGCGCGAGACGGCGCCCGTGCCGGACGGGTCGTGCGACCTCACCGCGCATGTCGCACTGGACGCGTGCGCCGCGGCGCCCACAGCGCGGACACCTTCGCCGGCGTCCCGCAACACGCCGCGCACGCCTTCCGACACGGCGCCCGAGAGCTCAAGCACGCCTCGGAGTGCCGGCCGCACGCCTCCCGGCCCAGCGCAGGGGCCCTCCGGCACGGCGCAGGCGCCGTCCGACGCGGCGCAGCCACCCTCGGCCACGAAGCGAGCGCCCTTCGAAGAGGCGCGCACGCTGACTCCCGCGCGCCTTCTCACGCAGCGCGCCGCTCTGCACGCCCTGGGCATCGCCGGGGCACGCCCCCCACTCGCGCTCGCCTCCACGGATCCCACCGCCTACGTGCGCGCCCTCGCCGACGCCGGGGAGGCCGCCGAACTCACCGCCCGGGGCGGCCTCGGCGACTTCGGCTGGCTGGTCCAGCCGGTTGGCATTCCGGACCCGCTGGCCTGAGACGGTCCACCGCCCGCTCGCGTGCCGACCGCCTACTTGTCGATGTCGCCGACCACGAAGAACATCGAGCCCAGGATGGCCACCATGTCCGCCACCAGCGTCCCCGGCAGCAGCTCGGTCAGCGCCTGGATGTTGTTGTACGAGGCCGAGCGCAGCTTCAGCCGGTAGGGCGTCTTCTCGCCCTTGCTGACCAGGTAGTAGCCGTTGATGCCGAGCGGGTTCTCGGTCCACGCGTAGGTGTGGCCCTCGGGCGCCTTCAGCACCTTCGGCAGCCGCTGGTTGACCGGCCCGGGCGGCAGCTCGGCGAGCCGGTCCAGGCAGGCGTCGGCGAGGTCGAGCGCGTTGTGCGTCTGGTCCAGGAGCACCTCGAAGCGGGCGAGGCAGTCGCCCTCGCTCCGGGTGACGACCTTCAGGGTGTCCTGGAGATCGCCGTACGCCAGGTACGGCTCGTCGCGGCGCAGGTCGAAGTCGACGCCCGAGGCGCGCGCGAGGGGACCGCTCACCCCGTAGGCGTGCACCGTCTCCGCCGTCATCGCGCCCACCGCGCGCGTGCGCCCCCGGAAGATCTCGTTGCCGAGCACCAGGTCGTCGAAGACGTCCATGCGCGAGCGCACGTCGGCGACGGCGGCACGCGCGCGTGCCGCCCAGCCGGCCGGCAGGTCCTCCTTGAGGCCGCCGACACGGTTGAACATGTAGTGCATGCGCCCGCCGGAGACCTCCTCCATGACGTTCTGGAGCACCTCGCGCTCGCGGAACGCGTAGAACACGGGGGTGATGCCGCCCAGCTCCAGCGGGTAGGACCCGAGGAACATCAAGTGGTTCAGCACCCGGTTCAGCTCGGCGAGCAGCGTGCGCGTCCACACCGCCCGCTCGGGCACCTCCATGCCGAGCATCCGCTCCACGGCGAGGACCACACCGAGCTCGTTCGAGAACGCCGACAGCCAGTCGTGGCGGTTGGCGAGCACGATGATCTGCCGGTAGTCGCGTGCCTCGAAGAGCTTCTCGGCGCCGCGGTGCATGTAGCCGATCACCGGCTCCGCGCGCACGATGCGCTCCCCGTCCAGCACCAGTCTGAGCCGCAGCACGCCGTGCGTGGACGGGTGCTGGGGCCCGATGTTGAGCACCATGTCGGTGCTTTCCGCGGCACCGCCGATCCCGACCGTGGTCTCCGTCGTAGGAGTCATGGCCCCAGTCTCCCCTACGTACGCTGGCCCCATGGAGACGGGGAGTCCGGAGGACACCGGGATACCGGGGGACGAGTTGGTGTGGCGGGGGCTGCAGCCCGCCCTGATGCGGGTGCGCAGGCTGCTCGTGGTGGTGTGGGCGGCGGGGCTCACGGTCGTCACCGGGCTGCTGCCGGGCCTGCTCGTGGGGCCCGCGTGGGCCGCCTCGGCGGTGGTGCCCCTGGCCCTCGCCGCCTGGTGCTGGCGGCTGGTGGGGCGCAACTGGCGCTCGTGGCGGTACGCCGAGCGCGCGGACGACCTGCTGATCAGCCGCGGCGTGCTGTGGCGCGAGGAGACGGTGGTGCCGTACGGGCGGATGCAGCTGGTGGAGGTCACCTCCGGGCCCGTGGAGCGGCGCTTCGGACTGGCCACCGTGCAGCTGCACACGGCGGCCGCCGCGACCGACGCCACCATCCCCGGCCTGGACCCGGCCGAGGCGGAACGGCTGCGGGACCGGCTCACCGAGCTGGGCGAGGCGCGATCGGCGGGCCTGTGACGGCCCCGGGCCACGGCGGCGCCGCGGACGCCACAGCCGCCGAGGACCCCACAGCCGCCGAGGACCCCACAGCCGGCATACCTGCCGAGGACCACGGGGGCGGCGGCGCGGACGGGACAGCCGGTGCCGGGGGCGCGGAGAGCGCCCGGGGCGCGGAGAGCGCTGACGGTGCTGAGAGCGCCGAGGTGCTCGGGGAGGCGGTCGAGCGCCGTCTGCACCCCGTCACGCCCTTCCGCCGGGCGTGGGCGCCGATCGCCGTGCTCGCCGGATGGGCGGCGCACGACCCGAACGGGGCGCAGGAGCAGCTGACGCGGCTGACCACCGGCGTACTGCTGGTGGGACTCGCGGTGCTGGTGCCGGTGGCCGGTCTGTACGGCTTCCTGTCCTGGTGGTGCACGCACTTCGCGGTCACCGACACCGAACTGCGCATCCGCACCGGCCTGTTGTTCCGGCGCGCCGCGCACATCCGGCTGGAGCGCATCCAGGCCGTGGACGTCTCCCGTCCCCTCCTCGCGCGCGTGGCGGGCGTCGCCAAGCTGCGGATCGACGTCGTGGGCGCCGACGGCAAGAAGGACGAACTGGCCTTCCTCGGCGAGCAGGAGGCACGCGCCCTGCGTGCCGAGCTGCTCGCGCGGGCGGCGGGCTTCGCCCCCGAGACGGCGCGCACGGTCGGTGAGGCGCCCGCACAGGAGCTGCTGCGCGTGCCACCGCGTGCGCTGGCGCTCGCCCTGGCGCTGACGGGCGCCACCTGGGGTTCGCTGTGCGCCGCGGTCGTCGTGCCGACCGTGCTGTGGTTCACCACGCACAACCTGTGGACGGCCCTCGCGACCGCCTTGCCGCTGTTCGGCGCGGCCGGCGCGAGCAGCGCGGGACGGTTCGCCGGCGAGTTCGACTGGACGGTGAGCGAGTCACCGGACGGGCTGCGCATCGACCGCGGGCTGCTCGACCGTACGCACGAGACGGTCCCGCCCGGCCGGGTGCAGACCGTGCGGATCGTCGAGCCGCTGCTGTGGCGGCGGCTCGGCCGGGTGCGGGTGGAACTGGACGTGGCCGGGTCCGCCAACTCGGTGCTGGTGCCGGTCGCCCCGCGCCCGGTCGCCGAGGCGCTCGTCGCACGCGTGCTGCCGGGTGTGACGGTGCCGCGGGAACCGTCACGGCCGCCGCGGCGGGCCCGCTGGTGCGTGCCGGTCTGGTGGCGCGGTCACCGCCTCGCGGTCACCGGCGCCGTGTTCGTGACCCGGCACGGCCTGCTGCGGCGCCGGATCTCGCTGGTCCCGCATGCCAAGGTGCAGAGCGTACGGCTGAGCCAGGGGCCCTGGCAGCGTCTGTGGCGGCTCGCCGACGTCCATGTGGACACCGGGGCCGACAAGACCGTGACGGCCCGCCTGCGGGACGCCCAGGAGGCCGCGCGGCTCCTGCACGCCCAGGCCGAGAGGTCCCGTACCGGCCGCCGCGGCGCCCGCCCCGACCGCTGGATGACGTGAGGCCCGGCTCCCCTGTGCGGGGAGCCGGGCCCGGTGCCGGTCTCTGATGAGGCCTCAGGACGCCGCGCTGCGCAGCCCCTGGATGTCGATCTGCTCGGTCTCGTCGTGCGCGGTCAGGTCGATGACCTGACCGGCGCCGAGGTCCTGAGCGCCCGCCTGCTTGAACCCGGCCTCGGCCTCGGCCTTGTGCACGGCGAGGGCCTCCTGACCGACGACGTCGGCGAGATCCTCGTTCTGCATGGAGTCCAGCGCGGCCTTCGGGGCGTCCTTCTGAGTGCCGAAGAAGTCGAAGCCGCCCTCGACGACCGGGCGTCGCGCGGGCGCGGCCGGTACGACGGCCACCGCGGTCGGCACCGTGAAGTGCCCGGCGGGCGGCTGCCCCACCGGCTTGGCGGGCTCGGCCGGTGCCACCGGGGCGGCGGCCGCGCGCGCGTGCTCGCCGGCCGCCACAGGCTGCCCCTGCGCCTCGTCCTCCTGGGCGGCCGGCGCACCGGTCTCGCTCCGGAAACCGCCGACGCCGTCCGTCACGTCTTCCCGGGCGCCTTCCACAACGCTTTGTGCCCTGGCGCGCTCCGCCCCGACCGGGGACGCGGACCCGGCCGCGTCGGCCCTGCGCGCATCGGCCCTGGGCGCATCGGTCCTGCCCGCCGGGACAGCGCTCGCGTCGCCCTTGGTCTCGCCGCTCCCGGGCTCGCCGCTCTCGGGCTCGTCGTCCTCGAGTTCGTCGTCTCCGGGCTCGTCGTCCTCGGGCTCGGGCGCGGCGGAGGACGCGACCGCGGAAGCCATGGGCCCGGAAGTCGCGAGCTCGGCCGTCTCGGCGTCGCCCGTCTCGGCGTCGCCCGTCCCGACGCCGCCCGACGCAGCGTCGCCGCAGGCCTCGTCCGCGAACCGGGCCAGGGCCATCAGGGCCCGGCCGTACAGCCGGGCACCCTCGGAGGAGAACACCGCGTACGCCGCCGGCTCGTCCCCGGAGTCCGTAGCGGCCTCACGGGCGGCCTCGTCCGCCCTGGCGGCCGCGGCCGCCGACTGCGTGGGAGCCGGCTCCGGCTCGGCACGGCGCGCGGGCGGCAGCGCGGGCGAGGACGAGGGCTCGGCCGCCTCGATCTCCAGCAGCCGGCGTCCCTCCAGGGCGCTCGCTCGCTCGGTCTCCGCCGTGGCGTACCGGCGCAGCAGGGCCGCGTGCTCGTTGCGCAGGCCGGCCAGCTCCGCGCGCTTGGCGCGCAGCCGCTGTTCCAGCTTCGTGCGCAGCTCGCGGGACTCCTCCAGGTCGGTCTCCAGTTCGGCGACCCGTTCCTCGAAGCGCCACTCGTCGCCGGCACGCGCGCGTGTCAGGTCGGCGACCTGCTTGCCCGCGTGGATGTCCCAGCGGCGCATCACGAACGCGCCCAGAACGGCCGTGGCCGCGCCGGCCCCGGCCAGCGCGCGCAGCACCATGGCCTCGGAGAACACCCAGGGACCCAGCGCGCAGACGAGGGACACACCGGCGATGGCCGACGGAGGCAACAGCCGGTGCAGAGGCGGTGAATGGCGGTGGCGTCCACGTGGCATGGCCAGAAACTTACCGCGCGTAGGCGAATCGTGGACCCCCGCCCCGTAAAAACCCGGCCACATCACCGGCTCCACGGGGAGGCGGGCTCACGGGATCAGTGCGCCACCAGCCGCGTGCTGAGCCACTGGAGCGTCCCCGGGATCTCCCGCCGCCAGGTGTTGAAGTTGTGCCCACCGCTCGGAAGGATGATCGACGAGACCCTGGTCACGTTCGTGTCCTGCACGTTCTTGATGAACTTGAGCGTGTCCTTGTAATTGTGCTCACCGACCTTGCTGCTGGTGACGAGCAGCGACGTCTCGGGCGCGGGCAGGTGCTTCAGGACCCAGAACAGGTCGGCGCGATTCTGCAGGTTCCTGTTGCCGTGGAAGAGGTCCCCGGTGGTGGGGTCGATCGGCGCCCTGTAGTACGGCGACAGACCCGCGGCGGCCGCGTACGCCCTCGGGTAGTGCATGGCGATCTTCAGCGCGCAGTAGCCGCCGGTCGAATCGCCGACGATGCCCCAGCTGGCGGGCGTCTTGTCCACCCGGTAGTGGGCCATCACGGAATCCCGCAGATCCTTGGCAAAAAACGTTTCCGTCCGCGGGCCGCCGGGGACGTCCACGCATTCCGTGTCCCGCGGCGGCGCCACGGCCGGCCGCAGCATCACCAGAATCATCGGCTGCATCTTCCCCGCCTTGACCAACTGCTGCGCCGTGTCCGGGTAGTGCAGTTTGTCCACCAGTGCCTGCGCCGTGCCGGGGTAACCCGTGAGGACGACGGACACCGGGAACTTGCGCCCGTGGTTCTGCGGCTGGAAGTACTCGGGGGGCAGGTACACGAACGCCGGTGCGGCGATGTGGGTCGTACGGCCGAGGATGTCGACCTTCTGGATCTGCCCGGCCACCTGCGGCAGCGCGCTGCTCACCCCCATGACCCGGGACGTGGAGACCACCCGGATCGGACCGCTGTTGCCGTCCGCTATGTGGTCGACGACCACGCCCTGACCGGTCTCCTGGCCGAACAGGTCCGCCCAGCTCGCGTAGAAACCGAAGGCCTGATTGGCCGCCAGCCCCACGGAGGAGAAGAGCGCCAGCTGAGTGGCGAGCAGCAGCCCGACCCGCCCGCTGACGGCCCGCCAGCTCCGCCGGGCCAGGTGCGGCCACAGCCACACCGTGCCGAGGAACAGTACGACGGCGAGGACGATCGCCAGCAGCAGCACTTTGTTGCTCGTGAGACCCATGGGCTGTTTCCTGCCTGCGCTTTCCGCCCGGCACCCGCCCACGCATCGTCGCGAGAGCTTGCCCGGGGCTTTTCCTGGCCTTTGACCCGACTTTCCGCTGGGGAGTGAACCTCTCCCCCCGAGACACCGTCCTAGAGGGCGCAATGTCGCCGGATGCCCGATCGGGCCCGGGTTCAAGGTCTCTCGCAGAACTACGGGATGCGATGTCTGTCAGGATAGATGGGGAAATGTCGGGCGAGGTTCCGAGCCGATCAAGCCGGGCGCGGCGCATACTGCGCGGCCCGCGTCCCGAGGCCGTCCCCGTGCTCGTCGGCAGGGCGGCCGCCCTCGTGGGCGTCTTGGACATTGCCGCGGGCACGTTTCCGCGATTTCGTCACAGCCGTATGCACGCCCTGGCCGAGGTGCTGCCGGGCTCGTTCGGCCCCTTCGCCGCCGCGCTCTCGCTGAGCGCCGGCGTGCTGTTGCTGCTGCTCGCGCACGGGCTCAAACGGCGCAAGCGCCGGGCGTGGCGGGCCGCGGTCGCGCTGCTGCCGGCCGGCGCGGCGGCACAGTTCGCGTACCGGCACTCGCTCGTCGGCATGCTCATCGCAGTCGCGCTGCTGGCACCGCTGCTGATCCATCGCCGGGAGTTCGCGGCGCTGCCCGACCCGCGCAGCAGGTGGCGCGCGCTCGCCAACTTCGTCCTCATGAGCGCCGGTTCTCTCGTTCTCGGACTCATCATCGTCAGCGTCCACCCGCACCGGACGATCGGCGACCCGAGCCTGGCCGATCGGCTGACGCACGTCGTCTACGGCCTGTTCGGCTTCGAGGGCCCGGTCGACTACCAGGGCAACACCTCCTGGACCGTCGCCTTCTCCCTCGGCGCCCTCGGCTGGATCACCGCCGTCACCACCATCTACCTTGCCTTCCGCCCCGAGCATCCGGCCGCCCGCCTCACCGAGGAGGACGAGTCCCGGCTGCGGGCCCTGCTGGTCAAGCACGGCGGACGCGACTCCCTCGGCCACTTCGCGCTGCGCCGTGACAAGGCGGTCGTCTTCTCGCCCAGCGGTAAGGCCGCGGTCACGTACCGCGTCATCTCCGGCGTGATGCTCGCCAGCGGCGACCCGATCGGCGACGTCGAGGCCTGGCCCGGCGCCATCGAGCGCTTCATGGACGAGGCCAAGGCGCACTCCTGGACTCCGGCGGTCGTGGGCTGTTCCGAGACCGGCGGTGAGGTGTGGACCCGCGAGACCGGCCTGGACGCCCTCGAACTGGGCGACGAGGCGGTGGTGGACGTGGCGGATTTCTCCCTCGCCGGACGCGCGATGCGCAACGTCCGACAAATGGTCAAGCGTATCGAGCGAGCCGGCTACGAAACCCGGGTACGGCGCATCCGTGACCTCGGCGAGCCCGAACTGGAGCGCATACGCCGGGCCGCGGAGGACTGGCGCGGCACCGACACCGAACGCGGCTTCTCCATGGCACTCGGCCGCGTCGGCGACCCCGCCGACAGCGACTGCCTCATCGCCACCGCCCACAAGCAGGACGACGAACCGGGCGAGTACGGCGACCTGAAGGCGATCCTGCACTTCGTGCCCTGGGGCAAGGACGGCGTGTCGCTGGACCTGATGCGCCGTGACCGCACCGCGGACCCGGGCATGAACGAACTGCTGATCGTCGCCGCCCTGCAGGCCGCGCCGAAGTTGGGCATCGCCCGGATCTCGCTCAACTTCGCGATGTTCCGCTCCGCCCTCGCGCGCGGGGAGAAGATCGGCGCCGGCCCGGTGCTGCGGGCCTGGCGCGGACTGCTCGTGTTCCTCTCGCGCTGGTTCCAGATCGAGTCGCTGTACAAGTTCAACGCCAAGTTCCAGCCGCGCTGGGAGCCGCGGTTCATCGTCTACCGCGCCACCACCGACCTGCCGCGCATCGGCTTCGCCACCATGCAGGCCGAGGGGTTCGTCAACCTCGCCCTGCCGCTGCCGCGCTTCCTGCGCCGGCGCAGGACGGCCGCCGAACGCCCCTGCGCACACGCCGTGGCGGAACACGACGTCCGCGCGGCCTGAGCCTGCCCGCGCCATCCGGGCGCGGGACGGCTTGCACGCCGCACGGCCGAAACGCGGCCGGGAAGGGGCCCGGGCAGGGGCCCCACCCCCTCCGGCACGAGGGCTTCCGCCCGGACCACCGCACGTGCCCGGCGCCCTGCTGGGCCTAGGCTGAACGTATGAACAACCTCAGCGGGCGCGGCCAGGTCGCCGGCCTTCCGGTATGGGACCGGTGCGCGGTCATGGGTGTCGTCAACGTGACCCCCGATTCCTTCTCCGACGGCGGCCGCTGGTTCGACACGACCACCGCCGTCAAGCACGGCCTGGACCTCGTCGCCGAAGGCGCGGACCTGGTGGACGTCGGCGGCGAGTCCACCCGCCCCGGCGCCACCCGCGTGGACGAGGCCGAGGAACTCCGGCGCGTCATCCCCGTCGTCCGCGGCCTCGCCTCCGAAGGTGTCCTCGTCTCCGTCGACACCATGCGCGCCTCCGTCGCCGAGCAGTCCCTCGCGGCCGGTGCCTCCCTCGTCAACGACGTCAGCGGCGGCCTCGCCGACCCCGCGATGATCCCGGTGGTCGCCGACGCGGGCGCCCCCTTCGTCGTCATGCACTGGCGCGGCTTCCTCGAAGGCGGCAAGGTCCAGGGCTCCTACGAAGACGTCGTCGCCGAAGTCACGGACGAGCTGCACGCGCGCGTGGAGGCCGTTCTCGCCGGCGGGATCGCCCCCGACCGCATCGTCGTCGACCCCGGCCTCGGCTTCTCCAAGGAGGCCGAGCACGACCTCGCCCTCCTCGCCCACCTCGACCGCCTGCACGAACTGGGCCACCCCCTGCTCGTGGCCGCCTCCCGCAAGCGGTTCCTCGGCCGCGTCCTCGCCGGCCCCCAGGGCGCGCCCCCGCCGGCCCGGGAGCGCGACGCCGCCACGGCCGCCGTCTCCGCACTCGCGGCGCACTACGGCGCGTGGGCCGTACGCGTCCATGAGGTACGCGCCACCGCGGACGCGGTACGCGTCGCACGCGCCGTGGAAGGAGCGCGTACGGCGTCCGCGGCGCCCGGCGCGCGACGTGAGCGTCGGGCGGAAGGAACCCGGTGAGCGCCCCTCATACCGACGTCGAGCAGGTGGAAGCCGCCAACACCGCCTTCTACGAGGCGATGGAACGCGGCGACTTCGAGGAGCTGTCCTCGCTCTGGCTCACCCCCGCCGACCTGGGCGTGGACGACGAGTACCACGACCCGGCGGACACGGGCGTGGTCTCCTGCGTCCACCCCGGCTGGCCGGTGCTCACCGGCCGCGGCGAGGTCCTCAGGTCCTACGCCCTGATCATGGCGAACACCGACTACATCCAGTTCATCCTCACCGACGTGCACGTCTCCGTCACCGGTGACACCGCCCTCGTCACCTGCACCGAGAACATCCTCAGCGGCGGCCCCGCCCCCGAGGACGGCGCGGAACTGGGACCCCTGGTCGGCCAGCTCGTCGTCGCCACCAACGTGTTCCGGCGCACACCCGTCGGCTGGAAGCTCTGGTCGCACCACGCCTCCCCCGTGCTGGCGGAGACCGAGGACGAGGACGGCGAGAACGGCGTCGACGGCGTGAATCCGGACGACGGACCGCTCGCCTGAACGGGTAGACGCTCCCCGAGGGACCAAGAAGGGCAAGAAGTGGTTCGAATCACCTACCCCGGGGTAGGAGCCGCTACCGACCCATGACACCGCCGGGTTTCCCCGGGGAAACGCGAGATGAACCCCTCATGCTCCCGGCCCGGCCACGCGCCCCGCAGCCCGGTCCTGTCAGTGCCCGCAGGTAGATTCGTCTGAGGCCGGGGTGTCGCCCGCACGCGGTACGGACCGGTCCTTCCCGACGATTGCAGGAGTGATTCGCGTGGATCGTGTCGCGCTGCGCGGCCTCAAGGCCCGCGGGCATCACGGCGTGTTCCCCAAGGAACGCGAGGAGGGCCAGACCTTCATCGTGGACCTCGTCCTGGGACTCGACACCAGGCCGGCCGCCGCCGACGACGACCTGGCGAAGACCGTGCACTACGGCATCGTGGCCGAGGAGGTCGTGGCCGTGGTCGAGGGCGAGCCAGTCAACCTCATCGAGACCCTCGCAGGGCGGATCGCCCAGACCTGCCTGAAGCACGAAGGGGTCCAGGAGGTCGAGGTCTGCGTCCACAAACCGGACGCACCGATCACCGTCCCCTTCGACGACGTGACCGTCACCATCACCCGGAGCCGAGCATGACCCGACCTTTCCTCCAGGGTCACAGCGACCCGACCGTCCAGCCGGTGCCCGCCTCGGTCGTCGAGCAGGTCGACGCCGCCGACACGACCCTGCACAACCCCCAGTGGGCCGTCATCTCCATCGGCTCCAACCTCGGCAACCGCCTGGAGACGCTCCAGGGCGCCGTCGACGCGCTGGAGGACACCCCCGGCGTCCGGGTCAAGGCCGTCTCCCCGGTGTACGAGACCGAGCCCTGGGGCGTGGCCCCCGGCAGCCAGCCGTCGTACTTCAACGCCGTCGTGCTCCTCAAGACCACCCTGCCGCCGGCCTCCCTGCTGGAGCGGGCGCACGCCGTCGAGGAGGCGTTCAAACGCGTCCGCGACGAGCACTGGGGCCCCCGCACCCTGGACGTCGACATCGTCGCCTACGCCGACATCACCTCCGACGACCCGCAGCTCACCCTCCCCCACCCGCGCGCCCACGAGCGCGCGTTCGTGCTCGCGCCCTGGCACGACGTGGACCCGCAGGCCAAGCTGCCCGGCCGGGGCACGGTGGCCGAACTGCTGTCGGCCGTCACCCGTACCGGCGTCGAACCCCGCGAGGACCTGGAACTCCGACTGCCCGAGTAGTCGTTAAGGTCAACACGACAAGGTCGAGACGACCACCGTCCGGACCGGTCCGGGGGAGCTGAAGGGACGCCGTGAGAGAGCTGCGCATCAGGGTGCTGGCAGGTGTGTTCGTCGTGGCCGGCGTCCTGTCCTGGGCGGGCGCCCGCCTCTGGAACTCGACCGGGACCCTCCCCAGCGTCCCCCTGGCCGCCCCCATCGTGCTCGCCCTGATCGCGGTGGTCCTGCTCTCGACCGCGCTCTCGCTGCGCGCCCGTTTCAAGGCCCAGCGCGAGCGCCGTCCCGGCGCAAAGGGCGTCGACCCCCTGATGGCCGCCCGCGCGGTCGTCTTCGGCCAGGCCAGTGCCCTGGTCGCCGCCCTGGTCGCCGGCATGTACGGCGGCACGGGCGTCTTCCTGCTGGAACTCCTCGACATCCCCGCCCGCCGCGATCAGGCCATCTACGCCGGCTTCTCGGTCCTGGCCGGCATCGGGGTGATAGCGGCGGCCCTGTTCCTGGAGCGGGTGTGCAAGCTCCCGGAGGACGAGGACCACAACCCCCCGGGAGCCGAACCGGCGGCGTGACCGCCAGTCTGAGCAGACGCCGGTTCAGCGCGCCATGATCAGGCTCATGGCCTCGTTCCGCGTGGCCGCGTCCCGCAGCTGACCGCGCACGGCGGACGTTATGGTCTTCGCGCCCGGCTTGCGAATGCCGCGCATGGACATGCACATGTGCTCGCACTCGACGACCACGATGACGCCCCGCGGCTCCAGGATCTCCATCAGGGAGTCCGCGATCTGCGTGGTGAGTCGTTCCTGCACCTGCGGCCGGCGGGCGTAGACATCCACCAGCCGGGCCAGCTTGGACAGACCGGTGATCTTGCCGGAGACGGACGGGATGTAACCGACGTGGGCGACGCCCCGGAACGGGACCAGATGATGCTCACAGGTGCTGTACACCTCGATGTCCTTCACGAGCACCATCTCGTCGTGGCCCAGGTCGAACGTCGTCGTCAGCACGTCCTCGGGCGTCTGCCACAGCCCGGCGAAGATCTCCTTGTAGGCACGCGCCACCCTCGCCGGTGTCTCCCTGAGCCCCTCGCGGTCCGGGTCCTCGCCGACCGCGATCAAGAGTTCCCGTACGGCGTTCTCGGCGCGCTTCTCGTCGAACTCGCCGATGCGGCCCTCTCCGTCAAGCGTCACCGGGTCGGTCATCTGGTTCCTCGTTCCTGTGCCTTCGCGCGTGGCGGCGGCCACACGCCGTCCTGCGGACATACGAACGCCGCGCCCACCAGGCTAAAACCTGGCAGACGCGGCGTTCATTCCGGGCCCGCTTGGCCGAAAGGCGTCAGCTCTCCGGGCGGTCCTCCGGTGTCTTGTCCGTCACCGGAGCGGACTCCGTGGCGGTGGACTTGGCCGTGCTGATGGCGGCCGTCGCGCCGTTCGCACCGTTGGTCAGTGCCAGCTCCTTCGGGGAGAGCACCGGCGGGCGGGTGGACGGGGTGCGGCGGGACGAGCCGGTCCAGGCGGGCCGCGGCGGGCGCTTGACGATCGGGGCGAAGATCTCGGCGATCTCCTCCTTGCCCAGGGTCTCCTTCTCCAGCAGGTGAAGGACGAGCTGGTCGAGCACGTCGCGGTTCTCGACCAGGATCTCCCAGGCCTCGTTGTGCGCGGTCTCGATGAGCTTCTTGACCTCTTCGTCGACCAGCGCGGCGACCTCTTCCGAGTAGTCGCGCTGGTGAGCCATCTCACGGCCGAGGAAGGGCTCGCTGTTGTCGCCGCCGAACTTGATGGCGCCGAGCCGCTCGGTCATGCCGTACTGGGTGACCATCGCGCGGGCCAGGTTGGTGGCCTTCTCGATGTCGTTCGCGGCGCCGGTGGTCGGGTCGTGGAAGACCAGTTCCTCGGCGGCGCGCCCGCCCAGCATGTAGGCGAGCTGGTCGAGCATCTCGTTGCGCGTGGTCGAGTACTTGTCCTCGTCCGGCAGGACCATCGTGTAGCCGAGGGCGCGGCCGCGGGACAGGATCGTGATCTTGTGGACCGGGTCGGAGTTCGGCGAGGCCGCCGCGACCAGGGCGTGACCGCCCTCGTGGTACGCGGTGATCTTCTTCTCCTTGTCCGACATGATCCGGGTCCGCTTCTGCGGGCCCGCGACCACGCGGTCGATCGCCTCGTCCAGCGCCTTGTTGTCGACCAGCTTCTGATCGCCGCGGGCGGTCAGCAGGGCCGCCTCGTTCAGCACGTTCGCCAGGTCGGCGCCGGTCATGCCGGGCGTGCGGCGGGCGACGGCGGCCAGGTCGACGTCGGGCGCGACCGGCTTGCCCTTCTGGTGGACCTTGAGGATCTCCAGACGGCCCTGCAGGTCCGGCGGGTCGACCGCGATCTGGCGGTCGAAGCGACCGGGGCGCAGCAGCGCCGGGTCGAGGATGTCGGGTCGGTTCGTGGCGGCGATGAGGATCACACCGCCCTTGACGTCGAATCCGTCCATCTCTACGAGCAGCTGGTTCAGGGTCTGCTCGCGCTCGTCGTGACCGCCGCCGAGGCCGGCGCCGCGGTGACGGCCGACCGCGTCGATCTCGTCGACGAAGACGATCGCCGGGGCGTTCGCCTTGGCCTGCTCGAACAGGTCGCGGACGCGGGAGGCACCGACACCGACGAACATCTCGACGAAGTCGGAGCCGGAGATCGAGTAGAAGGGGACGCCCGCCTCGCCCGCGACGGCACGCGCGAGCAGGGTCTTGCCGGTGCCCGGGCGGCCGTAGAGCAGCACGCCCTTGGGGATCTTGGCGCCGACGGCCTGGAACTTGGCGGGCTCCTGCAGGAACTCCTTGATCTCGTGGAGTTCCTCGACGGCCTCGTCACAGCCGGCGACGTCGGCGAACGTCGTCTTCGGGGTGTCCTTGGTGATGAGCTTGGCCTTGGACTTGCCGAAGTTCATCACCCGGGAGCCGCCGCCCTGCATCTGATTCATCAGGAACAGGAAGACGACCACGATGAGGACGAAGGGCAGCAGGGAGAGCAGGACGCCGACGAACGGGTTCTGCTTGGACGGCGAGACCGTGTAGCCGTCCGGGATCTGCTTGTCCTGGTACTTGGTCTGCAGCGTGCCGGCGATGGTCACGCCCTGGTCGCCGATGTAGCTCGCCTGGATCTTCGAGCTGCCCTGGACCTTCTGGCCGTCCTTGAGCGTGACCTTGATGCTCTGCTCGTCACCGGTGGTGAGCTTGGCCGACTGGACCCTGTTGTCGTTGATCGCCGCAACGACCTGGCCGGTGTCCACCGTCTTGTAGCCGCCGGACGAGCCGACGACCTGCATCAACACGACCACGGCAAGGACGGCCAGCACGATCCACATGACCGGCCCACGGAAGTATCGCTTCACGTCCATCCATACGGAGCGGTGTCGCCCCGTCCCTCCTGCCATAGTGAGTTTGATAAGACAGTTCTTCTGACGGTACCCCAGCGCGGTGGTCCGAAGCCGCACGAAGTCGCTTCGGCGGCTGGGAAACCCGTCTCTGCATGCTTCAACGGCGTGGAACCCGCCGGGGTTCCCGATCGTCCTACAAGGCTTGAGCCGGCCGGCTCAGCCGCCGTAGACGTGAGGCGCGAGCGTACCGACGAACGGCAGGTTGCGGTACTTCTCGGCGTAGTCGAGGCCGTAGCCGACGACGAACTCGTTGGGGATGTCGAAGCCGACCCACTCGACGTCGATGGCGACCTTGGCGGCGTCGGGCTTGCGCAGCAGGGTGCAGACCTGCAGCGAGGCGGGCTCGCGCGAGCCGAGGTTGTTGATCAGCCAGGACAGGGTCAGGCCGGAGTCGATGATGTCCTCGACGATCAGGACGTGCCTGCCCTTGATGTCGGTGTCGAGGTCCTTGAGGATCCGCACGACACCGGAGGACTGGGTGCCCGCGCCGTAGGAGGACACGGCCATCCAGTCCATGGTGACGGGGGTGGACAGCGCCCGGGCGAGGTCCGCCATGACCATCACGGCGCCCTTGAGGACGCCGACGATGAGCAGGTCCTTGCCCGCGTACTCCGCGTCGATCTTCGCGGCCAGCTCGGCCAGCTTCGCGTCGATCTCTTCCTTGGTGATGAGCACCTGCTGGAGGTCGGCACCCATGTCTTTCGCGTCCACCCGCATCACTTTCGGTCGTCCCGCACTTACGGCCGTAGGTCACGGCCACCGGCTGCCCGGACCGGCCGCCGGAGGGTCGCTCCGCGGGGCCGGGATTCAGCCTTGCCGAATCACCAGTCTGCCACCCTGCCGCTGGGCGACGACTTTGCCCGGGAGATTGATGGCTCCCTGGCCGCGCCAGCCGGTGATCAGGCGGTCGACTTCCTCGATGTGGCGGGCGAACAGCGAACCGGCCGGGGCACCGGCCTCGATGGCGGCGCGGCGCAGGATGCGGCGGCGCACGGCGGGCGGGAGGGCGTACAGCTTGGCGCACTCCAGCAGCCCTGTGGCGTCGCGTACGGAGGCCTCGGCCTGGCTGGCCCAGGTGTCGAGGGCGTCGGCGTCGTCGCGGGAGAGCTGGGCGGTGCGGGCGAGGGCCTCCACGACGCCTTTGCCGAGGGCCTTCTCCAGGGCGGGCAGGCCTTCGTGCCTCAGCCGGGAGCGGGTGTAGGCGGGGTCGGTGTTGTGAGGATCGTCCCAGACGTGGAGTGACTGGACCATGCAGGCCTTGCGGGCGGTCTGCCGGTCGAGCCCCAGGAAGGGGCGCCGGTAACGGCCGTCGGCCCCCGAGACCGCGGCCATCCCGGACAGGGAGCGGATGCCGGAGCCGCGGGCGAGGCCGAGCAGGACGGTTTCGGCCTGGTCGTCGCGGGTGTGGCCGAGCAGGACCGCGGTGGCGCCGTGGCGTTCGGCGACGGTGTCGAGGGCGGCGTAGCGGGCGTCGCGGGCGGCTGCCTCGGGGCCGCCTTCGCGGCCGACGGTCACCGCGACGGACTCGACGGGGTCGAGGCCGAGTTCGCGCAGGCGCAGGACGACCTCGTCGGCGCGGAGGTCGGAGCCGGGCTGGAGGCCGTGGTCGACGGTGACGCCGCCGGCGCGGATGCCGAGCTTGGGCGCCTCGAAGGCGAGGGCGGAAGCCAGGGCCATGGAGTCGGCGCCGCCGGAGCACGCGACGAGCACGAGCGGGGAGGGGAGCCGCTCGGCTGTCCGGTGCGGGGGCTCGCCGGGGGCCTGCGGGGCTGGGCCGCCGGATGTGTGGTGGTTGTTGAGGATGTCGTGGAGGGCGCGGCGGACCGCCAGGCGTATCGCCGCGACCGCAGGATGGGGACCCATGTCCGGTTCCCTTCATGAAGTTTTCGGGGGGTGAGCCCGAGTCCGGTCACTCAGAGTGTGTAGATGGTGACAGAAGCGGGCGGTTCCCCGAGCATTGCACGCCTACGCATGGCTCACGGTCCCTCGGACGGGTGATTGGAGGGGCGTTCGCCTGCCGTCGGCCGGATTCATTTCACGACGTGTCCATGCCGTTCACGACTCGGCCTTGCGGTGCACCCGCGCGACCCAGTCCGCCGGTTTGGCGATCTCCGCCTTGGTGGGCAGGGTGTTGGGCGAGGTCCACACGCGGTTGAAGCCGTCGACGCCGGCCTGTTCGACGACGGCCCGTACGAACCGTTCCCCGTCCCGGTACTGCCTGAGTTTGGCGTCCAGACCGAGCAGCTTGCGCAGGGCGAGGTCGAGGCGGGAGGCGCCCTTGGCGCGGCGCTGCTGGAATTTCTCTCGGATCTCCGCCACGGTCGGTACGACGCTGGGGCCGACGCCGTCCATCACGTAGTCGGCGTGGCCCTCCAGGAGGCTCATCACGGCCGTGAGGCGGCCGAGGATCTCGCGCTGGGCGGGGGTCTGCACCAGTTCCACGAAGGAGCGGCCCCCGTCCTCCTCCTCGCCCTCGGGGCGGCCTCCGGCGAGGGACTGGGCGGCGTCCCTGATGCGCTCCAGGAAGGTCATCGGGTCGACGTCGGTCTCCGCCAAGAACGACTGGATTTCGCCCTCGAGGTGGTCGCGCAGCCAGGGCACGGCGGTGAACTGGGTGCGGTGGGTCTCCTCGTGCAGGCACACCCACATGCGGAAGTCGTGCGGGTCGACGTCGAGTTCGCGCTCGACGTGGACGATGTTGGGGGCGACGAGGAGGAGCCGGCCGCCGCCGTTCTCGCCGGCCGGGAGTTCCCGCGTGGACGGGGCGAAGGTCTCGTACTGGCCGAGGACGCGGGAGGACAGGAACGACAGCAGCATGCCGAGTTCGACGCCGGTGACCTTGCCGCCGACGGTGCCGAGGACCGCGCCCGCGGGGTTGCCGGCGCGCCGTTCCTGCAGCTTCTCCAGCAGCGGTTTGAGGATCTCGCGGAAGCCGGCCACGTTGGCGCGGACCCAGCCGGGACGGTCGACAACGAGGACGGGGGTGTCGTGGATCTCGTCGGTGCCCATACGAGTGAAGCCCCGGACGTGCTCCTCCGAGGCTTTCGCGTGCCGGCGCAGCTCCGCGACGACGGCGCGGGCCTCGTCGCGGCTGACGTCGGGGCCCGGTCGTACGAGCCGTGTCGCGGTCGCCACCGCGAGGTTCCAGTCGACCATCCCGGGAGATGTGGTGCCACCGAAGCCAGTCATGTCGTCAACCGTACGGGAACGTTCCTATTTGAGGCAGGCCATGGAAGCACGGCAGGGGTGCCGGGACCGGGGCCGGGCATCCCCGGCGGCGGGCCGTGTCCGCCCGGCGGCCCGGTCGCGGCACTAGCTGCAGCCGCAGGCCGCCAGCGCCGTCGCCGTCCTGTCCAGAGCCGCCTCGGCCGCGAGGGGGTCCGTCGTGCCGGACGCCATGAAGGCGAAGGCCAGGAGGCGGCCGTCGGCGTCGACGACGGTCCCGGCGAGGGTGTTCACCCCGGTGAGGGTGCCGGTCTTGGCGCGTACGACGCCTGCCGCGCTGTCGGTGTAGCGGTCGGCGAGGGTACCGGTGAAGCCGGCCACGGGCAGCCCGGTGAGGACGGGGCGCAGGCCGGGGCGGGCGGGGTCGCCGGCGGTGGCCAGGAGGGCGGTGAGCAGGTCGGGGGTGAGCCGGTCGTCGCGGTCGAGGCCGCTGCCGTCGTGGAAGGAGGCGCCGGCCATCGGCAGGCCCAGCTTGGTCAGCCGGGCGGAGATCGCCTCGGCGCCGCCGTCGAAGCTGCCCGGTTCGCCGCTCGTGAGGGCCGTCTGGCGGGCCAGGGCCTCGGCGATGTCGTTGTCGCTGTTGGTCAGCATGCGCTCGACGATGTCGGACAGCGGGGGCGAGGACACCGTGGCGAGGGTCTGCGCGCGCGTGGTGGCCTTCGAGGGCCCGGGCGGTGTGGTGGTGATGCCGGCGTCCTCGAGGAAGCCCTCGAACTTCGTGGCCGCGTCCTTCGCCGGGTCGGCCACGCGGGGCGCCGGGCCTTTGCCGGAGCCGTCGGTGCGGCCCTCGTCGGCGGTGAGGGCGGTGACGGGGGCGAGGTTCTCGTTGACGCCGATGGGGTGCAGGGAGGGGCCGGAGTACAGGGTGGTGTCGTAGGAGAGCGTGACCTTGTGCACGCCGCGCTTGCGCAGTGCCTTCGCGGTGTCCGCCGCGAGCTCGCGCAGGCCGGCCCAGCCGCCGGTGTTCCGGCGGGCGGTGAGGGTGGGGTCGCCGCCGCCGACCAGGACGAGCTCGCCGGTGTCGGGTTCGAGGGCGGTGCGGGTGGTGAAGCGGTGGTCGGGGCCCAGGGCGGACAGCGCGGCGACGGCGGTGGCGATCTTGGTGGTGGAGGCCGGGGTGAGGGCCTTGTCCCCGGCGACGTCGTAGAGACGCCGGCCGGTGGTCAGGTCGATGACGGAGGCCGTACGGGTGGCGCCCAGCGCGGAGGCGTCCAGGAGGGGCCTCAGGACGTCGGAGAGCGCCCTTTCGCCCGGTGCGGCCTTCAGGGTGCCGAAGGCGGCCGCGGGGCCGTCCAGGCCCACCAGGACAGGTCCGGCGCTCGGCGCGGGCCGGGGCGCCGTCCGCGTCGTACCGGCCCGGCCGTGATCTGTGCCACCTGCCCGTTGCAGGGAGGCTGCCCGGTCCCGCTCGGCCGTACGCTGGCCGTTGGCGTCCCAGGGGCCGGCCGCGGTCACCACACCGGCGGCGAGCGCGAGGCCGGCGGTGGCGGCGCCCGCGGTGTACTGCCAGGTCCTGGTCGCCCGCGGACGCCTCGGGGGCAGGGACACGGCCCTGGGCCGCAGTGTCCGCGTCAACCGCGCAACCCGCGGCTCGGCGGCCTGCGCGGCCCGCGCCAGACGCGGTCGTACGGCGTTCGCGATCCGCTCCACCTGCGGTCTCGCGGCTCGCCAAGGCCTCAGCTCTGGCACGACCACCAGCCCCTTTCGCGATCACACACCTGCGTGAGGGACACTTAACCACCAGAACTATGTGCTGATCATGGAGGAGCCACCGGTGGAGTTCGACGTCACGATCGAGATCCCGAAGGGTTCGCGCAACAAGTACGAGGTGGACCACGAGACCGGTCGGATCCGCCTGGACCGTCGTCTCTTCACCTCGACCGCCTACCCGACCGACTACGGCTTCGTCGAGAACACCCTCGGCGAGGACGGCGACCCGCTGGACGCGCTGGTCATCCTGGACGAGCCGACCTTCCCGGGCTGCCTGATCAAGTGCCGTGCGATCGGCATGTTCCGCATGACGGACGAGGCGGGCGGCGACGACAAGCTGCTGTGCGTGCCGGCCACCGACCCGCGAGTGGAGCACCTGCGCGACATCCACCACGTGTCGGAGTTCGACCGCCTGGAGATCCAGCACTTCTTCGAGGTGTACAAGGACCTGGAGCCCGGCAAGTCGGTCGAGGGTGCCAACTGGGTGGGTCGCACGGACGCCGAGGCGGAGATCGAGCGGTCGTACAAGCGCTTCGAGGAGCAGGGCGGTCACTGAAGTCCCACGCTTTCCGGGAACGGGCCGCACGCGCCTGCGTGCGGCCCGTTCCCGTCCCCGCACGTGTGCGGTCCGTCCAGGCACGTGTGCGGCTCCTCCGGGTACGTGTGCGCATACTGAGCCGTACGGAAGGCGTCATTCAGGGAGCGGTGCGAGGTGACGGAGGCGGAGGACCGCAAGCCCCGGTCGGACGAGGCTCGGTACGACCCGGAGATCACGTCCGAGTTCGCCATCCCAGCGGGTCTCGACGTCCAGAAGACGGTCGGTGAGTCGGAGACCACCTCCGAGTTCGCCGTGCCGGAGGGGCTGGAGACGCCGCAGCCGCCGCACCCCGAGCCGGAGGGGTCGGCGTTCAGTCCGCCGCGCACCTACAGCGCCCAGGACGCCCCGGCGGCGTTCACTCCGGCCACCGGAGTGCCGCTGGTCAGTCTGATCAAGGACGCGCCCTGGCAGGACCGGATGCGCACGATGCTGCGCATGCCGGTGACCGAGCGGCCCGCGCCGGAGCAGGTGCAGCGCAGCGAGGAGGAGGGGCCGGCGGTTCCGCGCGTCCTCGACCTGACGCTGCGTATCGGGGAGCTGCTGCTGGCCGGAGGCGAGGGCGCGGAGGACGTGGAGGCCGCGATGTTCGCGGTGTGCCGCTCCTACGGCCTGGACCGCTGCGAGCCGAACGTCACCTTCACGCTGCTGTCGATCTCGCACCAGCCGTCGCTGGTGGAGGACCCGGTGACGGCGTCCCGGACGGTACGGCGGCGCGGCACCGACTACACCCGGCTCACGGCCGTGTTCCGGCTGGTGGACGACCTGACCGACCCGGAGGCGCATGTCTCCCTCGAAGAGGCCTACCGGCGGCTGGCGGAGATCCGCCGCAACCGGCACCCCTACCCCGGCTGGGCGCTGACCCTGGCCAGCGGTCTGCTGGCCGGTGCGGCCTCCGTGCTGGTCGGCGGTGACCTGATCGTGTTCGTCGCCGCCGCGGTGGGCGCGATGCTCGGCGACCGGCTGGCCTGGCTGTGCGCGGGGCGCGGGCTGCCGGAGTTCTACCAGTTCACGGTCGCCGCGATGCCGCCCGCCGCGATCGGGGTGGCGTTCGCGCTGGCGCACGTCGACGTGAAGGCGTCCGCGGTCGTCACCGGTGGGCTGTTCGCGCTGCTGCCGGGACGGGCGCTGGTGGCGGGCGTCCAGGACGGCCTGACCGGCTTCTACATCACCGCCTCCGCACGTCTGCTGGAGGTCATGTACTTCTTCGTCGGCATCGTCACCGGCGTGCTGGTCGTCCTGTACTTCGGCGTGAAGGTCGGCGGCAAGCTGAACCCGGACGCGGCGCTGATCATCAACGAACGGCCGCTGGTGCAGATCGCGGCGTCGATGCTGCTGTCGCTGACGTTCGCGGTGCTGCTCCAGCAGGAGCGGTCGACGGTGCTGTGGGTGACGCTCAACGGGGGCGTGGCGTGGACGGTGTACGGCGCGATGCACTACGTCGCCGACATCTCGCCGGTGGCCGCGACGGCCGCGGCGGCCGGGCTGGTCGGTCTCTTCGGGCAGCTGCTGTCGCGGTACCGGTTCGCGTCGGCGCTGCCCTACACGACGGCCGCGATCGGGCCGTTGCTGCCCGGTTCGGCCACCTACTTCGGGCTGCTGAACATGGCCCAGAACCAGATCGACAAGGGGCTGGTGTCCCTGGCCAACGCGGCGTCTCTGGCGATGGCCATCGCCATCGGGGTCAATCTGGGCTCGGAGGTCTTCCGGCTGTTCCTGCGCGTCGGCTCCCCCGGGAAGCGCCGGGCCGCCAAGCGGACCAGGGGTTTCTAGGCGGCCTGAGAGGTTCTGGGGCGGCTACTGCCGGCGGTGGTCGTAGGGGTACTGGTGCTGGTCGTACGAGCTCTCGCCGTAGGAGCTCTCGCCGTACGGGTTCTGGTCGTACGGGTTCCGGTCGTACGGGTTCCGGTCGTACGGGTTCCGGTCGTACGGGTTCCGGTCGTACGGGTTCCGGTCGTACTGCTGCTGCGGGTACTGCTGCTGGTGGTGTTGCTGGTGCTGCTGCGCGTACTGCTGCTGGTGCTGGTGCTGGTGCTGGTGCTGCTGGTACTGCTCCTGTGGGTACTGCTGCTGGTCGTGCTGCTGCTGCTGGTCGTAACCCTGGTTCCAGTACTCCTGCTCCTGCCCGTAGGCCTCGTCCTGCTCGACGCGGCGCAGCTGGGTGGTCGCGGTGTCCATCACCGGCGGCTGCTGGTACTGGGGGGCCTGGGGCTGCTGCGGGGCCTGCGCCGCGGACGCGGCGGACGCGGCGGCGGCCTTCTTCTCCTTGCCGCGGGCCCGCAGGAACTCGATCACGACCGGAACCACGGAGACGAGGACGATCAGGATCAGGATCGCCTCGATGTTGTTCTTGACGAAGGCGTGATTGCCGAGCCAGGAGCCGAGCAGGGTGACGCCCGCGCCCCACAGGACGCCGCCGATGACGTTGAAGACCAGGAACGAGCGGTACTTCATGCCGCTGACGCCCGCGATGATCGGTGTGAAGGTGCGCACGATCGGCACGAAGCGGGCCAGGACCAGGGACTTCGGGCCGTACTTCTCGAAGAACTCGTGCGCCTTGGTGACGTTCTCCTGCTTGAACAGGCGGGAGTCCGGGCGGTTGAACAGGGACGGGCCGACCTTCTTGCCGAACATGTAGCCCGTCTGGTCGCCGAGGATCGCGGCGAGGCAGATCAGGGCGATCGCACCCCACAGCGGGAAGTGCATCTGGTGGGAGGTGATCAGCAGCCCGCAGGTGAACAGCAGGGAGTCGCCCGGCAGGAAGAACCCGATGAGCAGGCCGGACTCGGCGAAGATGACGAGCAGCAAGCCCCAGATGCTGTAGGTGTTGAGCAGATGGTTGGGGTCCAGCCAGCTCGGGCCGAGGGCGAGTGTCATCACGGGTCCGGGCTCCTGAGGGGTGAAAACGGCTACGGCGGCTGGTCTGCCGTGGAAGGCCGCACAAAGCTATCAACGTGATGTGACCGCCCCAGGTTCCAGCGGTGTCTTCAGGATGCACTGTGGGACGACTGGGAGAAAGCTGTGACTCATGGGACTCGATGACTACGGCGGCGGCCAGGGACCCCAGCCGGACGTGCTGGTCGTGACGACGAACGACGTGCCCGGTCACCGGGTGCAGCAGGTGATCGGCGAGGTCTTCGGTCTCACCGTGCGCTCGCGGCACATCGGAAGCCAGATCGGCGCCGGACTGAAGTCGATGATCGGCGGCGAGCTGAAGGGGCTCACCAAGACGCTGGTGCAGACCCGCAACCAGGCCATGGAACGCCTGGTGGAGCAGGCACGCGCGCGTGGAGCGAACGCGGTGCTCGCGTTCCGGTTCGACGTGACGGAGGCAGCCGACGTGGGGACCGAGGTGTGCGCCTACGGCACGGCGGTGGTCCTGGCCCGGGAGTGACCGCGTGCACACCCGGGCCGGGACCGGTCAGGAGCCGTGGCGGTCGGCGTTGGCGAGGATCGCGTCGCGCAGGTGCTCGGCGAGGCCCGCGCGCATGGTGTCGTAGTACGCCTTGAAGCGCTCGTCGGAGACGTACATCTCGGCGAAGCAGCGGTGCATCTCGTACGGCACCTCGAAGTACCACCTGCTGATGTGCTGCCGGTGCTCCTCGGCCAGGTCCATGGCCGCCTCGCCGGACGGCTGCCCGCCGGCGGACACCAGGGCGGCGTACCGCTCCTGCCAGTCGTCGACCTCGGCCTGGATGCGCTTCCAGTCCTCCTTGGTGTACGTGGCGGCCCGGCGCTGCGACTCGGTGTACGCCGCGGTGTCGCCCCAGCGCTGCTCGGCCTCCTCGCGGTACTGCTCGGGGTCCTTGTCCCCGAACACCTCGAACCGCTCCTCCGGAGAGAGGTTGATGCCCATCTTGCGTGCCTCCATGGCGTGCTCCACGGCCGCGGCCATGTTCTGCAGCTTCTCGATCCGGGCGGTCAGCAGTTCGTGCCGGCGGCGCAGGTGTGCGCGCGGGTCCACGTCCGGGTCGTCGAGCAGGACCGCGACCTCGTCGAGCGGGAAGCCGAGTTCCCGGTAGAACAGGATCTGCTGGAGCCGGTCGAGGTCGGCGTCGTTGTAGCGCCGGTGGCCGGCGTGCGTGCGCTCGCTGGGTACGAGCAGGCCGATCTCGTCGTAGTGGTGCAGGGCGCGCACCGTGATCCCGGCGAACCCCGCGACCTGTCCCACGGAGTAGCTCACTTCTTCCGCTCCTTCGGTCGGTACGTCCTCCACGCTGAGGCCTCACGTCACGTGAGGTGCAAGCCGGAATCCGTTCGGGATGTTGTGGGTGTTCTGTCCGCTTATGGTGAGCCCGTGGCCCAAGAGACCGCGCAGCAGGCGCCCACGACCGCTCATACGGCTCCCGCGCGGGCTCTGCTGCCGCTCATCCTGCCCGCCGCACTCGTGGGCGTCGTGGCCAGCCTGGTCTTCGTCGGCGTGAGCACGGCGGCGGAGCAGCTCCAGCACGTGCTGTGGGGACCGCTGCCGGACGCGCTCGGGGTGGGCCGCTACTCGGTGCTGTGGATGTTCGTCATGCTCGTGGCGACCGGGTTCGCCGTGGGGCTGGTGGTCTGGAAGGTCCCCGGTCACGCGGGGCCCGATCCGGCCACGCTCGGCCTGGACGCCCGGACGATGCCGCCCGTCGTGCTGCCGGGTCTGGTGCTGGCGACCGGGCTCATGCTGGCCGGCGGCCCGAGCCTCGGCCCGGAGAACCCGATCATCGCCGTGAACGTGGCCCTCGCGGTCTGGCTCGGCCGGCGCTTCCTGCCCCGGACGCCGGGCGCCCTGTGGCCGGTGCTGGCCGAGGCGGCGACGATCGGCGCGCTGTTCGGTACGCCGCTGGCGGCCGCGCTGGTCGTCTCGGAGGCGCTGGCCGGACGGCCGATGCGGGGACGCTTGTGGGACAACGTGTTCGCCCCCCTGACCGCCGGCGCGTTCGGGGCCATGACGACCACCCTGGTCTTCCATCCGACCTTCGACCTGGGCCTGCCGACCCTGGGCCACCCGCACTGGCAGGACCTGGTGGCGGCGCTCGTGATCGCGTCGGCGTCGGCGGTGCTCGGCATGTGCGCCGTGTACGCCTTCCCGTACATCCACAAAGCCTTCCTGGGACTGCGCCACCCGATGCTGATGCTTCCGGCCGGTGGACTCGTCCTGGGCGCTCTGGCGGCCCTCGGCGGCCATCTGACGCTGTTCAAGGGCCTGTCGGAGGTCGGGGTGCTGGCGCGCGACCCGGAGGGCTGGTCGGCGGGGCAGTTCGCGACGATGGCCGTCGTGAAGCTGGCCGCGCTGCTGGTCGCCGCGTCCTGCGGTTTCCGGGGCGGCCGGATCTTCCCGTCCGTGTTCGTCGGCACGGCCCTGGGCCTGTGCGCCCACGCGCTCGTCCCGGCCGTCCAGCCGGCACTCGGCGTGGCGACGGGAGTTCTGGGCATTCTTCTGGCGATCACCCGGCAGGGCTGGGTGAGCCTGTTCACCGCCGCCGTCCTGGTCGCGTCGCCCGCCGTCCTGGCCTTGCTGTGCATCGCGTCGCTGCCGGCCTGGCTGCTGGTGACCGGGCGGCCGCAGATGCAGCTGCGGGACGACGGCACCCCGATCCGCTGAATACCCGTTCGAGGAGGCATGTTCATGGCCCTGCACAAAGGTCCCGAGAAGCACCAGCAGCGGGTGATGTCGGTCAACCCGTTCTTCGGGGAGGCCAATCCGGTCGGCGGCATGACCGAGGCGCCGCCCACGCACCGGCTCCCGGACGCCCCGCTGGCCCCGTCCACCGCGTACCAGCTGGTGCACGACGAACTGATGCTGGACGGCAACTCCCGGCTGAACCTTGCCACGTTCGTCACCACCTGGATGGAGCCGCAGGCCGGGGTCCTCATGGCGGAGTGCCGGGACAAGAACATGATCGACAAGGACGAGTACCCGCGCACGGCCGAGCTGGAGCGGCGCTGCGTGGCGATGCTCGCCGACCTGTGGAACGCGCCGGACCCCGCGGCAGCCGTGGGCTGTTCGACGACCGGGTCGAGCGAGGCGTGCATGCTCGCCGGAATGGCGCTGAAGCGACGCTGGACGCAGCGGAACGCCGACCGCTATCCGGGCGCGCGGCCCAATCTGGTCATGGGCATCAACGTGCAGGTCTGCTGGGAGAAGTTCTGCAACTTCTGGGAGGTCGAGGCCCGGCTGGTGCCGATGGAGGGCGACCGCTTCCACCTGGATCCGCAGGCGGCGGCCGAGCTGTGCGACGAGAACACCATCGGGGTGGTCGGCATCCTCGGCTCCACCTTCGACGGCTCCTACGAGCCGATCGCGGAGCTCTGCGCCGCGCTGGACGCCCTCCAGGAGCGCACCGGTCTCGACGTCCCGGTGCATGTGGACGGCGCGTCCGGCGGGATGGTGGCGCCTTTCCTGGACGAGGACCTGGTGTGGGACTTCCGCCTCCCGCGCGTGGCCTCGATCAACACCTCGGGGCACAAGTACGGCCTGGTGTATCCGGGCGTCGGCTGGGCGCTGTGGCGGGACGCGGAGGCGCTGCCGGAGGAGCTCGTCTTCCGGGTCAACTACCTGGGCGGCGACATGCCGACCTTCGCCCTGAACTTCTCGCGGCCCGGCGCGCAGGTGGTCGCGCAGTACTACAGCTTCCTGCGGCTGGGCCGGGAGGGCTACCGCGCGGTGCAGCAGTCCACGCGGGACGTGGCCGGCTCGCTCGCGGACCGGATCGAGGCGCTCGGCGACTTCCGGCTGCTCACGCGCGGCGACCAGCTGCCGGTGTTCGCGCTGACCACGGGCGACGACGTCACGGCGTACGACGTCTTCGACGTCTCCCGCCGGCTGCGCGAGAGCGGCTGGCTGGTGCCCGCGTACACCTTCCCGGCCAACCGTGAGGACCTGTCCGTGCTGCGGATCGTGTGCCGCAACGGCTTCTCGCACGACCTGGCCGACCTGTTCGTGGACGACCTGTCGCGTCTGCTGCCGGAGCTGCGCCGGCAGCCGCATCCCCTGACCAGGGACAAGCAGGCGGCCACCGGCTTCCACCACTGAGGCGCCCCGCGATCAGCGGGGACCAGTGGTCGTCCCCCGGGTGCCGCTCCCCCGTCGCATACGGGTCCTCCTGGTCCTCGGCCAGCACGCCGACGAACGGTTCGCCCTCGCCGGCGAAGGTGTGGGCACCTCGATGCGCTCGACGAGGCCGTGGGTCCACTCGGCCTCGGAGTCGGCCGTGTGGACCCACCTGTTCGCGATCTCGCAGATGTGGCGGGCTCGGCGCAGCACCACGCGTGCGCCCCAGTCCTCCGGGTCGCCCCGGACCTGGTGACCGTGGGCCCGCACGTGCCGGCGGACCGCGCCCGGGCACGAGAAGGCGGATCGCTGGCAGGGGCTCCAGGTCAGGACCCGGCCATCACCCCCAGGACGTGCCCTGTTCCCGGGCCACCAGCTCGAAGGCCGTGCTGCCGTCCAGGGACTCGCGGATGATGTCGGCGTGCCCCGCGTGCCGGGCCGTCTCGCGGATCAGGTGCAGACACAGCCAGCGCAGGCTGACCCGGCCCTCCGGCGGGAACCAGGGGTCCGGCGGCAGCGGGAAGGTGTCGTCCAGGCTCGGCGCGGAGCGGACGAACTTGTCCGTCTCGGCGGCGACCTGCTCCCAGTACGCCAGCTGCGAGGCGACCGTCTCCTCGCCGACCAGCTGGAAGGTCTCGTGCCAGTTCGACTCGTCGCGCCGGACCGCGGGCGGTTCCTGCTTGGCGCGGGCGATCCAGCTCTGCTCGACCTCGGCGACATGCTTGAGCAGGCCGCCCAGCGACAGCTCGCTGGCGCTGGGACGGGAGCGGGCCTGCTCCTCGGTCAGTCCGAGCAGGGCCCGGCGGATGCCGCCGCGCTGCTCCTCGATGAACGCCAGCAGCGCCCCGCGTTCGTCGCCCTGCGCCTCCGCCGGTACGTGCTTGACCATGGCCGACCGTCCTTTCTCGCCCTTGCCGGGGGCCGTGCGCCCCCTGACACCGACGACGCTACGGACCATTGCGGTCGGATGCTGTCCGCAATGGCCCGGGCGCTCCGGAAAGAGCGCCTGGAAGAGAGCGTCTAGAACGGGAACCCGCTGCGGCCGTGCTGCACCGAGATCCACTTGACGGTCGTGAACGCCTCCAGCGTCGTGTCGCCGTTCAGGCGGCCGATGCCCGACTGCTTCTCGCCGCCGAACGGCACGATCGGTTCGTCGTGGACCGTGCCGTCGTTCACATGGAACATGCCGGTGTCGACCTGCTTGGCGAAGGCGACGCCCCGCTCGACGTCACCCGTGTGGACGGCACCGCTGAGGCCGTACGGGGTGTCGTTGACGATGCGGAGCGCCTCCTGCTCGCCGTCGAACGGGACGAGGAAGACGACCGGGCCGAAGACCTCCTGCTGCAGCAGCGCGGAGTCGGCGGGCACGTCGGTGAGCACGCTGGGCTCGACCAGGTTGCCGGACGTGCCGCCCTGGACCAGGGCGGTGGCACCCTCGGCGATCGCCTGCTCCACGGCGCCGGAGAGGGCGTTCGCCTGCTGGGAGTTGATCACCGGTCCGATGACGGTCTGCGGGTCGCGCGGGTCGCCGACCTTGAGGGTGCGGACCTTGGCGACGAACTTCTCGGTGAACTCCTCGGCCACGGAAACGTCCACGAGGACACGGTTGGCGGCCATGCAGACCTGGCCCTGGTGGACGAAGCGGCTGAAGGCGGCCGCGTCCACCGCGTAGTCGATGTCGGCGTCGTCCAGGACCACCAGCGCGCTGTTGCCGCCCAGTTCGAGCACCGAGCGCTTGAAGTTCGCTGCGCAGACGGTGGCCACGTGCCGGCCGACCTTGTCGGAACCGGTGAAGGAGATGACCTTCGGGACCGGGTGCTCGATGAACGCGTCACCGATCTCGGCGATGTCGGTGACGACGACGTTGAGCAGGCCGCCGGGCAGCCCGGCCTCCTCGAAGATCTTCGCGATCAGGGTGCCGCCGGCGATCGGGGTGTTCTGGTGCGGCTTGAGGACCACGGCGTTGCCGAGCGCGAGCGCCGGGGCCACCGACTTCAGGGACAGCAGGAACGGGAAGTTGAAGGGGCTGATCACCCCCACGACGCCGACGGGCACCCGGTAGACGCGGTTCTCCTTGCCGTCGACCGGGGAGGGCAGGATCCTGCCCTCCGGGCGCAGCGCCAGGTGGATCGACTCGCGCAGGAACTCCTTGGCGAGGTGCAGCTCGAAACCGGCCTTCACGCGCGTGCCACCGAGTTCCGTGATGATCAGGTCGGCTATCTCCTGCTCGCGGTCCTCTATGAGTCTGAGCGCCCGCTCCAGGACGGCACGGCGGGTGTAGGGGTTGGTCTCGGCCCACTTCTTCTGGGCACGGGCGGCGGCCCGGTAGGCCTGGTCCACCTCGTCGACGGTGGCCACGGTGATCGAGGCCAGCTTCTCGTCGTCGTACGGGTTGAAGTCGATCACGTCCCAGGAACCGGTGCCCGGACGCCATTCACCGTCGATGTACTGCTGGGCCAGGTCGCTGAAGTAGGACGACATGTGATCCCTCAATCACTAGCGGAGCCAGATCCCGGTCACGGACTGATCGCACGTCATCGTACTTGTGTTTCAAGCGAGTTGAAGGAGGACTCCGGACAGTTGGGCCCTCAGGACAGCTGCAGGAGCCCGCGGAGCAGATCCCGGCTCTCGTCCGGGCCCGGGCTGTCCTGCTGGAGTTCCTTCAGGGCCTGCTCGTACTGGGCGACGTCCTCGCGCTTGTCCAGGTAGAGGGCGCTGGTCAGCTGCTCCATGTAGACGACGTCGGACAGGTCGGCGTCGGGGAAGCTGAGGATGGTGAAGGCACCGCTCTCGCCGGAGTGCCCGCCGAAGCCGAACGGCATGACCTGCAGCCGCACGTTGGGCCGCTCGGAGATCTCGATGAGGTGCTGGAGCTGGCCGCGCATGACGTCTCGGTCGCCGTACGGGCGGCGCAGGGCGGCCTCGTCGAGAACGATGTGGAACTCGGGCGCGCTGCCGGTGAGCAGGATCTTCTGCCGCTCCAGGCGCAGGGCGACCCGGCGCTCGACGTCGGCCGGGCCGGCGCCCTTCATGCCCCGCCGGACCACCGCGCGCGCGTACTCCTCGGTCTGCAGCAGGCCGTGGACGAACTGCACCTCGTAGCCGCGGATCAGGGACGCGGCGCCCTCCAGGCCCACATAGGTGGGGAACCAGCTGGGCAGGACGTCGGTGTAACTGTGCCACCAGCCGGCCACGTTGGCCTCCCGGGCGAGGGAGAGCAGCGACTCGCGCTCCGACTCCTCCGTGATGCCGTACAGCGTCAGCAGGTCCTCTACGTCTCTGGTCTTGAAGCTCACCCGGCCCAGCTCCATCCGGCTGATCTTCGACTCGGAGGCGCGGATGGAGTAACCCGCCGCCTCGCGCGTGATCCCCCGAGCTTCACGCAGCCGCCTGAGTTGCGAGCCGAGCAGCATCCGCCGCACCACCGATCCGGGCTCTCCCGCGCTCACGTTCGCCAGCCTCCCCAACCGTCTTCAGGGCCCGCAGTCTGCCACTAAAACACTTCGAGCAGTACTCATCCGGTTACAGAAACGGAAAGAGGCGGCCCGTTTCTGGCTGGGTGTTGTCGGGGAGAGGTCAGGACCTTTGGCGACCACGGCCGTGAAGATGGCGGAAAAAATGGCCAAGAAGCGGTACGGGCGGTGTCATTTCGGTCGCGTGCACGTGCATCTGCCCTTGCATCTGCTCTGCCCATCCGAAACCATGGTGCCGCGCCACCGCTGCATCGCAACGACCGCGAATTGACCGGGAGTGCCTCGCATGGGGACGAATGGATCGACCATGCTCAAGCCGTTACGGCAGGGCCTTCCGCCGTTGGACCCCGCAGCCGTGTCCGATGCCGCCTCCTGTGCGCTGCCCGCCCGTTACGAGGCCGTGCGCGAGGCCCGCCGCTTCACCCGCGGCACCCTGGACCAGTGGGACCTCGGCGACCGCTTCGACGACATATGCCTCGTCGTCTCCGAACTCGTCACCAACGCCCTGCGCCACGCCCTGCCCGCGGATGCGGGTTGCGCCGAACGCAGCGCGCCCGTACGGCTTCACCTGATGCGCTGGACCGGACGACTGGTGTGCGCCGTCCGCGACCCGAGCCATGAGACGCCGGTGCCGCGCGACTCGGACGACTTCTCCGCCGAGTCGGGGCGCGGGCTGTTCCTGGTCGACTCCTTCGCCGACAGCTGGGGGTGGCACCCCCTCGCCGGAACGCTCCACGGCAAGGTGGTCTGGGCGATGTTCCGGCTGCAGCCGGCCGGCTGACGCAGTACTGCACCTACGGACGCGCGGTGTCTACGCGCGTCGCCCGCCCTACCGGCCGCCCGACATCGTTGCCACCGGGGACCCGCAGCATCCTTGGACCCTCAGCTCACTATCAGATGATCGAACTCGCCGTCCTTGATGCCGAGGAGCATGGCCTCGATCTCCGCGCGCGTGTAGACGAGCGCGGGGCCGTCGGGAAAACGCGAGTTGCGTACGGCGACCTCGCCGCCCGGCAGTCTCGCGAACTCCACGCAGGAACCCTGCGAGTTGCTGTGTCTGCTCTTCTGCCAGGCCACTCCGACCAGCTGCTCGGCAGCCATTCCGTTGTACACGTCGTACCCCCCGTACACGCCGTCAACGTCGCGGTCCACAGGTCGCTCCCCGCTGGTGCACTGGCTGGTGTGGCCATGGATGCTGTGGTCAACTGACCCGGATCATAACCTTCTTCACGTGCCGATGCATGAGCAAATGCACGTGCACGAGGGGTGTTCCCGCGGTTACAGCTTTGACGTCCGCTTTACCGAAGTGGCCCGCGCGACCTGTACAGACGGCCTTTCGCCCGAAATCGGCGCGGGTTACCGAGACTGCTCGAGCGTTTGCCCCAAAGCGGGCAGGACATGCCCCCGCCACCCCCCGTCCATGATCTTCCGCGCCATCAGCTGAGCCGGGTCGTCCGGATCGAATCCCTCGTGCACTAGAAAGAGACGCGTACCGCGCCCCTCGTGTTCCAGGGTCCAGGTGATGGTCCAGTCCGCGGGATTGGCCGGATCGGCGTCCACCCAGCGGACGGACAGCATCCGCTCGACGTCGTAGGCCAGGACCCGCACCTCCACGACCCCGGAGAAGCGGGCGTTGGGACGCGGGACGGAGGTCATCCGGTACCGGTGGCCGACCTCCAGCCGGAAGTCCCCGGCTCCGGGCATCTGCCACTGGACGAGCAGGTCGGGGTCGGTCAGGGCACGCCAGACCTTGGCCGGCGGGTGCGGGAAGAACTGGTCGACGCGGATGGTGGTCAGGTCGTCATCGGGTTCGGTACTCATCGCCGGCCATCGTCGGGCATGCGGTCGAGCACGTCACCGAGGCCCTTCAGCTGGTCGCGCCAGAACCGCTCGTACGGGTGGAGCCAGTCCTGCACCTCGGCGAGCGGGGCCGCCTGGAGGCGGTAGATGCGCTGCCGCCCGGAGCGCTGTTCCGAGACGAGGCCGGCCTCCCGGAGCACCCTGAGGTGTTCCGAGAGGCTGGGGCGGCGCATGTCGAAGTGGTCGGCCAGCTCCTGGACGGGCTGCGGTCCGCGCTCACGCAGCAGCCGCAGCACCTCGCGGCGGGTGGTGTTGGCGAGCGCGGCGAAGACGCGGTCCTCGGTGGCCTGCCCGGCCCCGGCTGCGGTCATCTGCCGTCCTCTCCCTGCTGGTTCCTAATGCCGAGCCTCCGTGAGCAGCATCAGACCGTTGCCGTCCGGGTCCCGGAAGGAGGCCATCCGCCCCCACGGGTACTCCTGCGGGCCCTGCACCTCGGTGCCGGCCTCGGCGAGCCGTGCGCAGTCGGCGTCGACATCGGTCGTCACCAACATGATCCCCCGCGCGGAGCCGGGCTGGAAATCCCCCATCCCCGGCCCGGAGAGCGTGAAGACGGTCTGCGCGCCCTTCGGCGCGACCTGGAGCCAGCGCCCCGGCGGCATCTGCAGATCGGCGGTGACCTCGAAGCCGAGCACGTCCCGGTAGAAGCGCAGGGCCCGGTCCTGGTCGGTGACGGGGAGGGTGACGAAGGAGGCGTGGGTGATGTTCATGAGCGCGACGATACGTAGGGGATTACCTACCAGTCAAGCGTAGGGAGATGCCTACCCGTCAGGCCCTCCCGGGCCTCACAACCGACTCTTGCCCGGCGGCGGGAAGTCCTCTCGAGGTCTGCTGGTAGCTTGCTGCGGGCCGTCCGGCCGAGGGCGGCCGGACGCTACGACCTTGGGAGCTTTCCGGTGACTTCTGCGACTGCAAGGGTGCGGACCGCGACCGTGGCCGCGGGTCTGGTGGGCGCACTCGCCGCGCTGACCGCCTGCAGCGGGGGCGGTGGCGGCGACAAGTCCGCCTCCTCCCCGACGCCGAGCGCCACCTCCGCGCCCGCCGCCTCCTCGGGATCGGGTTCCGCGGCCGTGACCGGGGCCTCCGGCAGGCTTCAGGGCAGCTGGATCACCACGAGCGGCGGCAAGATCGTGGCTCTGGTGATCACCGGGAAGAAGGCCGGGCTCTTCGTGACCGGCCGCAAGGCCTGGTGCCAGGGCACCGCCGGCCAGGAGGCGGGCATGCAGATGATCCACCTGACCTGCCCGGACGGCAACAGGGACCGGGGCACGGGGATGGTCGACGTGGTGAACGCCCAGGGCATGACCGTGAGTTGGTCGGGCACGACCGGCAAGGAGACGTACACCAGGGCCGAGGGCGGCAAGCTGCCTTCCACGCTGCCGACCAAACTGAAGCACTGACAGGTGTGACTCCGGTGAGGAGCGCCACCTGAAGTGGTGATTCCGCCGGGGTGGGCGAACAGGGCCACTGCGCAGGCGCCATGATGCAGGGGCACCGTCACGACCTCGATGGGACCTGCTCATGCGCGCCATTCCGCTCACCGTCACGGCTCTCGCCGCCGCCCTGTTGCTCACCGCCTGCCACAGCGGCGGGAGCAAGAGCGGCGGCAAGAACAGCTCGGCCTGCGAGATCGGCCGGGTTTCCGTGCAGATCGGGTCGGCCAGCGTGGCACCCAAGGCCGGGGACACGGGAGAAGTTCCCGTCAGCATCACCAACCAGAGCAAGCCCTGCACCCTGGACCAGTTCGCCGGCGTTCTGCTGAACACCGGCAGCACCGAGGCCAAGGTGCCGGCCCTCAAGGGCGCCAAACCCCAGAAGCTGAAGCTCGCCAAGGGCGACTCGGCGTCCTTCACCATCACCTACGTACGCGGCAAGGCAGGCGACAAGACCACCCTGAACGCCAGGACGGTGAAGATCACCCTGCCCGGCACCAGCGCTTCCCGCAGCTTCCCCTGGTCGTACGGACCGGTGGCCGCACAGGCCGGCGCCAGTGGCCCGAACGCCTCCGTGTCCGCCTTCCAGCAGGTCGGCGACTGAGACGTCGCACCCGGAGACGCCGTACCCACCGGGCGGCGCGGCGTTCGCCGCCCGGTGCGGCCGAGCTTCACTCCAGCCGGGGGCGGACCCTGACCTGCGCCCGGTCCGCCGCCCTCGCGCCCTCCGTCCACCCGGCCGCGTCGCTCACGCCGCGCAGCCGGGTCGTGGTGGTCTCGGGGAACATCCGCTCCAGCCGGTCGGCGACGGCTATCTGCCGGGTGGCGAGGACCGGCAGCAGGTCCTGGGTGACCTGGGTCTCGGCCGCGGCCGCGAGCCGGTCGCCGACGCGGTGGGCATAGGCGGCCAGGAACGACTGCCGGAAGGTCTTGGTCCGCTTCCGTCCACCGGCTCTCTGGGCGGCCTCCGCCTTGGTCATCGCGTGCGTGGCCTGCACCAGGAGCGAGGTGTAGAGCAGCTCGACCGCCTCCAGGTCCGCCTCGAAGCCGACCACGGTGGAGAAGGCGTACGGCTCGTTCCACACCGCGCGGCAGTTGTTCGCGCCGGCCACCGCGTCGAGCAGGACCGCCTTGGCCTGTTCGTACGGCGGCTCGACCCCGATGCGGCAGGCGCCGGGCGCGTCCGGCGCCGGCGCCTCGGCGGCGAGCAGCGCCTCGTCGACACTGTGCCGCGCCATCAGCTCCTGCGCCTTGGCGGTCAATGCCTCCGCCTCCTCCGGATAGCCGGTCGCCTCGGCCTTGGCGAGCAGCGCGCGGATGCGGGAGAGCTGGCGGGAGGCGGCCGGGCCGGCAGCACGTCCGGCGGCGCGCCGGGGCTCCTCCAGGGGCTCCAGCGCGGGCAGGCGCAGCAGCAGGCGGTACAGCTCCAGTACGGTCGTGGCCTGCGAGAAGCGGTCGCTCTCGCGCGCGGCGGCCTCGGGCAGCTCCGCCAGCTGCGCCGCCCAGCGGCGCCCGCGCGGGCGGTCCTGCCCGGCCTGTGCTCGGATCAGCGCGGCGGCGAGGCGCACATGCTCCTCCTCCAGCTCGCGCCGCACCAGCCGTACGACATCGGCGGGCTGCCAGCCTCGCTGCCAGGCCGTCGCGACGAACTCCGCGCCCCGTCGCGTGAGTTCGGCATCCGCGGCCGGGTCGGCGGCGAGCAGGGAGGCACCCGTGTCGAGGCCGGTGTCGGTGTCGTCGTAGAGGGCCGCCCGAAAGGCCCGCTCGACAGTGCTGGCAGTGCTGGTCACACCGTCGATCGTGCCATGCCCCACCGACAGCGGGCCGAGCCTTGTCCACAGGCTGTGGACAAGCGGGACGGAGGGAGCCGTCCCGGGACGCCCCCGCCGGGGCACCTGTCGGGATCGTCCCACCGGTGGGAGGGGTGAGCCGCCCGGCCCGGCCGCGAGCCACGGGAACGCTCGGCCGCCGGACCGCGCCTGCGGGGCCGAGGCCGCTGGACGTACCTGCGGAGCCGGCCCGGAGACCCGACTGGCGGAGACCGACTGGCGGAGACCGTCTGGCACAGACCCAGCCATAGGAGAAACGGCCATAGGAGAAACGGCCGCCCGGGATCCAACCGCCCGGACTCGGCCGCCGGGATCCAACCGCCTGGGCCCGGCCGTTGGGACCCGGCCGCCGAACTCCGCCTCCAGGGCTCAAACGCGCAGGTCGGAGCGATTGTCAGAGCTGCCTGCAAGACTCGCAGGCATGACCGATCGGTGGGCGCTCGCGGCGGCCGAGGACGGTGGCGTGGACGTCGCCCCCCTCGGCCCTGACGGGCTGCCCGCCGGGCCGGTGCGGCGGGAGAGCGATCTCGCCGGGGCGGTGCGGAGCCGCCCGGAGGTGACACGCTGGGTGTGGCGATCCACCCCCGAGGTCTATCCGCGTCTGCTCGCCACGGGGGTGCGAGTGGAGCGGTGCTACGACATCGAGGACGCCGAGACACTCCTGCTGGGCCACGAAGGACGGTACGGCGAGCCGCGCTCGGCCGCCGCCGCCCTGGCCCGCCTCCGGGGCGGCCCCGTACCGCCCGACCCACCCCAGCGCTCGGCCGAACCGGGCGCCCAGTCCCCGCTCTTCGAGCCCACCGGCACCCGCCTCCCCCTGACCGACCTCCTCGCGGTCTACGCAGAGCAGCTCAAGCGGCACGACCGGACCGCCCACCCCGACCGGATGCGGCTGCTCACGGCCGCCGAGTCGGCCGGGATGCTGGTGGCCGCCGAGATGAACCACGCGGGCCTGCCGTGGAGCACCGAGGTCCACCGCCGCCTGCTGCACGACCTGCTGGGCGAGCGGTACGCGGGCGGCGGCGAGCCGCGCCGCCTCGCCGAACTGGCCGACGAGGTGTCCGCCGCCTTCGGCCGCCGGGTGCGCCCCGATCTGCCCGCCGATGTGATCAAGGCCTTCGCCCAGGCCGGGATCAAGGTCCGCTCGACCCGCCGCTGGGAGATCCAGTCCGTCGACCACCCGGCCGTCGAACCCCTGCTGGCGTACAAGAAGCTGTACCGCATCTGGGTGGCGCACGGCTGGTCCTGGCTGCAGGACTGGGTGCGCGACGGCCGCTTCCGCCCCGAGTTCCTCGCCGGCGGCACGGTCACCGGCCGCTGGGTGACCAACGGCGGGGGCGGCCTGCAGATCCCCAAGGTGATCCGCCGGGCCGTGGTCGCCGACCCCGGCTGGCGGCTCGTGGTGGCCGACGCCGACCAGATGGAGCCGCGCGTGCTCGCCGCGATCTCCCGGGACCCCGGTCTGATGGAGGTCGCCGGCCGCGAGAGCGACCTCTACCAGTCCGTGTCCGACCGAGCCTTCTCCGGCGACCGCGCCCAGGCCAAGCTGGCCGTGCTCGGCGCGGTCTACGGCCAGACCTCGGGCGACGGCCTGAAGAACCTGGCCGCGCTGCGCCGCCGTTTCCCGAAGGCCGTCGCCTACGTCGACGAGGCGGCCCGCGCGGGCGAGGAGGGCCGGCTGGTGCGCACCTGGCTGGGCCGTACCTGTCCGCCGGCCGCCGGGTCCGGCCAGGACACGGCGGAGGAGGCGGGCATCCCCGTCGGAGAGGACGACAGCGAGACGCAGCCCGACGGCCAGGGGCACTGGGTCCCCGGCTACGCCTCCAGCAACTCCCGGGCGCGGGGCCGCTTCGCGCGGAACTTCGTCGTCCAGGGCAGCGCCGCCGACTGGGCCCTGCTGATGCTCGCCGGGCTCCGCCGGGCCTGCGCGGACCTCAAGGCCGAGCTGGTCTTCTTCCAGCACGACGAAGTGATCGTGCACTGCCCCGCCGAGGAGGCCGACACGGTCGTCCAGGCCATCCGTGCCTCCGCCGACCTGGCCGGACGGCTGACCTTCGGCGAGACACCGGTGCGGTTCCCGTTCACGACGGCGGTGGTGGAGTGCTATGCCGACGCCAAGTGAGCGCCGTTTCCGGGCGCTTCGGGCACTGCCGGCGGGCTGTGCGGGCGGATGCCGGGCACTCCGGGCGAGCTGTTCGCGTACGTGCCGGGCGCTCCGGGTGAAGTGTTCGCGCGTGCTCCGGTCGGGATCCGGGAGCTGTGCGAGGAGTCTGCGGTCACTGCGCGAGAAGCTCCCGCAGCTCCGTCACGACCGCCTGCTCGTCCGTGCCGTCCAGCGCATCGAGCGCCGCGCGCCAGGCGTCGTGCGCCTCCGTCCGCCGGCCCAGCGCGCGCAGCAGCAGCCCGTGCTGGTGGCGGGCCAGGCCGCCCATGTAGCCGTCGGCGCGCGCGTCGGCCCGGCGCAGCAGCTCGGCACACTCGTGGTCCGCCCGCTCGGTCTCCCCCAGCCGGCGCAGCGCGCGGACCAGGCCGAGCCGGGTCTGGGACTCGCCGTGCCAGTCGCCGTGACCGCCGAGGATGCGCAGGCTCTCCTCGAAGTGCCCGGCCGCGGCGGCCGGTTCGCCGAGGGTGAGGTGGGCGTAACCGATGTTGCAGTGCGCCGAGTGCTGCACGATGACCGCACCGATCGCGTCGCCGATCGCCAGCGAGCGCCGGTGCTGCTCGATGGCGGCACGCGGGTCGGTGTGCTCGTACAGGTTGCCGAGGTGGCTGTGGGTGATGGCCTCACCGTAGGGGTCGTTCAACTGCCGCGAGTAGGCGAGGCTCTGCCGCAGCGCCTCACCCGACTCCGCGAACCGCCCGAGCCCCTCCAGCAGCAGTCCGCGGTTGTTCAGGCAGCGCCGGATGCGGGAGACGACACCGAGACGCCGCCAGATCGCCAGGCACTCGTCGGTGAGGGAGAGGGCGTCGTTCTGCCGGCCGGTCAGGAAGTGCAGGCCGGCCAGGTCGCCCAGCGCGTACGCCTCGGCCGCCGCGTCCCCGAGGCGTCGCGCCGCACCGAGCGCGGCCCGGCCCAGCGCCTCCATCTCGGCGACCCGCCCGCCGCGCTGGACATAGGGGTAGAGCAACCGGGCGAGCGTCGAGACGTGCGCGGCCAGGCGCCGGTCGGACGTGTCCGCGTTCCGTGCCACCAGGGCGACGACGTTCTCCAGCTCCACCTCGCCCCAGCCGAAGGCCTGCTCGGCCGAGTCGAAGGAGGGCAGCTCGGCCACGTCGGCCGCGTGCTCCGGCGGCTGCGCCGAGGTCGGCCGGCGCCGGTCCTCCTGGTCGATCCCCGGCTCCATGGTCACCTCCAGCACCCGTTCGGCCACGGCGGCGTACCAGCGCAGGGCGGTCAGTTCGGGCGCGGGAGCGAGGTCCGCAGCGGGGCCGGAGGCGGCCGCAGCGGGGCTGGAGGGGTCCGTGCCGCCGTCCTCGGACGCGTCCGTGCCGCTGTCCTTCAGAGAGTCCGCCAGTTCGCGGGCGAAGTCGCGGACCAGGTCGTGCGGGGCGTAGCGCCCGTAGGCGGTCTCCTCCAGCAGGGCGACGTCGACGAGGCGGTCCAGGGCAGCCTCGGCGCGCCGCGCGTCGGTGCCCGTGAGGCGGGCGATGAGCGGGGCGCCGTAGGTCGGCAGGTCCAGCGCGCCGATGCGGCGCAGGGCGAGGGCCGCGTCCCGGTCCACCTCGCGATCGGCGGCGGCGAGCGCGTCGTGGGCCACGGCCAGGGAGCGCCGGACGCTCAGGTCGTCGTACTCCAGATTCCTCAACCGCCCACCGGTCTGCGCGAGTTGGCTCGCCAGCATGTCCGGGGTGAGGGCATGGCGGGCGGCGAGCCGGGCGGCGACGACGCGCAGCGCCAGCGGGAGCCGGCCGGTCAGCTCGATCAGCGGATGACCGGCGTCCAGCCCCTCGCGTCCGCTCACCGCGCGCAGCAGTGCCGCACTGTCCTCGCCGGTCAGCGGAGCGAGCGGGAAACGCCGGGCGCCGTCGAGGGCCGTCAGCGGCGAGCGGCTGGTGACGATCACCGCGCAGCCGGGGCCGGCCGGCAACAGGGGCCGTACCTGGGCTGCGTTCGCCGCGTCGTCCAGCACCAGCAGGAGGCGGGCGGGCGCGAGCAGCGAGCGGAGCAACGCGGCGGCCGCGTCCGGATGTTCAGGGATGCTGCGCGGCTCGGCGCCCAGGTCCCGGAGGAGCGCGGCGAGCGCCTGGGCGGAGGTGAGCGGGGGCATGCCGGGGGTGGCGCCGTGCAGGTTGACGTACAGCTGGCCATCGGTGAAGCGGTCCCGCAGCTCATGGGCGACGTCCAGGGCGAGCGCACTCTTGCCGACGCCCGCCATGCCGCTGATCACGGCGATGGCAGGACCCGGGGCCGGCGGCACGGTGAGCGCGTGCCGCAGCGCGCGGCGGACATCGGCACGACCGGTGAAATGAGCTGGAGGCGGCGGGAGTTGCGCCGGACGCGGGATCTGCCGGGCATCGGGCCCGGCGTTCTCGTGCGGGGCGGGCGCCGTTTCCTTCCCCGTTTCCGCACCTGCCGGGTGACTCGCGTCCCGCCCCTGTCGGCGGGCCTCGTCGTCGGTGCCTCGCCGCCGGACGTCGCGCTGCCCGTCCGCCCGCTGCTGCGTCCCGTGACTTCCCCGCAGCACCTCGACATGGGCCTCGCGGACCGCCGGGCCCGGCTCGATGCCGAGTTCCTCGATCAGGCGGGCGCGAAGATCGCGGTGCACGGCGAGGGCCTCGGCCTGTCGGCCGGTGCGGTGCAGCGCGAGCATGAGCTGGCGGTGGTACGCCTCGCGCAGCGGATACTCGGCGACCAGCGCCGCGAGCTCGGGGACGATCTCGGCCAACCGTACGCCGCCGAGGGCTGTTTCGGCGTCGTAGCGCCACTCCAGCAGGAGCAGTCTCGCCTCCTCCAGGCGCTGCACCAGGGCGAAACCGCCGAGATCAGCGGGGAGCCCGCTGAGCGGGGTGCCTCGCCAGAGCGCGAGCCCGGCGGTGCAGGCGCGTACGACCCCCGGCCAGTCCCGCAGGGCATGCGCGGCACGCGCCTCGGCGACACGGGCGTCGAAGACGTGCACGTCCAACTCGCCGTGATCGACGCGCAGTACGTACCCCGGCGGTACGGCCCTGAGCCGGTCGGGGTCGTCCAGGAGCCGGCGCAGCCGGGTGACGTGGTTGTGCAGGGACGCCTGTGCGGAGACCGGCGGCGCCCCGCCCCACAGGGCGTCCTTCAGCGACTCCACCGACACGACCCGGCCCGGCTCCAGCAGCAACGCGGCGAGCAGCGCGCGCACCTTGGGGCTGCCGATGGCACGGACGCCGTTGTCGGAAGCTTCCTCGCCGGCGGGTCCCTGGGGTGTGACCCTGGGAGCGCGGTCGGCACCGGAAGGCCGTGAAGTGGCGGCGTCCGCGCCGCCGTTGGCGCCACTGACGTCGCCGGCGGGGCGGGTGGCGCGGTAGGTGCCGTCGGCGCGGCCGGGACGGGAGTCGTCGCCGGCCGTCTCGCCGGTGAGGGCGTCAGGGTTGTCGCACGAAATCCCGAACGGTGGTCGGTCATACAGGACCGGTGGCCCCAGCAGCCCGAACCGCAGCTCGCACCGCCGCATCACCCGCTCCACTGCCTTCCCGCGCGGTCGGGGCCGACCGTGCTCCGTGACGAGCGCGCGCCCGCCGTTCCCTGGCGGAATTCCGCCCTGTCCACAACGGTTTCCCGCCACCGTCTACCGGTCGGACCAGCTCCTGACCGCCCTGTCCGAGGGCCCTCTTCGGATACCGACGACCAATTTCAGCCAACCGGTCCCTCACCTTCCGGCGAACCGTTGGCCACATGTTAGCGATCCGTTGGCGCGTCCTGATGTGATCATTTCCCTCGGATCTGGTCCAACGGTGCGCGCGTATGTCGCGTAACTCGGGGGAGTGTCGCCGCAGGCTGGATCCGGGGACGCAAGGGGCCCCGGTCGGCGGAGGTGAACGCCCGGGGCCCCGTCCCGTTCCCTTCTCCCCGGATCCCGTGCGCATCGGCCGGCCGACCGGGGAACGCCGTGCGGACGCCGGGAGTCGCCGTCGGACCGGCGCCTCGATCCGCAGCCGGCTTCCGCGCCCCGGCGCACGACGACCGGCGCCTGAACTCACCGGCAAAGGCAGCGAACACCGGGCCACGAGCCCGCGAGCACCTGGCCACGAGCCGCGAACACCTGGCCACGAGCCCGCGAGCACCTGGCCACGAGCCGCGAACACCTGGCCACGAGCCGCGAACACCTGGCCACGAGCCGCGAGCACCTGGCCACGAGCCGCGAACACCGGGCCGCGAGCCGCGAACACCTGGCCACGAGCCGCGAACACCGGGCCGCGAGCCGCGAGCACCGGGCCACGAGCCGCGGACCACGGCCCTCAGATCACCGGCGGACGCCCCAGCCGGGTGAGGCGCCACACCGTCCGCCAGTGCATGGGCCGGCGCTCACCGGCTGGTTCCCGCAGCCCCTCCACGAAGCCGCCGAACCACGCCTTCAGCCCTGCCGTGGAGCGCGTTCGGGCGAGCGTGAGCAGCGTCCACACCCCCAGGTGCAAGGGGATCAGCGGCACCGGCAGCCGGCGCCGGACGAGCCAGACGCGGTTGCGGGCGTTGACGCGGTAGTAGATCGCGTGCCGGGCCGGCGAGGTCTTGGGGTGCTGGAGCAGCAGCTCGGGGGCGTAGAGGATCTTCCAGCCGGCGTCGGCGGCGCGCCAGGCGAGGTCGGTCTCCTCGTGCGCGAAGAAGAACTCGGCGGGCCAGTCCCCCGTCTCGGCCAGCATCGCCATGCGCAGGGCGTGCCCGCCGCCGAGGAACCCGGTGACGTAACCCCCGCGCATCGGGTCCGACTTGCCCACCCGGGGCACGTGCCGTTGCTGGGTCTCGCCGCGCTCGTCGGCGATGCGGAAGCCGACGATGCCGAGGCGCGGGTCGGTGGCGTACAGGTCCCGTACGCGCCGCAGCACATCGGCGTCGACGAGCAGCCCGTCGTCGTCCAGTTCCACGACGACGTCCACGTCGCCGTACTCGCGCAGACGGGCGAGGGCGACGTTCCGGCCGCCCGGGCAGCCGAGGTTCTCCTCCACGTCGATGGTGGTGACCTCGCCGGGCAGGGAGAGCCTGCGGGCGAACTCGGGCAGCCGGCAGCCGTTGCCGACGATCACGATGCGGGCGGGGGCGAGATCCTGCTTGGCCACGGACTCCAGCAGGGCGTCGACCTCGGCGGGCCGGTTGCCCATGGTCACCACGGCGACGGCGATCCTCGGCTCCACCACGTCCCTCACCCCATCCGGCCGACGGCGGCACCACGCCCTGACCGCGCGGTGCCCGCCGTTCACCAAGATGTTGCCTCAGATCCTCGGGTTCACCGGACCCCGATTCACTTTGCCGCCCCCTTGCTCCGCTTTTGTCCGCCCATTTACCCCGAGACTCCTCCCAGCCGGGCGGACCGTGACACTCAGAGGCAGTGGTGGGTAGCGGTGGCCGGGAGACTGTGACCGAGCCGCTCCCGGTCCGCTGCGCCACTCAGAGGCAGGGGACGTTGGCGTAGCCCGGGTAGTAGTAGCGCCCGGCCGGGCCGGCGCTGTGGATACAGAGGTGGAAACTGGGGCTCTGGGGTTTCGGACTCTCGGTGGCGGCGGTCGCGGTCGGGGCCGCGAAGGCGATCGCCCCGAGGATCATTGCCGCCACCGTCGATTTCCTGCCGGGGATGCGCCTCCGGAACGTCTTCATCGTCGCCCTCCTTCGGGTCGGGACGGGAGCGCCGTGCGGTTCACAGGGCGACAGTCCGGCGCTCTTGATTGCGTTATCGTCATATGCCGCAGACATATCGTCAACACCTGAATCCGGACATTCTCGCTTCAAGAGGTGCATTCCGAGGAGTGGGCGACCGCGGGGCGGTCGGAGGGTGGAGGGTTCCAGGCTCAGGGTCCGGCTGAGACCGAGAGGAGACCCCGGACAGCCGTGCGGCCCGCTCGCGCCGCCGTCACCGCATCCGCTGAACGACAAAACCCCAGGCCAGAGAGGATCTGTCCTGGGGTTCCAGTGGAGCCGCCTTCGGGATTCGAACCCGAGACCTACGCATTACGAGTTGTCCGATCTTGCTCCGTGAGCGTCCATAGGCGTCCACGAATCGACGTTCGCCCCTGGTCAGAGGCGCTTCCCAACCCGATGGACGATGGCGGACACCGCTGGAACGAGCGGCAACTGAGACCGCAACTGAGACTGGGCCGCCCGCGGGCACTCCCGTCAGGCACCGCCTCGCCGTGTGGCCCTGCCAGCAGAGCCACAAGACGAGTGAAGCCGCGAACGACACAACCCCTGCCGTCGTCATCCGTGGTCGGCGCGGTCCCGAATCTTGCCTGTTTCCTGGCTTGTGTGGGTGAACGCGGGTCGGTTGGGGGTGGGGGGTTCTAGGCTCGGAGCTTCAGTGCGGTGGCTGGACGCGGGGGACGGGATGGACGGCGTTGAGACGCCTGGCGGGGCGTGGTTCGTCAGTCATGCGGGGGCGGATCGGGCCTGGGCGGAGTGGGCGGCGTGGCAGTTGCTCGACGCCGGGTTCGAGGTGGAGTTGGATTACTGGGACTGGGGTGCGGGTGACGACTTCGTTCTGAAGATGAACGCCGCTTTGGAACGGGGGCGTTTTCTGGCGTTGTTCTCCCCGGCCTACTTCGAGCCGGAGCGGTTCACCACGTCTGAGTGGACCGCCATCGTGGCGATGAAGGAGAAGATCACCCCCGTTCGTGTGGCCGAGGTCGTCTCGCCGCCGATCCTGCGCCCCCTCATTGCCCCGAAGCTGTTCGGGTTGGACGAGGAGGCCGCCCGCGGGGTGCTGTTGGAGGCGGTCACCGGCCCGCGCAGGCCGACCGCTCGGCCGGCATTTCCCGGGGCGTTACGGCAGCTGGGTGGCAGCGGACCCCGTCTGCCCGGATCGCTGCCGCGGGTGTGGAACCTGCCCGCCCGCAACGCCTCCTTCACCGGCCGCGACACCCTCCTGGTTCGGCTGCGTCAGACATTGGCGGCCAGCAGTCGGGTGGCCGTCCAGGCGCTGCACGGGCGGGGCGGGGTCGGTAAGACCCAGCTCGCCATCGAATACGCGCACCGCTTCGCCGGCGAGTACGAACTGGCCTGGTGGATCGCCGCCGAGGATCCCGCGCTCATCCCCGATCAGCTCGCCCAGCTCGCCACCCGCATCGGCGCAGCACCTGCCGACGCGCCGTCCGCGAACGCGGTGGACGCGCTGCTGGGTGAGCTGCGCACCCGCTCACGCTGGCTGCTGGTCTTCGACAACATCGAAGAGGCCGCCGTTCTGGCCCCCTACCTCCCGGGAGGTGGCGGGCATGTGCTCATCACCTCCCGCAACCCCCACTGGCACGCGCACGCCAGCCCGCTGAACGTCGACGTCTTCACCCGTGCCGAATCGATCGCCTTGCTGCACGCCCACGGCGCCGTTCTGGGCGAGACCGACGCCGACCATCTCGCCCGGACCCTCGATGACCTCCCGCTCGCTCTCGCCCAGGCTGCAGCCCTTCTCACCGACGGCCTGCCCGCCGCCGACCTGAGCGCCGAACTGGCCCGTAACACCGCCGGGGTCCTGGCCGAGGGCCGCCCCGTCGGCTACCCCGTCTCGCTGGCCGCGCAGGTCCGTCTCACCATCACCCGCCTGGAATCCGACCACCCCGGCGCAGCCGCCCTCATGATCGCCCTGAGCCTGCTGGCTCCCGAACCCTTTCCCGTCACCGCCTGCGCCGGTCACCTCCCCGAGACGGCCTCCACACCCCTGGCCGACGCCCTGGCCACCCGCCTGGCCGGCAGCGCAACGCTGCGCGCCATCACCCGGAACAGCCTGGCCCGGGCCCAGGACGGCACCGTCCAGCTGCACCGCCTGACCCAGAGCGTGCTGCGCGACCAGCTCACGCCTGACCAACGCCAGCAGGCGGCCCGGGACGCTGCAGCCCTCCTGACCGCGGCCGCTCCCAGAGACGTCAGGCATCCCTCGACCTGGCCCGCCTGGCGAACGGTCCTGCCCCATCTCCTCGCTGTGGACCCGGTCCTCATCACCACCGAGGCTGGACGGCGTGCGGTCCGCAATGCCTGCTGGTACCTGCTGGACCGCGGCCTGGCCCACGCTGCCCGAGACCGCCTCCAGCAGCTGCACCACACCTGGTTGCGGCAACTCGGCCCGGACCACGAAGGCACCCTGTGGACCGCCCACTACCTCGCCCGCGCCCACAACGACACCCAGGACCACGCCCGCGCCCGCGCCCTGGACGAGGACACCCTCCAGCGCCGCCGCCGCCTCTTGGGCGAGGACGACCCGGCCACCCTGCGGACCGCCTCCAACCTGGCCAACCGACTGGCGGCGCTGGGGCGTACGGAGAGGGCCCGCGCCCTGGGCGAGGACACCCTGAGCCGGCAGCGGCTGGTACTGGGGGAAGACCACCCCAACACCCTGCTCACCGCCTCCAACCTGAGCAACCGGCTGGCGGAACTGGGGCAACCGGAGGAAGCCCGCGCCCTGGCTGAGGACACCCTGACCCGGCAGCAACGGGTGCTGGGCAAAGACCACCCCGACACCCTGCGCACCGCCTCCAACCTGACCGTCGAGCTGACGACGCCGGGGCGCGCGGAGGAGGCCCGCGCCCTGGGCGAGGACACCCTGACCCGGCAGCGGCAGGTGCTGGGCGAAGACCACCCCAACACCCTGCTCACCGCCTCCAACCTGGCCAACCGACTGGCGACGCTGGGGCAACTGGAGGAGGCTCACGCCCTGGGCGAGGACACCCTGACCCGGCAGCAACGGGTGCTGGGCGAAGACCACCCCCACACCCTGGCCAGTGCGTCCAACCTGGCCATCCGGCTGGCGGCACTGGGGCGCATAGAAGAGGCTCACGCCCTGGGCGAGGACACCCTGACCCGGCAGCAACGGGTGCTGGGCGAAGACCACCCCAGCACCCTGGGTACCGCCTCTAACCTGGCCATCTGGCTGGCGGCTCTGGGGCGCATGGAGGAGGCTCACGCCTTGGGCGAGGACACCCTGACCCGGCAGCGGCGGGTGCTGCGCGAAGACCACCCCCACACCCTGGCCAGTGCGTCCAACCTGGCCATCCGGCTGGCGGCGCTGGGGCGCATAGAAGAGGCTCACGCCCTGGGCGAGGACACCCTGACCCGGCAGCAACGGGTGCTGGGCGAAGACCACCCCCACACCCTGCGCACTGTCAAGTTCTTGAAGCTGTTGGATGAGGGGCGAGAGGATCCCGGCAGCGGGGAGTGACCAGACGGCGCACCGACGATGCCGCATTGCGAGTTGTCCGATACAGTCCGGATATATCCACGGACATACATCACAAGCCTTACTCCGCTGGTCAGCCGCCATGCTGGACGGCCATGGACGGAAACGAACCACCCCGGGACTAGCGTCAGCTGAGACCGCAACTGGGACCAGAGGCAGATCCCTCACGCCGATCCGGGATAGTCCGCCGTCGGCCGACCCCAAGGCCCCCGCCTTACAAGTTCACCCCGCTGGCTCAGTGGCCTCGCCCTCGTCGCTCAGGCCTTGCCAGCGAGGTACACGAAGGGTTCCCGGGGTACGGCAAAGTGCGCGCTTGTTGCCGTCAACGGCTGCCGTCAGTGAGTCGCCGATTGTGGAGTGACCGCCACCGCCGAGACCGACCGGCCACCCCCACACGGCCCCATCCGGCACGGCCCAGCAGATTTACAGCGGGCTGGTTCTAACGTTCCTGACCAGTCAGTTCGATTGCTGACTTACTTCTCGGGGGATGTCTGGGGGGATCCTTCGCCTTCCAACACGTCACCCGCCGTTGGCGCCTTAAGGCTGTCGAGCGATCGCCTGGTACTCAGGGTGTCGGGGTGCTCCTCCCCCAGAACCCGCCGCTGCCGGCCCAGCGTCTCCTCGGCCAGCTCCCGCGCCTCCTCCACCCGACCCACCTCCGCCAGCCGGTTCGCCAGGTTGGACGCGGTGAGCAGGGTGTCGGGATGCTCCTCCCCCAGCACCCGCCGCTGCCGGCCCAGCGTCTCCTCGGCCAGCTCCCGCGCCTCCTCCACCCGACCCACCTCCGCCAGCCGGTTCGCCAGGTTGGACGCGGT
>NZ_JBEYYJ010000018.1:35601-90954 GCF_040645475.1 Streptomyces sp. NPDC046759 | reverse complement strand
GTGAGCAGGGTGTCGGGATGCTCCTCCCCCAGAACCCGCCGCTGCCGGCCCAGCGTCTCCTCGTCCAGCTCCCGCGCCTCCTCCACCCGATCCAGATCCGCCAGGCACTTCGCCAGGTTGGATGCGGTGCGCAGGGTGTCGGGGTGCTCCTCCCCCAGAACCCGCCGCTGCCGACCCAACGTCTCCTCCTCCAGCTCCCGCGCCTCCTCCACCCGACCCACCCCCGCCAGCCAGACCGCCAGATGGGACGCGGTACCCAGGGTGACGCGATGCTGCTCCCCCAGCACCCGCCGCTGCCGGTCGAGCAGGTCTCGGACCAGTGCGTAGCCGTGCTGGTGGTCACCGACGGCAGCGAAGGCCTGGGCCAGGTAGTTGGCAGCCCACCAGGTGTGCGTGTGATCGGGGCCCAGCAGGGCGCTCCAGGCCTGGTGGAGGTCGTCGAGGCGGGCCAGAACCGCCGGTGCGCTGCCACGGTCCACGAGATAGAGGCACGCTTCACAGGCTGCGAAGCGGGCGTCGGCGGTGACCAGGTCGACCGGCGCGATCGTCAGCAGGTGAGGCAGCAGGTCGGGCCAGGCGGGCCAAGCAGCAAGATCTCTTGCATGACCTGGGTATGCGGTGGCCAGGAGGATGCTGGCGCTGCGTGCCGCTGTGGCACGTTCCTCGGTGGAGAGCTGGTCTTTGAGGACGGCACGGGTGAGGCGGTGCAGATGCAGGCTGCCGCCCGCCACGCGGGCCAGCCCGTGCCGGTGCAGTGCCGACAGGACACGGCGTCTCACGCGCTGGTCGGTCACCACCCGGGCCACCGGCGACGCCTCGCCGGCCTCCTGCCCGGCGCGGGCCTTCAAGGTGAACGGCTCCGGCGCCAGCAGGGAGCAGGCGTTCATCACCGCGGCCGCCTCCGCGTCCTGGTCCCGCAGCCGCTCCATGCTCAGCCGGATCTGAGCGGCCAGCGACCACGGGTAGTCCAGCGGCCGCCCCTCGTCGGCCATCTCACTTGCACTGCTCGCCAGCAGCTCCAGGTACTCCTCCACAGCCGTCGTGGTCAGCACTGCAGCCGCCTGGACCAGCGCCAGCGGCAGATCGTCCAACGCCTCCGCCAGCCGCCCCGCATCCGCCTCCGACAACCACGTAGTACGGCGGCGCAGCAGATCAACCGACTCCCGCCGGGCCAGCACATCGACGTCCAACGGCGAGGCCAGACCGTGCCAGTCCGGGTTGCGGGAGGTGATCAGCACATGCCCCGTCCCGGGCGGCACCGAGCCGACCAGTGCCGCGGGATCCTCCGCGTTGTCGAACACGACCAGCCAGCGACCCCTGGACCGCAACTCCGCCCACAGCGCCTGCAATGCCTCCTCAGGCGGTGTGTCCGGCCGCGCCGCCCCGGTCTCCACCGCCAACCGCGCCAGTTGGTCGGGAATCAGCGCGGGATCCTCCGCCCGCACCCACCACACCAGCTCGTACTCCCCGCAGAAACGGTGCGCGTACTCGGCGGCCAGCTGCGTCTTGCCCACCCCACCTCGGCCGTCCAGCGCCACCGCCCGGCCGCCGGCCAGCCGGGCACGCACCTCCACCAGCAGACCGTCCCGGCCCACGAACCCGGCGTTGCGTGCCGGCACGTTCCACACCCGCGGCAACGTGCCCGGCAACCGCGGCCCCGTCGCCCCCACACTCCGTAACCGGCCCGCCCCGCCGCCTCCGCCCGGAAACCCCGGCCGCACCTCCGGAAGCCCCGCCGGCCCCGCCACCGCGCCCAGCAGCACCTCCCGCGCCTCTTCCTCCCCCAGCCCGAACAACGCCGGCGCGATCAATCCCCGCAGCATCGGCGGCGCCTCACACTTTTCGACCCGCAGCGGGATCAACTTGCCCCGAACGGCCAGCTTCGCCGCCCACTCCGCACCGGTCCACCGCCCGGGATCGAAGTACGCGGCCGAGAACAACGCCACCATCGGCCCCGTGGCCAGCGCCCGGTCCATGTTGAGGACGAAGTTCTCCCCCGCCCCCCAGTGCCAGGCATCCAGCTCCACCTCGTACCCAGCGTCCTCCAGCTGCCAGGCCACCCACTCCGCCCACGCCAGATCGGCCCCCGCATGCGAAACAAAAACCCGCGCCCCACCCGCCATCGGACACCCCCGTACCAGCGCCGCGCCATCCCGCCCACCGAGACTAGAACCCCCCGCGATGCCACTGCCTAGATACTGCTCCGGTCCTCATCGCATGGGTACGAGTCATGTAACCCCGTCTACTCGTGCTTCGCGGGCGAGAGCTGCCTGAGCGAGGCGTCGACGCAGTGCTCCGTGCCGGGAGCCGAGTTCCGGCGATGAGGGGAGCGTGCGGTGATTGTGGAAGGCGCCACCGAAGGTGGTCAGCATCTCTTTGAGGCGGTCGTCGATTGTGTCAGATGCTGCCGGCAGGACGCCGGGAGCGCCCACCGCCGCCGCATCGTCGGCGAGAACGTCGCCACGCTCGTGGACCCGCCAAGCATCGACGAGACCGAGGCCAATCCCTTCACCAAGGAGGAGGCGAAAGCGTTCCTCGAAGCCGCGGCGAAGCGGCCCACCTTCATGCGGTGGATCGCCGGTGTCGGCATGGGATTCCGGCAAGGCGAGACGCTCGGGCTGCGCTGGTCGTACGTCGACCTGGAAGCGGAGCTGTTCCACCCCGAGTGGCAGCTTCAGCGCCTCACATGGCGGCACGGCTGCGACGACCCGCATGTCTGTGGAGGGCGTCTGCACCACTTCGAGCCGTGCCCGCCGGACTGCACCGTGCACAAGGGCTACAAGCGTGGCTGCCCGAAGCCGTGTGCCAAGACGTGCACGAAGCACGCAAGCGCCTGCCCGGAGCGCAAGGAAGGCGGGCTCACCTTCACCCGACCCAAGACCAAGAAGAGCCGGAACGCCATGCCGATCCCGCCCGTCTTCGTGCCCTTCCTGCACGACCACAGGGCCCAGCAGAACGCGGCACAGGAAGCCGCCGGGGAACTGTGGCAGGAGCACGACGTCGTGTTCTCGCGCCCGGACGGCCGGCCACTGGATCCGCGCGCCGACTACGACGAGTTCAAGGAACTACTCAAGGAGGCCGGGATCGATGACCGGCGCCTGTACGACGGGAGCCGCCACACCGCCGGCACAATCCTGAACGAACTCGGGGTCGACATGCCCACGATCGTGGAGATCCTGCGGCACACGCAGATCAGTCAGACCCGGCGGTACGTCAAGGGCCGATCCCACCTGTCCAAGGACGCCATGCGGCGGATGGGCGAGTTCTTCGTGCCGCCGCAGTCGCCTCCGTCGGCCCCGAATCCGGGCCCCGCTGAGACCAGAAGTGAGACCACCGACACCCGTGCGGCACGCTCCGTGCGCCGCCGTCGGATCCGCTGAACGCAAAAGCCCAGCTCAGACGGTGTCTGGGCTGGGCTTCAAAAGAGCCGCCTTCGGGATTCGAACCCGAGACCTACGCATTACGAGTGCGTTGCTCTGGCCATCTGAGCTAAGGCGGCGCGCCGTCCGCACTATGGTGCGATCGGCAACGTCGGTAAGTCTACACAGTTTCCCGGAGTGCTCCGACCACGCCCGGGCAGCGAGCGCTCCGGGGTGGTCGGCAGGGCTACGAGCAGCGCTTTCCCTCTGCCGGCGCAGTGCCGTGGAGCAGGTAGGTGTTGATCGCCGTATCGATGCAGGTGCTGCCGCGGCCGTAGGCGGTGTGGCCGTCGCCGGCGTACGTCAGCAGGCGCCCGGCGGAGAGCTGCCGGGCCAGGGACTGGGCCCAGCGGTAGGGGGTCGCCGGGTCGCGGGTGGTACCGACGACGACGATGGGCGCCGCGCCCCTGGCCTCGATGCGGTGCGGCTCGCCCGTGGCCTTCACCGGCCAGTACGCGCAGTTCAGGGAGGCCCAGGCCAGGCCGTCGCCGAACACCGGGGACGCCTTCTCGAAGGCGGGGAGCGCCTTGACGACCTGATCGGGTCCGGTGAAGGCGGGCGGCAGGTCCAGGCAGTTCACGGCGGCGTTGGCCATCATCAGATTGTTGTAGTGACCGTTGGCGTCACGCTCGTAGTACGTGTCGGAGAGCGCGAGCAGTCCGGCCCCGTCGTTCTCCTTCATCGCCGAGGTCAGCGCCTCGCGCAGCTGCTCCCAGTCGGCCTGGTCGTACATCGCCGCGATCACCCCGGTCGTGGCCAGCGCCTCGCCCAGCTTGCGGCCGTCCGCGTCGCCCGCCGGGATGGGGTGGGCGTCCAGCCTGCGGAAGAACGCCCTGAGGTGGTCGCCGACCTGCGCGGGCGTCGCGCCCCCGCTGCCGAGCGGGCAGTCGGAGTGCCGTACGCAGTCCCGCGCGAACGCCTGGAACGCGGTCTCGAACCCGGCCGTCTGGTCCAGGTTCATCCGCAGGGAGTCCAGAGAGGGGTCCATCGCGCCGTCCAGGACCATCCGGCCGGCCCGGTCGGGGAACAGGCCGGCGTAGGTCGCACCGAGGAACGTGCCGTACGACGCCCCCACGTAGTTCAGTTTCGGGTCGTCCAGCACCGCCCGCAGGATGTCCATGTCCCGCGCCGCCTCGACGGTGGAGACGTGCCGCAGCAGCCGCGCCGAGTGCGCCGCGCAGCTCTGCGCGAACTTCTCGTCCGCCGTGACCAGCGCGTTCCGCTCCTGCTGGTCGTCGGGCGTCAGGTCGGTCTGCGTGTACACGTCCATCTGGCGACCGTCGAGACATTCCACGGGCTCGCTGCGGGCCACGCCACGCGGGTCCATCGCGACCATGTCGTAGCGGGCGCGTACGTCGGCCGGGTAGCCGATGCCCGCGTACTGCTGGAGGTAGCCGACCGCCGAGCCGCCGGGGCCGCCGGGGTTGACCAGCAGCGAACCGAGTGGCCTGCCCTTGCCGGTGGCGAGCTTGCGGGCGACGGCGAGCCGGACGTCGCCCGCCGCGGGATCGGCGTAGTTCAGCGGGGCTTTCATCGTCGCGCACTGGAAGCCGGAGACACCGCAGCTGTGCCAGCGCAGCTTCTGGGAGTAGTACGGCGACAGCGCCGACGGCGTCGAACGCGGCAGCGCGGCCAGCGCTGCGTCCACCGTCCCTCCCGCCGAGGTCGAGCTCCCGGAGGAGCAGGCGGATACGAGCAGGGCGACGGCCGCGAGAAGGCCAGCCGCGAGGCGGGCCTCCGTCCGGGTGCGGGTGGCCGGGGTCCGGCGGAGGAAGGGCCTGGTGTGCATCTGGCGAGCGTAACGCTGCGCGATGCCTCAGATGCGGTACGTAAGAGGTGTGGCCTCGTACGGGCGACAACGGCGGCGGCTTCTTACCCGTGGCATCGCCGGTCGGCCTCCCAGCCTCGCTGTCTCAGCCCGCCCGCAACGCCATCGTCATCGCCTCCACCGCCAGCAGCGGCGCCACATTGCGGTCGAGGGCCTCGCGGCACGCGGCGATCGCCTCGATGCGCCGGAGCGTGGCCTCCGGCGTGCTGCCGCGCGCCAGCCGCTCCAGGGAGTCCTCGGTGTCGGCGTTGGCGATCGCCACGCGGGAACCGAGCTGGAGGGCGAGGACATCGCGGTAGAAGGCGGTGAGGTCGCCGAGGGCGACATCGAGGCTGTCGCGCTGCGTGCGGGTTCTGCGGCGCTTCTGCATGTCCTCGAGGTCCTTCATCACGCCCGCCGTACCCCGCGGCAGCCGGCCCCCCTGGACCGCTCCCAGCGCCGCCTTCAGCTCCTCGGTCTCCTTGCCGTCCATCTCCTCGGCGAGCTGCTTGGCGTCCTCGGCGGCCGCGTCGACCAGTTCCTGGGCGGCCTTGAGACAGGCGCCGACCTCGTCCAGCCGCAGTGGCAGCTTGAGCACGGCCGCACGGCGCTCACGGGCCGCCGGGTCCGTGGCCAGGCGCCGGGCGCGGTCGACATGCCCCTGAGTGGCGCGGGCGGCCGCCTCCGCGACCTGGGGTTCGATGCCGTCGCGCCGTACGAGCATGTCGGCGACCGCGGCCACGGACGGCGTGCGCAGGTTCAGGTGGCGGCAGCGGGAGCGGATCGTCGGCAGCACGTCCTCGATGGAGGGGGCGCACAGCAGCCAGACCGTGCGCGGGGCGGGCTCCTCCACCGCCTTGAGGACGGCGTTGGCCGACTTCTCGTTCAGCCGCTCGGCGTCCTCGACCAGGATGATCTGCCACCGGCCGGTCGCCGGGGCGGTGAACGACTTGCGGACCGTGTCCCGCATGTCCCTCACCAGGATCTCGGAACCGACCGCCGCGACCGTGGTCACGTCCGCGTGCGTGCCCAGCAGGGCGGTGTGGCAACCGTCGCAGAAGCCGCAGCCGGGGGCTCCGCCGAGCGCGCGGTCGGGGCTCACGCACTGCAGCGCCGCGGCGAAGGCCCTGGCCGCCTGGTTGCGGCCCGCTCCGGGCGGACCCGTGAACAGCCAGGCGTGGGTCATCTTCGACGCCTCGGGCAGCGGCTCGTCGGCAGCGGCGGCCGTGACCAGGGCGTCGGCGTCCCGCGCGGCCGCGTCGAGCACCGCGCTCACCTTCTCCTGACCGACGAGGTCGTCCCACACGGTCATGGGTCACGCCGCCCTTCCGTCACACTCCGCGTTCCTTCCCACCATTGTGCGGGTGGGCACTGACAGTGAGGCAAAGCGAGGGCGGCGCAGGTCGCTGCCGCCACCTGCGCCGCCCGGTGTTCCTGCCCGCGGGACCGGTCGCGTCAGCCGCGCCGGCCGCGGCCCCTGCGGCCCTGCTCCTCGTCGTGGTCGCCGGAGTCCCGCTCGTCGTACGACCCCAGCAGCTCGTCCGCGAGCGACGGCAGGTCGTCCAGCGGGGTCTCCTCGGCCCAGTCGGGGCGCTGCCGGCGGCGGGGAGTGCCCTCGGCGTCGATCCGGGGCATCTCGCGCGTACGGTCCTCGGAGCCGTCGGGGCCCGCGGCGGGCCGCTCGTCCCGGAAGAAGCCGTGAGGCACCCGGCCGGCCGGGTCGTCACCCCGTACGGGCGGCAGTACGGCCGTCTCGTCGGCGGCGCCCGGGACGACCGGCGGCAGCACCGCCGTCTCGTCGACGGCGCCCGGCACCACCGGCGGCAGCACCGCCGTCTCGTCCGCCGCGCCGGGCACCGGTGGCTGCGGCAGTTGGGCCGTCACCTCGGCGTCGGGCTCGGCCGGCTGCGCGGCGCGCTGGTCCCGGGCGCCCGCCGTCACGCCCTTGCCGGGCTCGTCGGCCCCGTCGCGGACCGGCCGCAGCACCGCCGTCTCGTCCGTGCCCGCCTCGCGCGCCCGCGGTTCGTCCCGTCCGGGCGAGAACACCGGCGTCGGGACCGTCTCGTCGGTGCCGCGTGGATCCGGCGACACCACCGGGTTCGGGACCGTCACCGCGTCCGGGACCGGGCCCGGCGCGGGCGGCAGGGGCGTGCTGGACCGGCGGGCCGCCGTGTCGGCCGCCGCCGCGGCCTCGGACGCCTGCCTGCGGGCCTCCTCGGCACGCAGCAGCGCCTCCTCGGCCTTGCGCTGCTTCTCCAGGCGGCGCGCTTCTTCCTCGGCACGCAGCCGGGCCTGCCGGGCCTCCTCCTCGGCGCGCAGTCGGGCCTCCTCCTCGGCCTGCCTACGGCGCCGCTCCTCTTCGGCCCTGCGGCGGGCCTCCTCCTCGGCGCGGGCCTTCTCCTCGGCGAGCAACCGCTGCCGCTCCTCCTCCGCGCGCTTGGCCGCTTCCGCCGCCCGCTGCCGGGCCTCCTCCGCCTGCCGTTCGGCCTCGCGCCGCTGCGCCTCCTCCAGCTCGCGGCGCTTGCGCTCCTCCTCCTCGGCGCGGAGCTTGGCGAGCTGCTCCTGACGCTCGCGCTCCAGGCGCTCCTCCTCGGCCTTGCGCGCGGCCTCTTCCTCGGCCTTGCGGCGGGCCTCCTCCTCGGCCTTCTTCCGCGCCTCCTCCCGGGCCTCGATCTCGGCCTCGGACAGCGGCAGCACGGTGTCGAGCCGGTGCCGGATCACGGTGGTGACGGCCTCGGCCTCCTGTCCGGCGTCGACGACCAGGTAGCGGCCGGGGTCGGCGGCGGCCAGCGTGAGGAAACCCGACCGCACGCGCGCGTGGAACTCCGCCGGCTCCGACTCCAGCCGGTCCGGCGCCTCGGTGAACCGCTCGCGGGCCGCCTCCGGGGAGACGTCGAGCAGGACGGTGAGGTGCGGGACGAGTCCGTCGGTCGCCCAGCGGTTGATGCGGGCGACCTCGGTCGGGGACAGATCGCGCCCGGCGCCCTGGTAGGCGACGGAGGAGTCGATGTAGCGGTCGGAGATCACCACGGCGCCGCGCTCCAGGGCGGGCCGCACGACGGTGTCGACGTGCTCGGCGCGGTCGGCGGCGTACAGCAGCGCTTCCGCGCGGTGGGACAGGCCCGCCGAGGACACGTCCAGCAGGATCGAGCGCAGCCGCTTGCCGACGGGCGTGGCCCCCGGCTCACGGGTCAGCACGACCTCGTGGCCCTTGGCGCGGATCCACTCGGCGAGGGCCTCGGCCTGGGTGGACTTGCCGGCACCGTCGCCGCCCTCCAGGGCGATGAAGAAGCCGTTGGCCGCCGGTGTCTCGACCGGGTCGTCGCCACCCAGCAGCGCGTCCTTGAGGTCCTGGCGCAGCGGGATGCCGGAGCGGTCGTCGACCTTGGCGAGCACGAGCGCGGCCACCGGCAGCAGCAGCGCGCCGACCAGCATCAGCGTGAAGGAGGCACCGCCGTGCGCGAAGACGAACCTGCCGTTCTCCAGCCGGTGCCGGCCGATCAGCCCGGCGACCACGGGGGCGACCACGGCGCCGAGCGCTATGAAGACGCGCACGACCGCGTGCAGGTGCTCGGTGACACGCGCCCGGCGGTGGTCCTCGGTCTCCTGGTCGAGCAGGGCGTGTCCGGTGTTCGCGGCCACGCCCGCGGTGACGCCGGCGAGGGTGACGATCAGCAGCACCGTGGTGACGTCCGGGACGAGCCCGGCGGCCAGCAGGGCGATGCCGGTGAAGGCGATGGCGAGCGCGAGCAGCCGGCGCCGCGAGAGCGAGGGCAGCAGCGCCGGGGCCGTCCGGATGCCGACGGCGACACCGCCGGTCAGCCCCAGCACCAGCAGGCCGTACAGGACCGGGCCCCCGCCGAGGTCGGCGGCGTGCAGCACGCACACCGACACTGCGGCCGCGATGGCTGCGGCGACCGTGGCGCAGGCCGGCACGAGCAGCGGGATGGCGCCCGTACGGCCCTTGTCGACTCCGGTGCCGGCGCGCGGACGGCGCAGGCCCTCCAGCGGGGACCGCGCGCGGGGGGTGCGTGCCTCGGGCAGCTCCAGGAAGGTCAGCAGGGACAGGGAGGCGGCGAACAGACCGGCCGCCACATATGAGGCCAGGGCCGCGTGGTGCTGGTCGAACCAGGCCACGCCGGTGCCGAGCAGGTTGTTGAACAGGGCGGTCACGACCAGTGCGGCGGCCGCCAGCGGTACGGCCAGGAAGCCCGTGCGCAGTGAGAGGCGGCGCAGGGCGTCCATGTGGTCCGGCAGCGGCCGTACGGTGGCGCCCTCCGGGGGCGGGCCGGGCAGCAGCGCCGGGGCCGCGCTCTCCCGGCACACCGTCCACAGGCGCTCGGCGACGCCGGTGACGAACGCGGTGACCAGCAGGACGGCCAGCGCGTTGTCCGGAGTCCAGTCGATCCACAAGGGGGCGACGATCAGCAGCGCGGCGCGCACGCCGTCGGCGCCGACCATGGTCCAGCGGCGGTCGAGCGGGCCCTCCGGGGCGGTGAGCGAGGTCAGCGGGCCGAGGAGAACCGCGCCGAACAGCAGCGCCGCGAGGACGCGCGCCGCGAAGACGGTCGCCACTGCGAACGCCACACCCCGGTACCCACCGCCGAAAGCGCCCTGGCCGATCGCCGCCTGGAGGGCGAGGACGACCAGGACGAGTACGGCGAGGGTGTCGCCGACACCGCTCACCAGTTGCGCGCCCCACAGGCGTTTCAGCTGCGGTCGGCGCAGCAGGGAACGTACGGCGCGCTCGCGGGAGTCCGCGACCAGGGCGTCGTCCGGGGCGGGGGTGGGGGCCGTTGGCTGCTCGGCTCGCGTCATGCGTTCAGCCTATCCGCAGCCACCGACACCACACGTCGCCTCTCTGGCATGAGCACACCCCGACATCAAAGTGATGCCGGGGCGTTCACATCGCGAAGCCGGAACGGCCTGCGGGGGGGGCGGGTCAGTCCTCGGTGCCGGAAGCCGTCGCCTTGGAAGCCGTCGCCTTCTTGGCCGTCGTCTTCTTCGCCGTGGTCTTCTTCGCGGCCGTCGTCTTCTTCGCCGCCGTCTTCTTGGCGGCGGTCTTCTTCGCCGGGGCCGCCTTCTTGGCCGTGGTCTTCTTCGCCGCGGTCTTCTTGGCGGGGCCCTTCGCGCGCTTCTCCGCGAGCAGCTCGAAGCCGCGCTCCGCGGTGATCGTCTCGACGCTGTCGCCGGAGCGCAGGGTCGCGTTGGTCTCGCCGTCGGTGACGTACGGACCGAAGCGGCCGTCCTTGACCACGACCGGCTTGCCGGAGACCGGGTCCTCGCCCAGTTCCTTCAGCGGCGGCTTGGCGGCGGCCCGGCCGCGCTGCTTCGGCTGGGCGTAGATCGCCTGGGCCTCCTCCAGCGTGATCGTGAAGATCTGGTCCTCGGACTGCAGCGAACGCGAGTCCGTGCCCTTCTTCAGATACGGGCCGTAGCGGCCGTTCTGCGCGGTGATCTCCTGGCCGTCGGCGTCCGTGCCGACGACGCGCGGCAGCGACATCAGCTTGAGCGCGTCGTCCAGCGTCACCGTCTCGAGCGACATCGACTTGAAGAGGGAGGCCGTGCGCGGCTTGACCGCGTTCTTCCCGGTCTTCGGGGTGCCCTCGGGCAGGACCTCGGTGACGTACGGCCCGTAGCGGCCGTCCTTGGCGACGATGGGGTGGCCGGTGGCCGGGTCGGTGCCGAGCTCGAAGTCGCCGCTGGGCTTGGCCAGCAGTTCCTCGGCCAGCTCGACGGTCAGTTCGTCCGGCGCCAGGTCGTCCGGGACGTCGTGGGACTGGTACTCCTCGCTGCCCTTCTCGCCGCGCTCGACGTAGGGGCCGAAGCGGCCTACGCGCAGCACGATGTCGTTGCCCACCGGGAACGACGACACCTCGCGCGCGTCGATCGCGCCCAGGTCGGTCACCAGCTCCTTGAGGCCGCCGAGGTGGTCCCCGTCGCCATTGCCCGCCTCGGCCGCGCCGCCGTGACCGGTTCCTTCGCCGAAGTAGAACCGCTTCAGCCACGGCACGGCCTTGGCCTCGCCGGCCGCGATGCGGTCGAGGTCGTCCTCCATCTTGGCGGTGAAGTCGTAGTCGACCAGCCGGCCGAAGTGCTTCTCCAGCAGGTTGACCACGGCGAAGGACAGGAAGGACGGCACCAGGGCCGTGCCCTTCTTGAACACGTAGCCGCGGTCGAGGATCGTGCCGATGATCGACGCGTACGTCGACGGGCGGCCGATCTCGCGCTCTTCCAGCTCCTTGACCAGCGAGGCCTCGGTGTAGCGGGCCGGGGGCTTGGTGGAGTGGCCGTCGGCCGTGATCTCCTCGGCGGACAGCGCGTCACCCTCGGCGACCTGCGGCAGCCGGCGCTCGCGGTCGTCCAGCTCGGCGTTCGGGTCGTCGGCACCCTCGACATAGGCCTTCAGGAAGCCGTGGAAGGTGATCGTCTTGCCGGAGGCGCTGAACTCGACGTCCCGGCCGTCGGCGGAGGTGCCGCCGATCTTGACCGTCACGCTGTTGCCGGTCGCGTCCTTCATCTGGGAGGCGACGGTCCGCTTCCAGATCAGCTCGTACAGCTTGAACTGGTCGCCGGTCAGACCGGTCTCGGCGGGAGTGCGGAAACGATCACCCGAGGGGCGGATCGCCTCGTGGGCCTCCTGGGCGTTCTTGACCTTGGCCGCGTACGTCCGCGGCTGCGGCGGCAGGTACTCGGCGCCGTACAGCTGCGTGACCTGGGCGCGGGCGGCCGCGATCGCGGTCTCGCTCAGCGTCGTGGAGTCCGTACGCATGTACGTGATGTAGCCGTTCTCGTACAGCTTCTGCGCGATCTGCATCGTCGCCTTCGCGCCGAAGCCGAGCTTGCGGCTGGCCTCCTGTTGCAGCGTCGTCGTACGGAACGGGGCGTACGGCGAGCGGCGGTACGGCTTGGACTCGACGGAGCGCACGGAGAAGCGGGTGTTCTCCAGGGCGACGGCCAGGGCGCGCGCGGTCGCCTCGTCGAGGTGCAGGATGCTGTCGCCCTTGAGCCGGCCCAGGGAGTCGAAGTCGCGGCCCTGCGCGATCCGCCTGCCGTCGACGGTCTGCAGGCGGGCGACCAGCGACGACGGGTCGGACGCGTCGCCCGCGCGGCCGGTCGCGAAGGTGCCCGTCAGGTCCCAGTACTCGGCAGAACGAAAAGCGATGCGATCGCGTTCCCGCTCGACGACGAGACGCGTGGCGACGGACTGGACACGGCCGGCCGACAGCCGGGGCATGACCTTCTTCCACAGCACCGGCGAGACCTCGTAGCCGTAGAGGCGGTCGAGGATGCGGCGGGTCTCCTGGGCGTCGACCAGCTTCTGGTTGAGCTGGCGCGGGTTGGCGACGGCCTCGCGGATCGCGTCCTTGGTGATCTCGTGGAAGACCATCCGCTTGACGGGGATCTTCGGCTTGAGGACTTCCTGGAGGTGCCAGGCGATCGCCTCGCCCTCCCGGTCCTCGTCAGTGGCGAGGAAGAGCTCGTCGGAGTCCTTCAGCAGGTCCTTGAGCTTCTTGACCTGCGCCTTCTTGTCGGCGTTGACCACATAGATCGGCTGGAAGTCGTGTTCGACGTCCACACCGAGGCGGCGGACCTCGCCGGTGTACTTCTCCGGCACCTCCGCGGCGCCGTTGGGGAGGTCGCGGATGTGCCCGACGCTCGCTTCGACGACGTAGCCGGGGCCGAGATAGCCCTTGATCGTCTTCGCCTTGGCAGGCGACTCGACGATGACGAGTCGGCGGCCGCCCTGTGCGGTCTCGCTGGTCGGGGACAACTTCGCTCTTCTCTCCGGTCGACGCTTGGGCCTCCCCCGGCCTTCGTCCCGGGGTCGCGGCGTACTGCTGGCACGTGTGACGCTGCGGAGTGTGACGCTACATCCCACCCCCGTGTCAAACGGGAAAAGCCCACAACGGCCACTCGAACGGTAACCCGACTACCGCCATTCCTGCCGCCCGGAGTACCGGGTACCCAGGTGAGGGCTGTCCGGAGCGTGCTGCTCCTTTTCCTCTCCTTTTCCTCCCGCGACACCCCCGCCGCAGCACGCCCGCCGACGTCAGAGGCGGGTCAGGCAGTACACCCCGAGGGCCAGCGCGACGGTCCCGGCCATGCTCGCGAGGGTGGCCGATGCGACTTGGTTCACACCGTGGGCCACCGGCTCGCGGCGCCTGAGACGGGTGCCGGTCCAGGCCAGCAGTGCGCCCCCGAACAGGGCGAACACCAGCCCCGCGAAGATCGCCGGCACGCTCTCCATCCCCGGTCACCTCTTTTGCGTCGCCTGGCCGCTCCCGGGCCGGGACACTGGCACGCGCGGGAGACGGGCGGGCGACATCGGAGTGAACGGCGGGTCGACGTGATACCGAACACGCGATCGCACATCGTCCCGGTCAGGTCCGGGCTGCATATTTTTCCGGCCGTTTTCCGGCTTCGGCGCGTCAGAAGAGCTGCCACCCGTCCGCACCGGCCCGTGCCACCGGCATACGACGGTGATCCGGACGCGGCCACCCAGGCATCCGGGGCGGCTACGACCGCACCGGTATCCGGCGTACCTCAGGCGGACCAAACCGCCGTACCGCTCGCGGCGGGCCGGACCGGCCTGCGTGTCCCCGGCCCCGCCACCGCCGGACCGGCCGTCCCCGACCACCCGACCCGCCATGTGCCGGACCGGATGTGCCGGACCGGCCGCCAGTGAGCTCCAGGCCCGCTACGACCGCAGACCGCACACGCCGCCCATGCCCCCAGCCCCCTACAGCCGCACACGGCCGCCCACGCCCACTACAACGGCGCATTCCGCCGCCCTACGGCACCCCGCTCAGCTCGCCGGCTCCAGGAACCCCTGTTCCACCAGCAGGCGGATCTGCGCGGGTGTCCGGTCGCGGAGTACCACCCGGTCCTCGTCCATGAGCTGCGCGATGGCGTCCAGGATGCGGCCGGCGCTCAGCGTGCCGTCGCACACGCCCGCGAATCCGGCGCCGACCGTGTCCACCTTCGTGGCCCGGCGCATGCCGCGGTGCTGACGCAGCACCACGTGCTCCGGGTCCTCGGCACCGGGCAGCCCGACCTGCTCCTGGACCACCTCGGCGGCGAGCCTGAAGTGGCTGTCGAGCAGCGCCGCGTCGTCGTGCTCCCGGAGATAGTCGAGGCGCTCGAAGTGCGCCCGGATCGTGTCCCCGAGGGGCTGCTCCACCGGGTGCGGCCACTCCTCCACGGTGACGACGGGTTCTGCGGAACCCGTCCGGCGCAGGGTGATCCAGCCGAAGCCGACGGCCTTGACCTTGCGCGCCTCGAACTCGTCGAGCCAGGCGTCGTACCGCGCCTGGTACTCCGCCGGATCCCCGCGGTGGTCACCGGCGTCCCTCAGCCACAGCTCGGCGTACTGCGTGACGTCCTGCACCTCGCGCTGCACGATCCACGCGTCGCACCCGCGCGGCACCCACGAGCCGAGTCTGTCCTGCCAGTCCTCCCCTGCCACGTGCTGCCAGTTGGCGAGGAAGTGCGCGAACCCGCCCTCGTTCAGCCGTTCCCCCGCCTGCTGAACGAGCGAGCGGCACAGATCGTCCCCGCCCATGCCGCCGTCCCGGTACGTCAGCCGGGCGCCGGGCGAGATCACGAAGGGCGGGTTGGAGACGATCAGGTCGAAGGTCTCGTCGTCGTGGACCGGCTCGAAGAGCGAACCCTCGCGCAGGTCGGCGGCGGGCGCGCCGGAGAGCGCGAGCGTGAGCGCGGTGATGTGCAGGGCGCGCGGGTTGAGGTCGGTCGCCGTCACTTGGGTGGCGTGCTGGGCGGCGTGCAGCGCCTGGATGCCGGACCCGGTACCGAGGTCCAGGGCGGACGCGACCGGCGTACGGACGGTGATGCCGGCGAGGGTCGTGGAGGCGCCGCCCACGCCCAGGACGACGCCCTCGTCGCGCTGGCCGATGCCGCCCGCCCCGCCGACCGCGCAACCCAGGTCGGAGACGATGAACCAGTCCTCGCCATCGGGTCCGCCGTAGGGCCGGACGTCCACGGTGGCGGCCACCTCGTCGCCGCCCACGCGTGTGAGCCACCCCGCTTCCAGCGCTTCCTCGACCGGCAGAACGGCTGTCACGCGCGCGTGCGGCACCGGTTGCTGCAACAGGAACAGCCGTACGAGCGTCTCCAGCGGCGTGTCGCCACGGGTCGCCCGAAGGGCGGGCACGGTCTCGCTGCGGGCCAGCGCCGCGTAGGCGGGGGCTCCGAGCAGGTCGAGCAGCCCGTCGGCGGTGAACGAGGCCCCGAGCAGGGCGCCCCGCAGGCGTGCGGCGATGTCGGGCCGGTCGGAAGCGGGCAGGGAGGCGAGTCCGGAGTCAGTCACGCCCCCATTGTGGCCCGCGGCCCCTGCCGACGCGGCCCGAGCACGCCTCGCCGGCCCGGCCGCGGCCCGTCGCCCACGCGCGCATGTCCGAGGGCCGCGAAGGCCATCGCCCACCGGTACGCACCGAGAGGCCCAGCCCTCGGGCACCCGTACCTGACGAAAGGCCCGGCCCTCGGCCACCCGTACCCACCGGAAGGCCGGCGGAGGTCTGAGGCCGCGCAGTACGTGCCCGTAAGCCCTGCTGCATGAGTGCCCGAGCCGCGAGCCGCAGCCCTCGGCCGTCCGCGCTCAGCCGCCGGCCCCGGAGGCCCGGATCACCCCGCCGACGGGGAGGACGTGGACGACACCGATGCCGTGGCCTTCTTGCAGCTGGCCTGCTCGGCCATCGCCTTCTTGACGTCGCCCTGCTCCAGCCGCTCCAGCGCCTGCGTGCCGCTGTCGCTCTGCTTGCCGACCTCCTTGGTCTGAGTGGCGGCGACGTCCTTGAGACCTTGGGCGAACTTGCCCTGGTCGCTGGTGTCGAGCCCGTCGACCTGCTTCTTCAGGGCGGCGTACGACGCGGAGAGGCCGGCGAGGTTCTTGGCCGCGTCCTGCTGCCGCTTGGCTCCGTCCTCGATCCCGGGGGGCGCGCCGGCGCTGTCGAGGGCGTCGGCGAGCGCCTTGTAACCGTCTGCCATGTCCTGGAAGGCCTGTGAGTAGGTCTTCTGGGCGCTCTTGGGCGGCAGGTTGCTGTCGGTGGCGATGGCCGCGATGGACGCGTTCGCCGCCTTGATCTTCGTGTCCTGCGCGGGCACCGCGTCGCAGACGGACTTGGCCCAGGACACCAGCTTGGGGTCGGGCCCCTTGCTGCCGCCGCTGCTGGTGCAACCGGACAGCGCCACCACCAGTACCGCACCGCCGGACAGTGCGGCCGCGAGCTTCTTGTTCACCGGATCGGTCCCTTCCATGGCTCTCGGCCCACGGACCCTACACGGCGGACGCACATCCTCCGTGCCCCGTACGCCCCTCAAGGCGCCCTTTGTGACTCTTTGCACCACGAGAGAGAAGGCTCACCACGTGGGCGAGCCCACAGCCGAAAGCGGGCGGGCGGCACGTCAGCACGCACCGCCCGCCCGCCCGTTGAGCAGGGTTTCTCGAACAGATCAGGTGTACGACTAGGAAACCACCGCCGTGTTCGCCGAGTTGGAGACCCGCTCGGTGCTCTCGTCGTCGCCGACGGCGATTCCGCGCCGCTTGGAGACGTACACGGCGACGACGATCACGGCGAGCGCGAGGGCCGCGATCAGGATCCGTACGCCCAGGTTCTTGTCGTTGCCGTACGAGAACTTGATCACCGCGGGCGCGATCAGCAGCGAGACCAGGTTCATGACCTTCAGCAGCGGGTTGATCGCCGGTCCGGCCGTGTCCTTGAAGGGGTCTCCGACGGTGTCGCCGATCACCGTCGCGGCGTGGGCCTCGCTGCCCTTGCCGCCGTGGTGGCCGTCCTCCACCAGCTTCTTGGCGTTGTCCCAGGCGCCACCGGAGTTGGCGAGGAACACCGCCATCAGCGTGCCCGCGCCGATGGCACCGGCGAGGTAGGAACCGAGCGAGCCCACACCGAGGGTGAACCCGATGAAGATCGGCGCCATGACGGCGAGCAGACCGGGCGTGGCCAGCTCCCGCAGGGCGTCCTTGGTGCAGATGTCGACGACCTTGCCGTACTCGGGCTTCTCGGTGAAGTCCATGATCCCGGGCCGCTCACGGAACTGCCGCCGCACCTCGAACACCACCGAACCGGCCGAGCGCGACACGGCATTGATGGCGAGTCCGGAGAAGAGGAAGACGACCGCGGCACCCGCGATGAGGCCGACGAGGTTGTTGGGCTGCGAGATGTCCAGGGACAGGCTGAGTGGCGCGCCCGGCCCGGTGAGTTTCACCCCGACGTCGTGCACGTTGGTGGTGATCGCGTCGCGGTACGACCCGAACAGCGCCGACGCGGCGAGGACGGCGGTGGCGATGGCGATGCCCTTGGTGATGGCCTTGGTGGTGTTGCCGACCGCGTCCAGGTTGGTGAGCACCTGCGCGCCCGCGCCCTGGACGTCGCCGGACATCTCGGCGATGCCCTGGGCGTTGTCGGAGACCGGACCGAAGGTGTCCATGGCGACGATCACGCCGACCGTGGTGAGCAGGCCGGTGCCGGCGAGCGCCACCGCGAACAGCGCGAGCATGATCGACGTGCCGCCGAGCAGGAACGCGCCGTACACGGAGAGCCCGATGAGCAGGGCCGTGTACACGGCCGACTCCAGGCCGACCGAGATGCCGGACAGGACGACCGTCGCCGGGCCCGTGAGGGACGTCTTGCCGATGTCCCGCACGGGGCGGCGGGTGGTCTCGGTGAAGTAGCCGGTCAGCTGCTGGATGACGGCGGCGAGCAGGATGCCGATCGCCACCGCGACCAGGGCGAGGATCCGCGGATCGCCGCTCTTGGCCCGGATCGCCGCGTCGGTGACGCCGCCGAGTGTGTGGTACGACGACGGCAGGTAGACGAACACGGCGATCGCGACCAGTGCCAGGGAGATCACCGCGGAGACGAAGAAGCCGCGGTTGATCGCCGTCATGCCGCTGCGGTCGGCTCTGCGGGGCGCGACCGCGAAGATCCCGATCATCGCCGTGATGACGCCGATGGCCGGTACGAGCAGCGGGAACGCCAGCCCGGAATCGCCGAAGGCGGCCTTGCCGAGGATCAGCGCGGCCACCAGGGTCACGGCGTACGACTCGAACAGGTCGGCCGCCATGCCCGCGCAGTCGCCGACGTTGTCGCCCACGTTGTCGGCGATGGTCGCGGCATTGCGCGGATCGTCCTCCGGAATGCCCTGTTCGACCTTGCCGACCAGGTCGGCGCCGACGTCGGCGGCCTTGGTGAAGATGCCGCCGCCCACACGCATGAACATGGCGATCAGGGCCGCGCCGAGGCCGAAGCCCTCCAGCACCTTCGGGGCGTCGGCCGCGTACACCAGCACCACGCAGGAGGCGCCCAGCAGGCCGAGCCCCACCGTGAACATGCCGACGACGCCGCCCGTGCGAAATGCGATCTTCATCGCGGTGTGCGAGACAGTGGTGAGATCCTTTTCGGGTTCGCCTGGTGCCGGAGTGGCTTCCCGGGCCGCCGCGGCGACCCGCACATTACTGCGGACGGCGAGCCACATGCCGATATAGCCGGTGGCCGCCGAGAACACCGCTCCGATCAGGAAGAACACCGATCGTCCGGCACGCTGATTCCAGTCGTCCGCGGGCAGCAGCATGAGCAGGAAGAAGACGACGACCGCGAATACGCCGAGCGTGCGCAACTGCCGGGCGAGATAGGCCTTCGCGCCTTCCTGGACCGCCTCGGCGATCTGCTTCATGCTGTCGGTTCCCTCGCCCGCGGCCAGTACCTGGCGCACCAGGATCCCCGCGACCACCAGTGCGGCCAGGGCGACCGCCGTGATGGCGGCCACGAGGATCCGGTTGTCGTCGGTCAGGACTGCGGCTGCGAGGGACGTGGGGTGACCCAACTGAGGGGTAGAAAGCCCCGCCATTCGTCCTCCTTGACGCTTGGGCTGAGCTCAAGATGTGGACGGATTCTAGGTACCCCAGGGTGATCGCAAAAGAGCGCGGTAAACGGAATTAGCCTCCACCGGCTCATCAGCAAATGATCCAGATCTCTCCGGACAACCCGAATGGAGTAATGCCCCCAGGGCATTCTCGGTGATCGTGAATTCCTTCACGAATTCGGGAAGGGCGTCTGGCCTGCCGGAAAAACGCCGAGGGCCCTGCACGGCAGGGCCCTCGGGAAGCGGAAACGGCGCGGTCAGACGAGTGCCGCGGCCGGCGGCGTGGTCGGCCACGTCATGCGGATGAGGCCACCGTCGTGTCCGGTGGTGACGTGGACGTCGTCGACGAGGCCGCTGATGACCGCGAGCCCCATCTCGTCCTCCTCGACTTCAGCCTCGCCGTCCTGCGCGCCGGGCGTGTCGCCCGGGGTGGCGTGCGGCGCCTCGTCCCCGACCTCGATGGAGAACTGTTTCTCCTCCTCGATCAAGGCCACCTTCACGGGCGCGCTGATGCCGCTGCTCTGGTGCAGTCCGACGGCACGGGAGCAGGCCTCGCCGACGGCGAGCCGGACCTCGTCCAGGACGGCCTCGTCCACTCCGGCCCTGCGTGCCACCGCGGCCGCCACCAACCGGGCGGTCCGGACGTGCTCGGGCAGCGCGCTGAAGCGGAGTTCGACGGTGGCCATGCATCCCCCTCGCGACTACGGGCGTGCGGTCGGGGGCGGGGCCGCCGAGAGCCCGCACCCCCTGCTGTGCTTCTGTGCCCCGGGCCCGGTTCAGGGCCCGGGACGGAACCGGTCGGCGCACCGGCCGCGAACGGAACGCGCCGGACAGCACCGTCCGGCGTCCGGACCCCACGCGGGAGTCCGGAGCCGGTGACCGGTCCGGGGTCAGTCGGTGGCCGCCACCGCTTCCTCGACCGAGGTGTGGATCGGGAACACCTTGGTGAGGCCGGTGATGCGGAAGATCTTGAGAATGCGCTCCTGGTTGCAGACCAGGCGCAGCGAGCCCTCATGGGCACGCACTCGCTTCAGGCCGCCGACCAGCACGCCGAGACCGGTGGAGTCGAGGAAGTCCACGCCCTCCATGTCGACGACGAGGTGGAAATTGCCGTCGTTCACCAGCTCGACCAGCTGCTCGCGCAGCTTGGGCGCGGTGTATACATCGATTTCGCCACCGACCTCGACGACCGTACGATCGCCGACGGTACGGGTCGACAGGGACAGGTCCACGGATCCTCCAGCACCTTGCTATCGAGCGGTCGCCCCTCGGGACACCTCGGCTTGCGGCCCCCGGGACGCATCGCCAGCCGCGATGGCATTCAATCACTTACCGGCAGGCGTGCACGACGCCTTGGTCCCATTGTCCGTCACGCCAGTGACACACTCGATGCCGATGGCCAAGAATCACCGATCCGATCGACCCCCGGCGGACCCGGCATTCCGCCCGTCTCCGGGCCTGGTCCTGGACCGGCTCGCCTCCGGGCCAAGCCGGTCTGCGCGCATCACTCATACGGAGCACTTGCCCCCGCGCGCGGGCCGCCATGCCGTCTGGCCTGACCGAATCCGGTCCGAGGTGATCGCGGCCGTCCAGGAGTGCGGCATCGAACACCCCTGGGCGCACCAGGCCCTGGCCGCCGAGCACGCTCTGGACGGCGAGTCGGTGGTCGTCGCCACCGGCACCGCCTCGGGCAAATCGCTCGCATACCTCGTGCCCGTCCTGTCCACCCTCCTGGACGGATCCGAGGCCCCGAACGGCCGTGGCGCCACGGCCCTGTACCTCGCCCCCACCAAGGCACTCGCGGCGGATCAGTGCAGGTCGGTGAAGGAACTTTCACATCCGCTCGGCACCGGAGTACGCCCCGCCGTGTACGACGGCGACACCCCCTACGAGGAACGGGAGTGGATCCGCCAGTACGCCAACTACGTCCTCACCAACCCCGACATGCTGCACCGCGGGATACTCCCCTCCCACCCGCGCTGGTCCTCCTTCCTCAAGGCGCTCAAGTACGTGGTCATCGACGAGTGCCACACCTACCGCGGCGTCTTCGGCTCCCACGTCGCCCAGGTGCTGCGCCGGCTGCGCCGCCTGTGCGCCCGCTACGGCGCCTCTCCCGTCTTCCTGCTGGCCTCCGCGACCGCCGCCGAGCCCGCAGTCGCCGCCGGCCGGCTGACCGGCCTGCCGGTGGTCGAGGTCGCCGACGACGCCTCCCCGCGCGGGGAGCTCGTCTTCGCCCTCTGGGAGCCGCCTCTCACCGAGCTGCACGGCGAGAAAGGTGCCCCCGTACGGCGTACCGCCACCGCCGAGACCGCCGATCTGCTGACCGACCTGACCGCGCAGGGCGTGCGCTCGGTCGCCTTCGTACGGTCCCGGCGTGGCGCCGAGCTGATCTCGGTGATCGCCCAGGAGAGGCTCGCCGAGGTCGACCGGTCCCTGGTCCGGCGCGTCGCGGCCTACCGCGGCGGCTACCTCCCCGAGGAGCGCCGCGCCCTGGAACGCGCCCTGCACTCCGGCGAACTCCTCGGGCTGGCCGCGACCACGGCGCTGGAGCTCGGCGTGGACGTCTCCGGCCTGGACGCGGTCGTGATCGCCGGCTACCCGGGCACGCGCGCGTCCCTGTGGCAGCAGGCGGGCCGTGCCGGCCGCTCCGGACAGGGCGCGCTCGCTGTGCTGGTGGCCCGCGACGACCCGCTGGACACCTTCCTGGTCCACCACCCCGAGGCCCTGTTCGACCAGCCGGTGGAGTCCACCGTCCTCGACCCGGACAACCCCTACGTCCTCGCGCCGCACCTGTGCGCCGCCGCCGCGGAGCTGCCGCTGACCGAGGACGACCTGGACCTCTTCGGCCCCGCCTGCGCCGACGTGCTGCCACAGCTGGAGGCCGCGAAGCTGCTCCGCCGGCGGACCAGGGCCTGGCACTGGACGCGCCGCGAGCGAGCCGCCGACCTGACCGACATCCGCGGCGCCGGTGGGCGTCCGATTCAGGTCGTGGAGGCCGGCACGGGCCGGCTGCTGGGCACGGTCGACGCGGGCGCCGCGCACTCCACGGTCCACGAGGGCGCGGTCCATCTGCACCAGGGCCGCACCTATCTGGTGCGCTCCCTCGACCTGGAGGACTCCGTCGCCCTGGTCGAACAAGCCGACCCGCCGTACTCCACCGTCGCCCGCGACACCACCTCGATCTCCGTCCTGGAGACGGACACCGAGATCCCTTGGGGCGCCGGCCGCCTCTGCTACGGCTCGGTCGAAGTGACCAACCAGGTGGTCTCCTACCTCCGTAGACGCCTCATCACAGGCGAAGTGCTGGGCGAGACCAAACTCGACCTCCCTCCCCGAACGCTCCGCACCCGCGCGGTGTGGTGGACGGTCACCGACGACCAGCTGGACGAGGCCCGGATCACCCCCGAGATCCTCGGCGGTTCACTGCACGCCGCAGAACACGCCTCCATCGGCATGCTTCCCCTCTTCGCGACCTGTGACCGCTGGGACATCGGCGGCGTCTCGGTTCCGCTGCATCCGGACACCCTGCTGCCGACGGTCTTCGTGTACGACGGCCATCCGGGTGGCGCGGGTTTCGCGGAGCGCGCCTTCCACACCGCCCGCGCCTGGCTCTTGGCCACCCGCGAGGCCATCGCCGCCTGCGAGTGCGAGGCCGGCTGCCCGTCCTGCATCCAGTCCCCCAAGTGCGGCAACGGCAACGACCCGCTGCACAAGAGGGGGGCCGTACGGCTCCTCACGGTCCTGTTGCGGGGGGCGCCGCAGGAGAAGCCAGGGGGACAGCCGTCGGCGGAGCCGGCTCCGGGGCGGACGCGCGCCTGAGCGTCTGCGGCACGGCTCCCGCCGGCCCTGCTCTGGCCCTGGCCTGCGCCGCGAACGGCCCCCTTCCCGAGGCCGCCGTCACGTCCGAGGTCTCGCCGACGATCGCGCAGCGCACCAGCCGTACCCCCTGGGCGGCCGCCACCCGCCCGGCCCGCGCACAGGCCGCCGTGCCGCCCTCCTCCCAGTGGGCCGCCGCCGCGAGGGCCGCCAGATCGGCGCCCCCGGCCGCCCGGTGCCGGACGACGACGGCCTGACCGAGCGCGAGTACGGCGCCGAACACCACACACAGCACGGCCATCGCCCCCAGGCTCCACACGGTGGCGGACCCGCGGTCGCCGTACCGCGGATCTCGCGACCGATCCGGTACTCCACCGTGTCTCACGGCCCCGCCTCCCCCGCCGCCGCGGTCTCCTCGGCCGGCGCCACGGCTTCCTCCCGCACCTCGAACGGCAGCCCGCTCAGCACCGGCGGCCTGGCCACGACCGTCACCCGGACCTGGCCGCCCGCCCTTACGACCGTCACCCGCGCCCCGCGCGGCGCGGCCTCCCGGGCCACCTTCACCACCGCGCCGGCCGGGTCCTGACGGGCGGCGGCCCGGGCGCCCAGCCGGGCGGCGTCCACGCACTGGATCTGTACGGCCACCATGAGCAGCCCCCAGACCAATGCCATCGTGAACGCCACCAGCACGGACAGCACCACGGCCGCCTCCGCGGTCACGAACCCCCGGTCCGCCCCTCGCTCACATGCGCGCACTGAGGGCCTTCTTCACGATGTCCTGCAGCTCCTGCCGGACCTGGCCGCTGGTGACGACCTCGTAGAGCAGCAGGGCGAACCCGACGGCGGCGATGATCCCCATCGCATATTCGGACGTCACCATTCCGGCGTCCTTGCGGCCCCGGCCCCTGACGTGCAGCCTCACTGCCGCATCCCTGATCTTCCTGTGCACTCCAACACCCCCGCTGGGTTTCCGTGTCCTGTGGTTCTCCGCGACTCTTTCCGCGGCTTTCTCTGCGACTTTCTCCGCGGCTGCTCGGGCCCGTTCGTCGCCGTACGCCTCACCTGCCTTGCATCACCCCGCCCGCGAGTCCGATCACCACGGGCAGCACTCCGACCGCGATGAAGGCGGGCAGGAAGCACAGGCCCACCGGCGCGGAGATCAATACGGCCGCGCGCCGGGCCCGGGCCGTCGCGGTGCGGGCCCACTGTGCGCGTGCGTCGGCGGCGAGGCGGGCGGCGGGCCCCGCCGCCGGGAGCCCGGACTCGTCGGCCCGCGCCAGCAGCCGCGCCAGGGCTCCGGCGCCGGGCAGCTCGGCCAACCGCCGCCAGGCGTGCGACGGTGCACCGCCGAGCCGCACCTCCGCCGCGCTCCGCGCCAGTGCCTCCCCGACCGGTCCGCCGAGTGCCTCACCCACCGCCTGGGCGGCGATCACCGGACCCGCACCGGCCGCGACGCAGGCGGCCAGCAGATCGGCAGCGAGCGGGAGTTGACGTGCGGCGGTGGCGCTGTCGACCGGCTCCGCCCGGCCGGCCGCCGGTTGCCGGCTCCGCCAACGCCACAGCACGACCCCGGCACCCAGCCCGAGCACGGCCCCGGCCCCACCACCACCGGCCAGGACCCAGACCCCGCACACCGCCCCGGCCGGCGGCAGCCACCGGCGCGCCGCGTCCGCCGACGTGAACCGTGGCCCGGACGCCGCAACTTCACGACCCAGTAGCTCGTTCACCCGCCGTCGCGCCCGGCTCCGCCGCCGGATCAGCTCCAGCCGCCTGACCACCCCGCCCAGGACCAGCGCCACCCCACAGACCATCCCCAGCCTGTGGACAACTTCCCCGCTCATACCGCCCGCTCTCCCCACTCCCGACCGGCGCACCCCACCGCACGCCTCACTCCGCACACCGCTCCCGGCTCCCGGCTCCCGGCTCCCGGCTCCCGGCTCCCGGCTCCCGGCAGATCCTGGGGTGCGCACCGCGGCGCACCTCCGCACCGCGCTCTCCATCGCACCCCGCCCACGACATCGCGCCCGCCCTTCGACCCGGCTCCCCGCAGACCTCGCCCCCCGTGCCTCTCCCGCCCACCCCTCCCCGGCCAAGGACCGCATCCCGACCGCGCCGCACACCGCTCCTGCTCATCCCCCTCCCGCCCCCCGTACGATCCGCACGGCCCACCACGCCCCGGCCACTTCAAACGCCGATCCGGCCGCCAGGCAGCCGAGGCCGGCGCCGGTGTGGAGGAGGACGCGGAGGGGGTCCGCACCCATGGCCGAACCCAGGAGCAGGCCGAGAGCGGGAAGCACGGCCAGGAGCACCGTGGTCGCCCGGGCGCCCGCCAACTGGGCGTGCAGGTCTGCGCGTTGATCACGCTCGGCCCGCAGGGCCGCGTCCAGCCGGTCCAGGCCGGCCGCCAGTCCGGCGCCCCGATCCACGGCCACCCGCCAGCACGCGGCCAGCCCGAGCAGGCCCTCGGCGCCGGGCTGCCGGGCCGCCACGGAAAGGGCGCCGGGAACGTCCCCGCCGAACCGCGCCGCCGCGACCACGGCCGCCTGTGCCTCGCCGAGCCCGCCGGAGTCCCGCGCCGCCCACAGCAACGCCTCGCCCGGCTGCCGCCCGGCGCGCACCTCGCCGGCGAGGGCCCCGCACAGGGCGATCACCGCGTCCGCCCGCCGCTCCCGAACGGTGCGGGCCTGCCGGGCCAGCCGTACCCGGCGCAGCAGCGGCACCCCGGCCGCCCCCGCGACGACCGGAATCACCGAGGCCGCCAGCAGCCCGAGCAGCAGGCCGGCCGCGAGCGCCCACCACTCGGCGCCCCACCGGCCGCACAGCCGCTGCAGTTCCGCGCGGGTCCGATCCCACGAGGGCGGGCCGGGCGTCACCGCTCCACCGCCCGCGAACAGCAGCCGCGCCCGCCGCATCCCGTAGTGCCGCCCGCCCAGCAGCCAGACCAGCGCGCCGAGGCACACGAGGGCGGCCCCCATGGACGTCTCACCGATCACTTCCGCCACCTCACTCACTCGTCCCCGGCCTCGCCCGCTCCACCGAGCAGGTGCCGCAACCGCTCCCAGCCCCTCTCCCGCACGAAGGCCCGCTCGCCCCAGCGCAGGGCGGGCACCGTGCGGACCAGCCCGGTGGCCTCCCGCTCCAGCACATGCACCTCGGCGATCCGGCGCCGTCCGGACCGGTCCCGTACGAGGTGCAGGACCACGGAGAGCGCGGCCGCCAACTGGCTGTGCAGCGCGGCCCGGTCGAGCCCGGCGGCCGTGGCCAGCGCCTCCAGGCGGGCCGGGACGTCCGCGGCGGCGTTGGCGTGGACCGTGCAACAACCGCCCTCGTGGCCCGTGTTGAGGGCGGCCAGCAGATGCACGACCTCCGGTCCGCGGACCTCCCCCACGACCAGCCGGTCGGGCCGCATCCGCAGCGCCTGCCGGACGAGATCCTCGAGGGTGACCAGTCCGGCGCCCTCCTGGTTGGCCGGCCTGGTCTCCAACCGGACGACATGCGGATGGTCCGGCCGAAGCTCGGCGGAGTCCTCGGCGAGCACGATCCGCTCGCCCGCTCCGGCCAGGCCCAGCAGGGCACTGAGCAGGGTCGTCTTGCCGCTTCCGGTGCCGCCGCTGACGAGGAAGGACAGGCGGGCCGCGAGCAGCGCCCTGAGGATCCGGTCGCCGCCGGGCGGCACGGTGCCGGCCTCCACCAGTTCCTCCAGCGTGAACGCCCGGGGCCGTACGACCCGCAGGGCCAGGCAGGTACAGCCGACGGCGACCGGGGGCAGCACGGCGTGCAGCCTGGTCCCGTCGGGCAGCCGGGCGTCCGCCCACGGCCGGGCGTCGTCCAGCCGGCGCCCGGCCACGGCGGCCAGCCGCTGAGCTAGGCGTCGTACGGCCGCGGCGTCGGGGAAGGTCACGGAGGTCAGCTCCAGTCCGCCGCCACGGTCCACCCACACCCGGTCGGGGGCGGACACCAGGACATCGGTGATGTCCGGGTCGGCGAGCAGCGGCTCCAGGGGGCCGGTGCCGACGAGTTCGGACCTCAGCTGCCGGGCGGCGCCGAGGACCTCGGCGTCGCCGAGCACCCGCCCCTGTTCGCGCAGGGCCTGGGCCACCCGCGCCGGGGTGGGGTCGGCGCCGCTCTCGGCGAGCCGGCGCCGGACGCCGTCGAGCAGGGCCGCGCCGTCCGCGCGGTCGAGTCCGGGGAGGGTCATCGGGTGCCTCCGGCTTCGGCCAGCGCGCGCTCCCAGAAGTCCGCGCAGAAGCGGGCGAGGGGGCCGCGTCCGGTCGCGCCGGGTGGTTTCGCGCCGCCCTGGGGGCGCAGCAGCGGCGGTTCCACCGGAACCTCGCCCGCCAGTGGCAGGCCGAGCAGCCGGGCCACCTCATGGTCGTCCAGGCCCGGTGCGTACGGCCCGCGGACCGCCACGCGCAGGTCGCGCACGACCATGCCGACGGCGGAGGCGACCCGCCCGGCGGCCGCGACCGCGCGCAGCTCGGCGGGGACGACGAGCAGTGCGAGGTCGAGCTGGGCGAGGGCTTCGGCGACCCCGTCGTCGAGGCGGCGGGGCAGGTCCACCACGACCGTGCCGCCGCGCCGCCGGGCGGCGGCGAGCACCGCGCGCACCGCCTGCGGCGGGATGGCGACGCACGTGCCGCGGTCCCAGCTCAGCACCCGAAGGGAGTGCAGTTCGGGCAGCGACTCCTCCAGGGCGCCGCCGCCGACCCGGCCGCGGGAGGCTGCGAAGGCGGGCCAGCGCAGCCCGTCGGCGCTCTCGCCGCCGAGGAGTACGTCGAGTCCGCCGCCGAGCGGATCGGCGTCCACGAGGAGGGTGCGCAGTCCCTCACGCGCGGCGGTGACGGCGAGGGCGCACGCGAGCGTGGAGGCACCGGCGCCGCCCCGGCCGCCGATCACCCCGACGGTGAGGGCCGGGCGACCGACGCCCTCGGCGACGTCGGCGATCCGGTCGACCAGCCACTGCTCCCCGTCGGGCAGCATCAGGACGTGGTCGGCACCGATCTCCACGGCCCTTCTCCACACTCCCGGGTCGTCCTGATCGCGCCCGACCAGCACCACTCCGCGTCGGCGTGTCGCCCCGCCGACCCGGTGGGCGGCGTCGTCGCCGACCAGCACCAGCGGGGCCGTGTTCCAGCCGTCGCCGTGTTCCGGTACCCCGTGGTGAACCTCGGGTGTGGCGCCGGCGGCCGCGCACAGGCGCAGCAGGTCGTCCAGGAGTTCGGCGTCCTCGGTGACGATGAGCGGCCGGTCCGGCCGGTCTTCGGTGCCGGGCGGCGGGTCGTGGGTGACGGCTGCGGTCACGGGTGTTTCCCCCTTCGCTGCGTGGGCCGCGCAGCCTCTGCGGCCACGCGATTCCCAAAGGTGTGAAGAACCGGCAAGCGGCCTCCCATATGAGCGGCCGGCGGAAACCGGTCACACGCGTTCCGGCAATCGGAACCGGCCATGAACTCGTCCCGGCCGAGCGCGCTGGAATCACGGTGCAGCGATCCCCGAAAACATGTGGATCTTGGTCAAAAACTGTGGACAACTCGGGGACTGTGAATATCACCGTCACCCATACCGGTGACCTCCGTACCGATCCCTGCGCGACTTCCACAGGGCAGCGCGATGATTACCCGCAGTGACGGATCATGGACGCATGGAAACGTCGGGCCGCGGCCGGGCCGCGTCGTACTCGCAGCCTCTCGGACAACGGGGAGGAGGGAGAAAACCCATCCGGACATGCGACGACCCCCGCCGGGGGGGAGAGCGGGGGTCGTCCCCACGGCCGACTCGGGGGGGGAGGAGTCGGACCGGGTTAGCACGGTCGCGAACGATCCGTGACTTCCATGGTGTACCCGAGAGGCCTCTCAGGCAAACCCACGCGCCCCACCTTACGCCGAATGGTGGGCGCCTATGCTCGGGGGCGTGGAAAACCACTCCTTGCCCCGCGCAGCAGCCTTCTTTGACCTGGACAAGACGGTCATTGCGAAGTCGAGCACGCTCACCTTCAGCAAGTCCTTCTACCAAGGTGGGCTGATCAGCCGCAGGGCCGCACTGCGAACCGCATATGCCCAGTTCGTCTTCCTGGCCGGCGGGCTGGATCACGACCAGATGGAGCGCATGCGTGAGTATCTGTCCGCCCTGTGCCGCGGCTGGAACGTGCAGCAGGTACGGGAGATCGTCGCCGAGACCCTGCACGAACTGATCGACCCGATCATCTACGACGAGGCGGCCTCGCTGATCGAGGAGCACCACACGGCCGGGCGGGACGTGGTGATCGTGTCCACCTCGGGCGCCGAGGTCGTCGAACCCATCGGCGAACTGCTCGGCGCCGACCGTGTGGTGGCCACCCGGATGGTCGTCGGCGAGGACGGCTGCTTCACCGGGGAAGTGGAGTACTACGCCTACGGCCCGACCAAGGCCGAGGCGATCCGGGAGCTGGCCACGTCCGACGGCTACGACCTCGAGCGCTGCTACGCCTACAGCGACTCGGCGACCGATCTGCCGATGCTCCGGGCGGTCGGGCACCCGCATGCGGTGAACCCGGACCGGACGCTGCGCCGCGAGGCGCTCGCGCGGGGGTGGCCGGTTCTGGAGTTCCGCAGGCCTGTCCCGCTGAAGAAGCGGCTGCCCGCGTTCTCCGTCCCGCCTCGCCCCGCGCTGGTCGCGGCGGCGGCCATAGGGGCGGCGGCCGCGACCGCCGGCCTGGTGTGGTACGCCAACCGCCGACGCAGCACCGCCTGAACGATCCCGTTTCGCGAATGACGTCCGGTCAACCCCTGTTTGATCCTGAAAGTAAAGAAGTGCGGACAGGGGTTCCGCTTCCTCCCGGCTCGCGGTACAAAAGCCTTAGGCCCGCGAGACCAAAGGACATCCGCGAGGATCACCTACCACTACGCATTGGCCCACGGACCCCACATGGACATCGGGCACCCACGCGACGTCGACCCGTCGATTACGGGCCAGCGCACCAGGTGACGGGCAAAGTCCCCGACCTGATGGGCACATATCGAGGACGCTTGGTAACCCGGTGGACATGCCAGCGGCGGTACGAAAACTCGTACCGCCGCAACCATGTCCGGGGGATGTCCGTGCCTTCCCCGGACACGGCGGAGCCGGCTCAGGCCGCGCCGCGCTGCAGCGCCTCGCACACGGCCGTGGCTTCGCGCGCACCCAGTTCGATCGCCCTGCCGCAGTGCGCGATCCAGGCCGCCATGCCCTCGGGAGTGCCGGAGACGTACCCCTCCAGCGCCGCCAGATAGGAGGCGCGGCCCAGTTCGGCGTGGCCGACCTCGGCCGGGCAGACCGCCTTCGGGTCCAGGCCGCTGCCGATCAGGACGATGCGCTCGGCCGCGCGGGCCACCAGGCCGTTGTGGGACACGAAGGGCCGCAGCGCGAGCAGCTCGCCGTGCACCACGGCGGCCGTCACCAGCGCGGGCGCCGACGTCCCCGCGATGATCAGGTCCGCGAGTCCCTCCAGCCGTCCGGACACCTCCCGGGCGTCCGGCAGTGGCAGCTCGATCAGCGGCTCGTCCACACTCTCGCCCGCCTGTCGCGGCCTGCCGACCTCGTCGCGCTTGCCCGCAGCGGCCACCAGGTGCAGCCTGGCCAGCACCCGCAGGGGCGACTGCCGCCAGATGGACAGCAGCTGTCCGGACTCGGCCGACAACCTGAGGGACGCGCCCATGACGCGCGCCTCGGCGTCGCCGCCGAAGTCGGTGCGCCGCCGCACCTCCTCCAGGGCCCAGTCGGCACCGGACAGCGCCGCGGAGCCGCGGGCGGCGCGCAGGGCCGCCTCGGAGGTGATCTCGGTGCTGCGGCGCCGCATGATCCGGTGCCCGTAGACCCGGTCCACGGCCTTGCGCACGGACTCCACGGAGTCGGCCACGCCGGGCAGGGAGCCCAGGGCCGCGAGCGGGTCGGCGTTCGCGCCAGTCGTACTCATGAGTACGACATTACGCACCCCATCGGCCGCCCCCTCGAAGGAGTGGTCTTCTTCACTGCGCCCGACACGCACGGCTATCGACCGACTACCGTTGGTGAACATGAAAATTGCTTTCGTCGGGAAGGGCGGGAGTGGCAAGACCACGCTCTCCTCCCTCTTCATCCGCCATCTCGCGGCCGCCGGCGCCCCGGTGGTCGCGATCGACGCGGACATCAACCAGCACCTGGGGCCCGCGCTCGGCCTCGACGAGACGGAGGCCGCCGCGCTGCCCGCCATGGGCGAACGGCTGTCGTTGATCAAGAATCATCTGCGCGGCAGCAATCCGCGCATCCCCTCCGCCGCCACGATGATCAAGACGACTCCGCCCGGCGAGGGCTCGCGACTGGTTCGCGTGCGGGAGCCGAATCCGGTGTACGACGCCTGCGCCCGGCCGGTGGAACTCGACGGCGGTGCCGTCCGTTTGATGGTCACCGGCCCTTTCACGGACGCCGACCTGGGGGTCGCCTGCTACCACTCCAAGACGGGAGCGGTGGAGCTGTTCCTGAACCACCTCGTCGACGGCCCCGACGAGTACGTCGTGGTCGACATGACGGCGGGTTCGGACTCCTTCGCCTCCGGCATGTTCACCCGCTTCGACATGACGTTCCTCGTCGCCGAGCCGACCCGGAAGGGGGTCTCCGTCTACCGCCAGTACAAGGAGTACGCCCGCGACTTCGGCGTCACCCTGAAGGTCGTCGGCAACAAGGTCCAGGAGCAGGACGACATCGACTTCCTGCGCGCGGAAGTCGGGGACGACCTGCTCGTGACGGTCGGGCGCTCGGACTGGGTGCGTGCCATGGAGAAGGGCAGGCCACCCCGGTTCGATCTGCTGGAGGAGGCCAACGCCCGCGCCCTGCACACCCTGCGGGCCGCCGTGGACGCCACGTACGAGCTGCGGGACTGGGAGCGATACACCCGCCAGATGGTGCACTTCCACCTGAAGAACGCCGAGGCGTGGGGCAACGAGCGCACCGGGGTCGACCTGGCGGCGCAGGTCGACCCCGCCTTCGTGCTCGGCGAAGGCGTCGGCGCGGGTGTCACGACTCCCGCGTGACACCCACGTAGGGTGCGGGGCGCTCACGGCTTGAGCGTGACACCCACGCACCGCACGGGGCTTCACGGCTTGCCCGCGACACCTACTGCTGGACCGCAGGCGCCCCGGGCACGCCCTTGGGCGCCGGAGCCGGGCGGCCGGACAGGAAGGACGCCCAGCCCTGCCGGGGAGCCTCACCCACCTCCAGGGTGCGCAGCTTCTCCAGAGTCCTCGGATCCTGGGCGTCCAGCCAGTCGACCAGCTGGTGGAAGGACACACAGTGCACGTCGGGCTTGCTGCACACCTCCTTCACGGTGTCCTCGACGGCGCGCATGTAGGTGCCGCCGTTCCAGGACTCGAAGTGGTTGCCGATGATCAGCGGCGCGCGGTTGCCGTCGTAGGCCCGGTAGAAGCCCTTGAGCAGGCCGTCGCGCATCTGGTTGCCCCAGTAGTCGAACTTGTCGGGGTCGCCCTGGGTCTTGGTGCCGGACTGGTTGACCATGAAGTTGTAGTCCATGGTCAGCTGTTCATAGGTGTGTCCGGGGAAGGGCACCAGCTGCATCGAGAGGTCCCACAGCCCTTGCTTCTTCTTGGGCCAGACCTGGTTGTTGACGCCGCTGGAGTCGTAGCGGAAGCCCAACTGGCGGGCTGCCTTCATGAAGTTCTTCTGGCCCTCCAGGCAGGGTGTCCGGGCGCCGATCAGCTCCTTGTCGTAGTCGAAGGGCAGCGGGGCCGACTTCTGCATGCCGGCATTGGTCTTCCAGGTCTTCACGAACTGCTTGGCCTGGGCGATCTCGCTCTTCCATTCGTCCACCGACCAGGTGCCGACCCCGCCGTCGGGCCCGCAGAAGTGGCCGTTGAAGTGGGTGCCGATCTCATTGCCCTCGAGCCAGGCCAGGCGGGCCTGCTTGACGGTGTCGGCGATCCCCTTCTCGTCGTTGAAACCGATGTCGGAGCTGCCCGGCGAGTGCTGCGGCGGCTTGTACAGCTCGCGTTTCTCCTTCGGCAGCATGTAGACGCCGCTGAGGAAGTAGGTCATGGTCGCGTGGTTCTCCTTGGCCACCTCGCGAAAGTGCGAGAACAGCTTCTGGCTGTCCTCACCCGCGCCGTCCCAGGAGAACACCACGAACTGCGGTGGCTTCTGCCCCGGCTGCAGCTGCTCGGGTCTGGGCAGATGCGGCTGCGAGCCCGTGTACGCCGTGGAACCGTCACCGATCAGCCGGAAAACGCTGCCCGGCGCCGGAGCCCCCTTCTGCGGGCCGGACGCCCCTTGCTTCGAACCGTGGGAGCCGGTCGCGCAACCGGCGAGCGCGGAGGCACAGGCCGCGGCGGCCACGACGCCGACGGCGATCCTCTGGGTGGCGGCCATGTTCCGCCCACCTTCTTCCTTCTCTCAGGCAAACACTGACGGATCCTTTTCTGGTGATGTGCCGGGCTTGTACCGACAGCGCCGCCAAGATCGCACGGGACCGAGAAGGAATTAGTACGACAAGCCGATCAAATGGTTAGTTCACTCATGCGAGCGGTTCGAATACGCCAATTGCACCGAAAAGTTATGCACGGTCTTTGCCCTTCATTACGGTTCTTTTACCGATGTTGGCCCATTCCGCTCAGTCCGCTCCACCCCGCCCAGTCCCCGTACCGCGCCCTCCGGAGGAGACAGGACCGTGTCAGCCTGCGCACCCTCACACGCCCAGCACCCCCATCCGCCGCACGGCCCACCGCCGGGCCGCCGGTGGCAGTTCCCCGTGGCGGTCCCCGACCTGTCCGCATCCGTCGCGGTCTTCCTGATCGCCCTGCCCCTCTCCCTGGGAATCGCGCTGGCCACCGGCGCTCCGCTGCAGGCCGGTCTCGTCGCCGCCGCCGTGGGCGGACTCGTCGCCGGCCGGCTCGGCGGCTGTCCACTGCAGGTCAGCGGCCCCGCCGCCGGCCTCACCGTGGTCACCGCCGACCTGATCCATCGGTACGGCTGGCGGGCGACCTGCGGCATCACCGTCCTCGCCGGGCTCGCCCAACTCGGCCTGGCCGGCCTGCGGGTGGCGCGCGGCGCGCTCGCGGTCAGCCCGGCCGTGGTGCACGGCATGCTCGCCGGTATCGGCATCACCATCGCCGTCGCCCAGCTGCACATCGTCCTCGGCGGCAGCCCGGACAGCTCCGTCCTTGCCAATCTGCTCGCGCTGCCGGCCCAGTTGGCGCGTCTGCATCCGGGCGCCGTCTCGATGAGCGCGCTGACACTCGCGCTGCTGCTGGCCTGGCCCCGCCTGCCCGGACGCACCGGCCGGGTGCTCCGCAGCGTGCCGGCCGCTCTCGTCGCCGTCGCCGGGGCCACCACCACGGCGGCGCTCACCGGACTGACCCTGCCCAGGGTAGACCTGCCGTCCTGGCGCAGCCACGCCCTGGCCGGGCTGCCCGAGGGTCCGGCGCTCGGCCTGGCCGCCGCCGTGCTCACGACCACCCTGGTGTGCAGCGTGCAGTCGCTGCTCGGCGCGGTGGCCGTGGACAAGCTGGTCGCGGCCCGCCCCGGTCCCGCCTCGCCTGTCGGACGCTCCGGACTCGACCGGGAGCTGCTGGGCCAGGGTGCCGCCAACATCGTCTCCGGAGCCCTCGGCGGACTGCCGGTCGCCGGGGTGGCCGTGCGCAGTACGGCGAACGTGAACTCCGGTGCCGTGAGCCGGAACTCCACGATGCTGCACGGCGTTCTCGTGGTAGCCGCCGCGCTGCTGATGGTCCCGATCCTGGAGGAGATCCCGCTCGCCTCCCTCGCCGCCCTGGTGATGGCCGTCGGCATCCAGATGGTGTCCCTGCACCACATCCGCACGGTGACGCGCCACCGAGAAGTGCTGGTCTACGCCGCGACCACATTCGGCGTGGTGCTCCTGGGCGTCCTTCAGGGCGTGCTCCTGGGGGTCGCCGTGGCGGTCTCCGTCGCCCTGCACCGCCTCGCCCGCACCTGCATCACCCGAGAAGAGAAGGAAGGAGTCCATCATGTGAGAATCCGAGGGCCGTTGACCTTCCTCGCGGTGCCCCGGCTGAGCCAGGCCCTGCATCGCGTGCCCCAAGGCGCGCACGCGGTCGTGGAGTTGGACGGTTCGTTCATGGACCACGCGGCGTACGAGTCACTGCGGGACTGGCACAGCTCCCACACCGCGCGAGGCGGTACGGCCGACTTGTCGGGCCGGCGTGCCGGAATCTGGGCCACCGGGCCGTTCCCCTCCACCGGGGCCGCCGAACCGCCCCCTTCCGGCGAACAGGCCCGTCGCACCGGGTCGTTGCAGAGCGGCACCGCGTCGCTGGTGCGCAAGGGGCCGGCCCGGGTCGTCCGGGAGAGCCGACGGCCCGCACAGCTCCTTCTCGGTTGTGCCGAGTCCCGGCTCGTCACGTCGGTGACCACCGTCAGTGGTCCCGACGACCTGTTCGTCGTCCGCAACGTCGGCAATCTGGTGCCGCCACCGGGTGAGGAGCACGGTGACGACTCGGTGGCGGCCGCCGTGCAGTACGCGGTGGAGGTGCTCGGGGTGCGCTCCATCACTGTGTGCGGGCACTCGGGGTGCGGGGCGATGCAGGCGCTGTTGAGCGCGGGCGGCGCGGCCGGGAGCGGTTCGCTGCGAAGCTGGCTGCGGCACGGGCTGCCGAGCCTGGCGCGCATGGCCGAGGACCGCCGCGTCCGTCCCCGGCTGGCCGGGCGGCCGCCGGCGGACCCGGTGGAGCAGCTGTCCCTGCTCAACGTGGTCCAGCAGCTGGAGCACCTGCGGGCCCACGGCCCGGTGTCCCGGGCGCTGACCCGGGGCGAGCTGGACCTGCAGGGGGTGTACTTCGACACGGGGGCGGCACAGGCGTATCTGCTCGCCCGGAGGGACGCGGAGGAGGTGTTCGAGGAGGTCGCAGGGTGTGTCACCACCTCAGGCGACCCGGAAGGGGTGTTCACAGGGCGGGCATATCGCCCCCAGAGAGACGATCTCACACAGGTCTAAACCAATTTTCCGGTCGACCCTTGTCACCGGGCCCCCGCGTCTGATGAGCTGTGGCCTGGGACACAACGGACACCCTGCGAGAGGGAGATGTCGTGAGCAACGAGAGCCTGGCCAACCTGCTGAAGGAAGAACGCAGGTTCGCGCCGCCCGCCGACCTGGCCGCGCACGCCAACGTCACCGCGGAGGCGTATGCACAGGCCAAGGCTGACAGGCTCGGCTTCTGGGCCGAGCAGGCCCGCCGGCTGACCTGGGCCAAGGAGCCTACCGAGACGCTGGACTGGTCCAACCCGCCGTTCGCGAAGTGGTTCGAGGACGGTGAGCTGAACGTCGCGTACAACTGCGTGGACCGGCATGTGGAGGCGGGGCACGGGGACCGTGTCGCCATCCACTTCGAGGGCGAGCCCGGCGACAGCCGCTCGATCACCTATGCCGAGCTGAAGGACGAGGTCTCCAAGGCGGCCAACGCACTGCTGGAGCTGGGTGTCCGCAAGGGCGACCGCGTCGCCATCTACATGCCGATGATCCCGGAGACCGCGATCGCGATGCTGGCCTCGGCCAGGATCGGCGCCGCGCACTCGGTGGTCTTCGGCGGCTTCTCGGCGGACGCGCTCGCCACCCGCATCCAGGACGCGGACGCACGGGTCGTCATCACCGCCGACGGCGGATACCGCCGCGGCAAGCCGTCCGCGCTCAAGCCCGCCGTGGACGAGGCCGTCACCAAGGCCGGCAACGTCGAGCACGTGCTGGTGGTGCGCCGTACCGGACAGGACGTGGCGTGGAGCGGCGAGCGGGACGTGTGGTGGCACGAGCTGGTGGACCGGCAGTCCACCGAGCACACCCCGGAGGCGTTCGAGGCGGAGCACCCGCTGTTCATCCTGTACACCTCCGGCACGACCGGTAAGCCGAAGGGCATCCTGCACACCTCCGGCGGCTACCTCACCCAGACGGCGTACACCCACTGGGCGGTCTTCGACCTCAAGCCGGAGACCGACGTGTACTGGTGCACGGCCGACGTCGGTTGGGTCACCGGGCACTCGTACATCGTGTACGGCCCGCTGGCCAACGGCGCGACGCAGGTCATGTACGAGGGCACGCCGGACACCCCGCACCAGGGCCGGTTCTGGGAGATCGTGCAGAAGTACAAGGTCACGATCCTCTACACCGCGCCGACGGCGATCCGGACGTTCATGAAGTGGGGCGACGACATCCCCGCCAAGTTCGACCTGTCCTCGCTGCGCGTCCTCGGCTCGGTGGGCGAACCCATCAATCCCGAGGCGTGGATCTGGTACCGCAAGAACATCGGTGCGGACAGGACGCCCGTCGTGGACACCTGGTGGCAGACGGAGACCGGCGCGATGATGATCTCGCCGCTGCCCGGTGTCACCGCAGCCAAGCCCGGCTCCGCGCAGACCCCGCTGCCCGGCATCTCCGCCACCGTCGTCGACGACGAGGCGAACGAGGTGCCCGACGGCGGCGGCGGCTACCTGGTGCTGACCGAGCCGTGGCCGTCGATGCTGCGCACCATCTGGGGCGACGACCAGCGGTTCATCGACACCTACTGGTCCCGGTTCGAGGGCAAGTACTTCGCCGGTGACGGCGCGAAGAAGGACGACGACGGCGACATCTGGCTGCTGGGCCGGGTGGACGACGTGATGCTCGTGTCGGGGCACAACATCTCCACCACCGAGGTGGAGTCGGCGCTCGTCTCCCACCCGTCGGTCGCCGAGGCGGCCGTCGTCGGTGCCGCCGACGAGACCACCGGGCAGGCCATCGTCGCGTTCGTGATCCTGCGCGGCACGGTCGACGAGACGGAGGCGCTCGCCGGTGAGCTGCGCGACCACGTGGGCGCCACGCTCGGCCCGATCGCCAAACCGAAGCGGATCCTGCCGGTGGCCGAGCTGCCCAAGACCCGCTCCGGCAAGATCATGCGCCGCCTGCTGCGGGACGTGGCCGAGAACCGCCAGCTCGGTGACGTCACCACGCTGACGGACTCCGCGGTCATGGACCTCATCCAGGCCAAGCTGCCGGCGGCACCGAGCGAGGACTGACCGGTATCGCTCCACGGGGGCATCCGGCCGACGGGCCGGATGCCCCTTTCGCGTCTACCGTGAAGATCACCGGTCCTTCGGCGCACCCTTTGAGCACCCAGGCACTTTTAGGTAAGCTAAGTAAAGCGTCAGGAAAACGACAAGGGTGCGCCGGGAAGTCTGGTCGGCATGCGAGCCGTCCTGCCTACCCACCGGAGGTTCCCGCCGTGGCCGAGCCCCGCCCCCAGAAGACCCCCCGCAGGGCGCTCGGACGTCTCTCGCTGCCCGAGCGTTCCTTCATCGCGGACGCGCTGCGGACCGAGACCGTGGGTGGTGTCCTGCTGCTCCTCGCCGCCGTGGCGGCGCTGATCTGGGCGAACATCCCCGCCCTGCACCACAGCTACGAGTCGGTGGCCGGCTTCCACTTCGGCCCCGCCGCCCTCGGGCTGGACCTCTCCGTGACGCACTGGGCCGCCGACGGTCTCCTCGCGGTGTTCTTCTTCGTCGCCGGCATCGAGCTCAAACGCGAGCTCGTCGCCGGGGACCTGCGTGACCCCCGGGCGGCCGTGCTGCCCGTGGTGGCCGCGCTGTGCGGCATGGCCGTACCGGCGCTCGTCTACATCGTCACCAATCTCACCGGGCACGGTTCGACGCTGGGCTGGGCGGTGCCCACCGCCACCGACATCGCCTTCGCGCTCGCCGTCCTCGCCGTGATCGGCACCTCCCTGCCCAGCTCGCTGCGCGCCTTCCTGCTCACCCTCGCGGTCGTCGACGACCTCTTCGCGATCCTGATCATCGCGATCTTCTTCACCGACCGGCTGAACTTCGCCACGCTCGGCGGGGCCGCCGCCGGGCTGGTGGTGTTCTGGCTGCTGCTGCGCAAGGGCGTACGCGGCTGGTACGTGTACATACCGCTCGCCGTGGTGATCTGGGCGCTGATGTACAACAGCGGTGTGCACGCGACCATCGCGGGCGTGGCCATGGGCCTGATGCTGCGCTGCACCACCCGCGAGGGTGAGCAGCACTCGCCGGGCGAGCACATCGAGCACCTGGTGCGGCCCCTGTCCGCCGGGCTCGCCGTACCGATGTTCGCGCTGTTCAGCGCCGGGGTGGTGGTCTCCGGCGGGGCGCTGGGGGATGTGTTCGCCAAGCCGGAGACGCTCGGTGTGGTGCTGGGGCTGGTCGTCGGCAAGACGATCGGCATCTTCGGCGGCACCTGGCTGACCGTCCGCTTCACCGGAGCATCCCTCAGCGAGGACCTCGCCTGGGCGGACGTCTTCGCGGTGGCCTGCCTCGCCGGCATCGGCTTCACCGTCTCCCTGCTCATCGGTGAACTCGCCTTCGCCCGCGACACCGTGCTCACCGACGAGGTCAAAGCGGCCGTCCTCACCGGATCACTGATCGCGGCCGTGTGCGCGACGGTGCTGCTCAAGATGCGGAACGCCAAGTACCGCAGGCTGTGCGAGGAGGAGGAGCGCGACGAGGACCTCGACGGCATCCCGGACGTCTACGAGCAGGACGACCCGGCGTACCACCTGCGCATGGCCGAGATCCACGAGCGCAAGGCCGCCGAGCACCGGCGGATCGCCGCCGAGCGGGCGGCCGCGGCGCGCCACGGGCTTCAGGAAGTACCGGGCGGGGCAGGCGAGGAGGACGACCGTCCGGCATGATCTGACGAGACGGTACAAAACAAGACGGCCACACGAGCGGGCCCGCCGGCCGCGTACGGCACGGCACGCCCGCGGCACGAGAGACCTCTGAGGGAGAACGCGATGAGCGCACCCGACGGCAGCCCGGTCGGCGCCGAACGCAGCATCGGCCAGCTGTTCGCCTCGGCGACGACCGAATTGTCGGCGCTGGTGCACGACGAGATCGCCCTGGCCAAGGCCCAGCTGAAGAGGGACGTGAAGAAGGGCGCGGTCAGCGGTGGCGCCTTCTCGATGGCGGGCATGGTGCTGCTGTTCTCCCTGCCCATGCTGAACTTCGCCCTCGCGTACGGCATCCGGACCTGGAGCGGCTGGAACCTGGCCATCTGCTTCGTGCTGTCCTTCGCGGCCAATGTGCTCGTCGCCGGCCTCCTCGCGCTGATCGGCACCGTGTTCGCGAAGAAGGCCAAGAAGAGCAAGGGCCCGCAGAAGGTGGCCGCGTCGGTGAAGGAGACGGCGAACGTGCTGCAGAACGCCAGGCCGCACCCGCGTCCGGAGCTGCCCGAGGACCGGGCGCCCGCGGCCATCGAGGCTGTGGCACGCTCACAGTCATGACGGAACCCGCCCCCTCGGCCGTACGGATCGAAGGTCCCTGGACGCACAGGGACGTCGCCGCCAACGGCGCGCGCTTCCACATCGCCGAGCTCGGCGACGGCCCGCTGGTGCTGCTGCTGCACGGCTTCCCGCAGTTCTGGTGGACCTGGCGTCACCAGCTGGTCGCGCTCGCCGACGCGGGCTACCGGGCGGTGGCGATGGACCTGCGGGGCGTCGGCGGCAGCGACCGCACGCCCCGCGGGTACGACCCCGCCAACCTCGCGCTCGACGTCACCGGCGTCATCCGTTCGCTCGGCGAGCCGGATGCGGCGCTGGTCGGCCACGACCTGGGCGGCTATCTGGCGTGGACGGCGGCGGCGATGCGGCCCAAGCTCGTACGACGGCTCGCGGTCGTCTCGATGCCGCACCCGCGGCGCTGGCGCGCGGCGATGCTGCGGGACGCCCGGCAGACGGCCGCCAACTCCTACATCTGGGGCTTCCAGCGGCCGTGGGTGCCGGAGCGTCAACTCACCGCGGACGGCGGGGCGCTGGTGGGCCGGCTGATCCGGGACTGGTCCGGGCCGCGCTCACCGGAGGACGAGGCGGTGGAGACCTACCAGCGGGCCATGTGCATCCCGTCCACCGCGCACTGTGCGATCGAGCCGTACCGCTGGCTGGTGCGTTCGCTGGCCCGCCCGGACGGCATCCAGTTCAACCGCAGGATGAAGCGGCCGGTGCGGGTGCCCACGCTGCATCTGCACGGCTCGCTGGACCCGGTGACGCGCACGCGCAGCACGGCCGGATCGGGCGAGTACGTCGAAGCGCCGTACCGCTGGCGGCTGTTCGACGGCCTGGGTCACTTCCCGCACGAGGAGGACCCCGCGGCGTTCTCCGCGGAACTGGTCAACTGGCTGAAGGATCCCGAGCCGGACCGCTGAGGTTCACTCGAATCGGTGATGCGCCCAGCTGACCGTACGGTGACGGTTCGATGCGTGGAGTATCCAATTCCTGAACAGTTGTCCTTCGAACGGCCACATGCCTGTCGCATAGGCCAATTGGGCGTCGCTCAGGCGGTTATCGACCTTCGGGCAGGGGCACACGTCCGGGTATGGGCTGGACGCACGACTACAGTGACGCACCCCGCACCCGCCGCTCCGCCGCCGGCGTGAGCGTGCCTCAGCGAGGTCCCCAGCAACTCACAGAGGGGGACCTGCGCGTAGGGATCCCGCGCATCCTGCGCCGCCGCGCCCGCTGGGTGTCGGTGCGTCTGCGTCACCCGCGCGGCTGAACCCGCCCGGCGGGGTCACAGGGCGCAGCTGTCCGTACCCACCTGTTCGTTCGCCGTGCGTCCCTTGCGGGCGTCGGGCTGGATCTCGTCCGCCGTGAGCGCGTATCCGGTATCGGCGTCGTCGAGGGACTTGGCGAACACCACGCCGTACACGCGGCCGTCGGGGGTGAGCAGCGGGCCGCCCGAGTTGCCCTGGCGGACGGTGGTGTACAGCGAGTAGACGTCGCGGCGGACGGTGCCGCGGTGGTAGATGTCCGGGCCGTTGGCCGCGATGCGCCCGCGTACGCGCGCGGCGCGCACGTCGTACGAGCCGTTCTCCGGGAAGCCCGCGACGATCGCGCCGTCACCGCCGGCCGCGTCCTGGGCGGAGAACCGCAGGGCGTGCGCCCTCAGGTCCGGTACGTCGAGTACGGCGATGTCGCGCTTCCAGTCGTACAGCACGACCTTGGCGTCGTACTTGCGGCCCTCACCGCCGATCTGCACGGTCGGCGCGTCGACGCCGCCGACGACGTGCGCGTTGGTCATGACGCGGCGGTCGGCGAAGACGAAGCCGGTGCCCTCCAGCACCTTGCCGCAGCTCTGGGCGGTGCCGGTCACCTTCACGATGGAGCGCTGGGCGCGCACGGCGACCCGGCTGTTCGCGAGGGCCGGGTCGGGCGGCTGTACGTCCTTGATCGGCTCGTTGGCGAACGGGCTGAAGACCTGCGGGAAGCCGTTCTGCGCGAGGACGGAGGAGAAGTCCGCGAACCAGGTGTCGGCCTGCGCGGGCAGCGCCCGGGAGACGCCGAGGAGCACCTTGGAGCCGCGGACCTCCTTGCCGAGCGTCGGCAGGGTGGTGCCGGCGAGGGCGGATCCGATCAGCCAGGCCACCAGCAGCATGGCGACGACGTTGACCAGGGCGCCACCGGTGGCGTCCAGGGCGCGGGCCGGGGACCAGGTGATGTAGCGGCGCAGCTTGTTGCCGAGGTGGGTGGTCAGGGCCTGCCCGACGGAGGCGCAGACGATGACGACGACCACGGCGACCACGGCGGCGGTGGTACTGACGTCGGCGTTGTCGGTCACGGCGGCCCAGATGACGGGCAGCGTGTACACGGCGACGAGGCCACCGCCCAGGAAGCCGATCACCGACAGGATGCCGACGACGAAGCCCTGGCGGTAGCCCACGACCGCGAACCACACGGCCGCGACCAGCAACAGGATGTCCAGCGCGTTCACTGCTTCAGGCCTCGCCTATTCCATTTCGCTTCCCGCAGCTCGGACGGGGGTCCGGCCCGCCACGCCGTGGCAAGGGGACAGGGCGCCCCCGGAATGACACAGCACGAACGACACCCTGTCATGACCGCCAGTCGAGCGGGACCTGCTTCTCCCTGTCCCAGGGGCGCTCCCAGCCAGCGAAATGCAGCAGGCGGTCGATCACGCCGGCCGTGAAACCCCACACCAGGGCCGATTCGACCAGGAATGCCGGACCTCGGTGTCCGCTGGGGTGGACGGTGACGGCGCGGTTGGTGGGGTCCGTGAGATCCGCCACGGGGACGGCGAAGACCCGCGCCGTCTCGTTCGGGTCGACGACGCCGACCGGGCTGGGCTCGCGCCACCAGCCGAGGACGGGCGTCACCACGAAACGGCTGACCGGGATGTACAGGGCGGGCAGCACGCCGAAGAGCTGGACGCCGGAGGGGTCCAGGCCGGTCTCCTCCTCGGCCTCGCGCAACGCGGCCCTGAGCGGTCCGTCGGTGTGCGGATCGCCGTCCTCCGGGTCGAGCGCGCCGCCCGGGAAGGACGGCTGCCCGGCGTGCGAGCGCAGCGAGCCTGCCCGCTCGATCAGCAGCAGCTCGGGGCCGCGCTCGCCCTCGCCGAACAGGACCAGCACCGCCGACTTGCGGCCCGAGCCGTTCTCCGGCGGCAGGAAGCGGCTCAGCTGGAGCGGCTCCACCGTCTCGGCGGCCCTCACGATGGGCGCCAGCCAGTCCGGCAGTCCCTCTTTGCTGAGCGTCACCGCGCCGCCCCGCGTCTCACTGGCCCTCGCCATCGCCACCCCCGTCGTTCTCCCTGTCCAACGCCCGGGGACCCCGAGATCGTTCCGTCACGCGGCCCCCAGTGGCGGGGCCGGCCTGCCGCCCGCGTCGAGGTAGGCCTGCGGGGGCTTGAGTCGCTGCCCGGGGAAGCCGCCCTTCTCGTACTTCAGGAGCTTCTGCGCCTTCTCCGGGTCGCTCTCCCCCTCGCCGTAGGCCGGGCAGAGCGGGGCGATGGGGCAGGCGCCGCAGGCGGGCTTGCGGGCGTGGCAGATCCGGCGGCCGTGCCAGATCACGTGATGGGACAGGTCGGTCCACTCGCTCTTGGGGAACAGCGCGCCGACCGCGGCCTCGATCTTGTCCGGGTCGGTCTCCTGCGTCCACCGCCAGCGCCGGACCAGCCGCTGGAAGTGGGTGTCCACGGTGATCCCGGGACGGCCGAAGGCGTTGCCGAGCACGACGAAGGCGGTCTTGCGGCCCACGCCGGGCAGCTTGACGAGGTCCTCCAGCCTGCCCGGCACCTCGCCGCCGAAGTCATCGACGAGCGCCTTGGAGAGCCCCATGACCGACTTGGTCTTCATCCGGAAGAAGCCGCAGGGCCGCAGGATCTCCTCGACCTCCTCAGGGTTGGCCGCGGCCAGCTCCTCGGGGGTCGGGTACCTGGCGAAGAGCGCCGGGGTCGTCTGGTTGACGCGCAGGTCGGTGGTCTGGGCCGACAGCACGGTGGCGACGAGCAGCTGGAAGGGGTTCTCGAAGTCCAGCTCGGGGTGGGCGTACGGATACACCTCGGCGAGTTCGCGGTTGATGCGGCGGGCACGGCGGACCAGGGCGGTGCGGGACTCGTCCTTCGGCGGCTTCACCGCGACCTTGACCGGCGCCGTCTTCTTCACCGCCACGGCCTTCCCGCTCGCCACGGCCTTCTCGGCAGGCGTGACCTTCTTGACCCGGAGGGCCTTCTTGGCCGGAGTGCCACTCTTGGCCGGGACCGCCTTCTTGGCCGGAGTGCCCTTCTTGGCCGGGGCCGCCTTCTTGGCCGGGGATGCCGTCACCCTCGAGGCGCTCCTCTCCTCCGGGACGGTCTTCCCGGCCGGGGCCGAGGCGGCCCTTTTTGCTGTTTTTCTGGTTTTCCCACCGCCGCCGGAGCCTTGTTCGCCCACGGCGGAATCGCGACGTACAACCACCCGCTAAGCCCCCTTGGCCTGTGCTCTCACCGGCGATTTGGACACCCGGCCAGCCTAAAGCCCGGCACCGACATCCGCCCCGGACCCGGAGGATCGGACCCCGATTGGACCCCTGACGCTTACCTCGGGACACCTGTGCGGCATCCTTGTGACAGATCACACTGTTTGGACCGTCCGGCAAAATGGGGAACACGGTCCCCTGGCACTCGGGGGAGCAAGATCCCCTGAGCAGGTCGACAAGGAGAGAACTCAGTGGACGACGTTCTGCGGCGCAACCCGCTCTTCGCGGCTCTCGACGACGAGCAGGCCGCGGAGCTTCGCGCCTCCATGAGTGAGGTGACCCTCGCACGCGGCGACTCACTCTTCCATGAAGGGGACCCCGGTGACCGGCTGTACGTCGTCACCGAGGGCAAGGTCAAGCTGCACCGCACCTCCCCCGACGGCCGCGAGAACATGCTCGCCGTCGTCGGCCCCGGCGAGCTGATCGGTGAGCTGTCGCTGTTCGACCCGGGCCCCCGCACGGCGACCGCGAGCGCACTGACCGAGGTCAAGATGCTCGGCCTGGGCCACGGCGACCTCCAGCCCTGGCTGAACGCCCGCCCGGAGGTGGCCGGCGCCCTGCTGCGGGCCGTCGCCCGGCGCCTGCGCAAGACCAACGACGCCATGTCCGACCTGGTCTTCTCCGACGTCCCCGGCCGTGTGGCGCGCGCCCTGCTGGACCTGTCGCGCCGCTTCGGCGTGCAGTCCGAGGAGGGCATCCACGTCGTGCACGACCTCACGCAGGAGGAACTGGCCCAGCTGGTCGGCGCCTCGCGCGAGACCGTGAACAAGGCGCTGGCCGACTTCGCCCAGCGCGGCTGGCTCCGCCTGGAGGCCCGGGCGGTCATCCTGCTGGACGTGGAGAGGCTGGCCAAGCGGTCGCGCTGACACGGGTCCCGGCCGTCATGACCGCGGGGTCCGCTCCTCGCGAGCCCGGCCCCGCCGTCGCGCCCGCCGCCCCTGGGACCGCCGCCCCCAGACCCCCGCTCTCGGCCTCGACGGCACCGTCCTCGAACGCCGGACGGGCTGAGTCGGGGCAGTCGGCCCATGCCTGAAACGATCCGTCGGCCCGGCCTGGACGACCAGGGCTTCATCGCGCGCGAAGGCTCCCTCGCGCGCGTGCCCGTCGCCTTCCGCCCGGTCGTGGCCGCCGCACGCGACCGGCTGCTGGACGTCTTCGGGGCGCGACTGCACAGCGCCTACCTCTACGGGTCGGTCCCGCGCGGCACCGCGCGCGTGGGCTGCAGCGACCTCGACCTGCTCGTCGCGCTCCGGGACGAGCCGGCCGACGCCGACCGGGAGGCCGTACGGGCGCTCGGCGAGGCCGTCGACAGGGAGTTCTCCCAGATCGACGGCGTCGGCACGCTGCTGTACGGCAGGGACCGGCTGCTGAGCGATGCGGAGCGGTACGACCTGGCCTGGTTCGTCGCCTGTCTGTGCACCCCGCTGCTCGGCGAGGACCTGGCCGCGCTGCTGCCGCGCTACCGCCCCGACTCCCTGCTCGCCCGCGAGACGAACGGCGACCTGGCCCTGTGGCTGCCCCGCTGGCGTGAGCGCATCGCGCAGGCGGACGACACCGAGGAGGCCCGCCGGCCCCTGGTGCGCTTCATGTCCCGGCACCTCGTGCGCACCGGCTTCACGCTCGTCATGCCCCGCTGGAACGGCTGGACCAGCGATCTGCAGGAGATGGCCGAGGTGTGCGGCGCCTACTACCCCGGGCGGGCCGCACAGCTGCGTACGGCGGCGCGGTACGGCCATGAGCCCGTCGGCGATCCGCACGTGCTGCGGTCGTACGTGGACGACCTGGGGCCCTGGCTCGCCGCGGAATACGCGCGCGTGCACGGCGTCAAGGCCCTGCGCCCCGAGGACTGAGGGGCCGTCCTCCGCGTCCTCGTCCTCTCTGGCATCCCTGGCCCCCGCGGAGAACTTGTGACGCAATTCACAAACTCGGGGCTGTCACCGGGTTCGCCGGTCCGAGGTGTCTCAGTGCAGGCCGATGAGAGCAGCCGCCGGCTAGATCAGCCCGTGCTCGCTCAGGTAGTCCATCTGCGCCCGCACCGACAGCTCCGCCGCCGGCCACAGCGAGCGGTCCACGTCGGCGTACACATGGGCCACGACCTGGGCCGCGGTGCGGTAGCCGTCCTCGACCGCCGTCTCCACCTGGGCGAGCCGGTGGGCGCGGTGGGCGAGATAGAACTCCACGGCGCCCTGCGCGTCCTCCAGGACCGGTCCGTGGCCCGGCAGAACGGTGTGCACGCCGTCGTCCACCGTCAGGGAGCGCAGACGGCGCAGCGAGTCCAGGTAGTCGCCGAGACGGCCGTCGGGGTGCGCCACGACCGTCGTACCGCGCCCCAGGATGGTGTCGCCGGTCAAAACGGCCCGGTCGGCCGGAAGGTGGAAGCACAGGGAGTCCGCGGTGTGCCCGGGCGTCGGTACGACCCTCAGCTCAAGGCCGCCGACGGTGATCACGTCGCCCACGGCCAGGCCCTCGTCGCCCAGGCGCAGCGCCGGATCGAGGGCACGCACGCGCGTGCCGGTCAGTTCCGCGAAACGGACGGCGCCCTCGGCGTGATCGGGATGGCCGTGGGTGAGCAGGGTCAGGGCTATGCGCTTGCCGGCCTTCTCGGCGGTGTCGACGACGGCCCGCAGATGGCCGTCGTCCAGCGGGCCCGGATCGATCACCACGGCGAGGTCGGAGTCGGGCTCGGCGACGACCCAGGTGTTGGTGCCGTCCAGGGTCATCGCGGAGGCGTTGGGCGCGAGGACGTTGACGGCCCGTTCGGTGGCGGGGCCGGAGAGCACCTGGCCGCGGGGCTGACCCGGCAGCGCGCTTGCGTCGGTCATGCGGGGCCTCCACCCGTCGTCTCGGTGGTCGTCGGAGCCGTCGGGATGTGCTTGGTGAACTCCGCGTGCCCCGGCCAGGACAGGACAATCTCGTCGTCCACGAGGCGGGCGCGGGCCAGCACGGGCGTCATGTCGCGCCCGGGGGCCGCGGCGAGCGTCTCGGCGGCCGTGGCGTACGGCAGCAGCTGACGCAGGGTGGCGATGGTGGGCGGCATCATCAGCAGCTCACCCTTGTCGTAGCCGGCGGCGGCCTCCCCGGGGCGGATCCACACCGTGCGGTCGGCCTCCGTGGAGGCGTTCCGGGTGCGCTGGCCCTCGGGCAGCGCGGCCACGAAGAACCAGGTGTCGTAGCGGCGGGCCTCGAACTCGGGGGTGATCCAGCGGGTCCAGGCGCCCAGCAGGTCCGAGCGCAGCACCAGACCCCGCCGGTGGAGGAATTCTGCGAAGGACAGCTCACGCGCGACCAGCGCGGCCCGGTCCGCCTCCCAGTCCTCGCCGGTGGTGTCCCCGACGACCGAGTCCGCGTCGGGCCCGGCGAGCAGCACGCCCGCCTCCTCGTACGTCTCCCGCACGGCCGCGCAGACGATCGCCTGGGCACCCGGCTCGTCGACACCGAGCCGGTCCGCCCACCACGCGCGCGTGGGGCCCGCCCAGCGCACCAGACGGTCGTCGTCACGCGGGTCGACGCCGCCTCCCGGGTACGCGTACGCGCCCCCGGCGAAGGCCATGGAGGCGCGTCTGCGCAGCATGTGGACGACCGGGCCGGACGCGGTGTCCTTCAGGAGCAGGACCGTGGCCGCGCGCCGGGGAAGCACCGGGGTGAGGGTGCCGTCCGCGAGCGCGCGGATGCGGTCCGGCCACTCCGGGGGGTACCACTGACCGTTCGCCATGGCCGGAGGCTATCCCGTGTAGGGCGAATGTTCGAGAGGTGCCCGAGGTCAGGGGTGTGCCGCGGGGCTACCGGGCGAGTTCCACCTGGATCTCGACCTCGACCGGCGCGTCCAGCGGCAGCACCGCGACGCCGACCGCGCTGCGGGCGTGCACGCCCTTGTCGCCGAGGACCTCGCCGAGCAGTTCGCTGGCACCGTTGACGACGCCGGGCTGCCCGGTGAAGTCGGCAGCGGACGCGACGAAGCCGACGACCTTCACCACGCGCGCGATGCGGTCCAGGTCGCCGGTGACGGACTTCACGGCGGCCAGCGCGTTCAGCGCACAGGTGCGGGCCAGGCCCTTGGCCTCCTCCGGGGTGACCTCGGCGCCCACCTTGCCGGTGACCGGCAGCTTGCCCTCGACCATCGGCAGCTGGCCGGAGGTGTAGACGTACACACCGGACTGCACGGCCGGCTGGTACGCGGCCAGCGGCGGCACGACCTCCGGCAGGCTCAGTCCCAGTTCGGCCAGCTTGGCCTCGACCGCGCTCATGCCTGCTTCTCCCGCTTCAGGTAGGCCACGAGCTGCTCGGGGTTGTTGGGCCCGGGCACGACCTGGACGAGCTCCCAGCCGTCCTCGCCCCAGGTGTCCAGAATCTGCTTCGTGGCATGGACGAGCAGCGGCACGGTTGCGTATTCCCACTTGGTCATGGGGCCGACTGTAGCCGCTGCGGCCCCGGGGCCCGGCACCCGTGACCCCGGACCGTGACCTGCGTTATCCACAGCCTCCCGCGTGAGTCTCGACGGGACTGGTTAGGCTCGAAGACGTGAGCAGGCTCCAGGTCGTCAGCGGCAAGGGCGGGACCGGAAAGACGACGGTCGCCGCCGCACTGGCGCTGGCCCTCGCGACCGAGGGGAAGCGGACGCTTCTCGTGGAGGTCGAGGGCCGGCAGGGCATCGCCCAGCTCTTCGAGACGGAGGCATTGCCGTATGAGGAGCGAAAGATCGCGGTCGCTCCCGGGGGCGGCGAGGTGTACGCCCTCGCCATAGACCCCGAACTGGCCCTTCTGGACTATCTCCAGATGTTCTACAAGCTCGGTGGCGCGGGCCGGGCCCTGAAGAAGCTCGGCGCCATCGACTTCGCCACCACCATCGCACCCGGCATCAGGGACGTCCTGCTGACCGGCAAGGCCTGCGAGGCCGTGCGCCGCAAGGACCGCTCCGGGCGGTTCGTGTACGACTACGTCGTCATGGACGCCCCGCCGACCGGCCGCATCACCCGCTTCCTGAACGTGAACGACGAGGTGGCGGGCCTGGCGAAGATCGGACCGATACACAATCAGGCGCAGGCGGTGATGCGCGTGCTGAAGTCGCCGGAGACGGCGGTGCATCTGGTGACGCTGCTGGAGGAGATGCCGGTCCAGGAGACCGCCGACGGCATCGCCGAACTGCGCGCCGCGCGGCTGCCGGTGGGCCGGATCATCGTGAACATGGTCCGGCCGGAGGTGTTGGACGCCGGAGACCTGGAACTCGTACGGACCGTGGGGCGTTCCTCCGTCGCACAGGCGCTCTCGGCGGCCGGGCTGGGCGGGGCCCGGCGCGGCGGGAACGCGGAGAAGCTGGTGGACCCGCTGCTGGTGCAGGCAGCGGAGTACGCCGAGCGGTACGCCCTGGAGCAGGAGCAGCGCGCCGCCCTCGGCGAGCTGGGCCTGCCGGTGGGCGAACTGCCGCTGCTCGCCGAGGGCATGGATCTGGCGGGTCTGTACGAACTCGCCACCGAGCTGCGGAAGCAGGGGTTGTCATGAGTCCGGACGCGGCTGAGGCACCCGAGACGGCGGAGACGGCCGAGGCGCGGGAGAGGGCCCACGGCCTGTCCCCCGCGCGCGTGCTGGACGTCGACCCGCTGCTCGACGACCCGAACACCCGGATCGTGGTGTGCTGCGGTTCGGGCGGGGTCGGCAAGACGACGACCGCGGCGGCGCTCGGCCTCAGGGCGGCCGAGCGGGGCCGCAAGGTGGTCGTGCTGACCATCGACCCGGCCAGGCGACTGGCCCAGTCGATGGGCATCGACTCCCTCGACAACGTCCCGCGCCGGGTCAAGGGCACCGAGGGCGACGGCGAGCTGCACGCGATGATGCTCGACATGAAGCGCACCTTCGACGAGGTCGTCGAGGCGCACGCGGACGCCGAGCGGGCGGCCGCGATCCTGACGAACCCCTTCTACCAGTCGCTCTCGGCGGGCTTCGCGGGCACGCAGGAGTACATGGCGATGGAGAAGCTGGGCCAGCTGCGCGCCAAGGACGAGTGGGACCTGATCGTCGTCGACACCCCGCCCTCCCGCTCGGCACTGGACTTCCTGGACGCGCCGAAGCGGCTGGGCTCCTTCCTGGACGGCCGGCTGATCCGGCTGCTGACCGCCCCCGCCAAGCTCGGCGGCCGCGCGGGCATGGCCTTCCTCAACGTCGGCATGTCGATGATGACCGGCACGCTGGGCAAGCTGCTGGGCGGTCAGCTGCTGAAGGACGTCCAGACGTTCGTGGCCGCGATGGACACCACCTTCGGAGGGTTCCGGACGCGCGCGGACGCCACGTACAAACTGCTCCAGGCGCCGGGTACGGCGTTTTTGGTGGTCGCGGCCCCGGAGCGGGACGCCTTGCGCGAGGCGGCGTACTTCGTGGAGCGGCTGGCCGCGGAGAAGATGCCGCTGGTGGGTCTGGTGCTGAACCGGGTCCATGGCAGCGGGGCCCGCCGGCTGTCGGCCGAGCGGGCGCTCGCCGCCGCCGAAAATCTTGAGGACCCCCGCATTGTGGATCAGGGGGGCGGGAAAGCTGGACTTCGTAACTCTCCCGACCCATACGGCAGTTCGCGATCTCCCGCACCCGAGGCCGCAACCGGCGCCCCTGCTTCCGAGGAAGGCTCCCCCGCCGACACGGAGCACTCCGTCGACCGGCTCACCGCGGGACTGCTGCGACTGCACGCCGATCGCATGCAACTGCTCGCGCGCGAGCAGCGCACGCGTGACCGTTTCACCGCCCGTCACCCCGAGGTGGCGGTCGTCGAAGTACCTGCGCTGCCCGGCGACGTGCACGACCTCACAGGCCTGCGCGACATCGGCACCCGGCTCGCAGCAGGCACGGCGGGGCGTACGGAGCTGCCATAGCGTGGCCAGGGGCCGGCGGCCTTCACGGCTGCGGGACGCCACGCGTGGCGAGCGCTCGCACGCGGGGTGACTCATCTCACATGCGCGAGTGACCTTCACGCGTGGGCGCCGGTTACCCGCCCGCACGTGCATGACGGTCGTATGCGCATCCGTGCCCGTGTGCCTGCGCAAAGATGACGTACGGACGCCGTAGGCGCGCGGACACACGGCGCGCCTTCAGCAGCCGCGCACGGACGCGCGGCTCGCCCTTGGGGGCCCGCATATGCCCGACGCACCCCAGAACGTCCGGTGAGCACAGCTCTCCCGCAGGCCGGGGCGAGGCCGATCGTGGCTTCCCCAGGCGTAGGCCAGACCGGCGCTTCCCGCGCCCCGTCGCCGCTTCGCGCGCTCAGAACGTGCACCCACACGGCGCCCCAGGCCCGTGCCCGACCCTGTTTCCTGTGGCCTGCGCCGGAAGGCGGGCCTCCCATGGCATATGCCGGGTCGGGGCCTGGTACCCCGGGGTGTGCCGGAGGGACTGCCCTCAGCTCACCGCCGCGTAGTTCTCGTACACCTCGTCGCTGTCGAGGGGCACGATGCCCGCGCCGCGCTCGTATTCCGACCGGGCGGTCTCCAGCAGCCTGCGCCAGGAGGTCACGGTCGGCCGCCGGCGCAGCAGTGCCCGGCGCTCCCGCTCTGTCATGCCTCCCCACACGCCGAATTCGACGCGGTTGTCCAGCGCGTCGGCCAGACATTCGGTGCGTACCGGGCATCCGGTGCACACCGCCTTGGCCCTGTTCTGCGCTGCTCCCTGAACGAACAGTTCATCCGGATCGGTAGTGCGGCAGGCAGCCTGCGCACTCCAGTCGGTTACCCAGCCCATACCGGCGCCGTCCTCTCCCGAATCGAGGCTCCCCCACGGCGGCAGCGGCATATTCACCGCAGCCAGTTGAGGACGTTACGGAAGGTGGGCACAGCACAACACCCCCTTCGGGCCCAATCTTGAATGGCCCGAACGGACTATGGGTAAGCGGCAGATCACCCGCGGGAGTGAGCTGGCGACATGTGCGACCATCCCGGCAAACCGGGACGCCTGTGGTGTGCCACAACGGACGCCAGGCGACACACGAGGCGGATTCGGACACGCACCCACCAAGAAGTCGGGGTACGACCGGAACGATTCGGGGTCGCGGGACGTATTGATACGTGACCGCATCGCTGTGACAGTTGATTGCAGCTTAGGCCAAGGCCTGCGCGCGTGTCCGGGAAATGGAAACGTAGGCAGGTCAGGTTGCGCTGCCGTCACGATCGGGCACTCGGAAACATCCCGGGGAGGGCCGCTCCCTCGGAACGCTCACCAGTACGGATTAGGCTGCCCCCATGCCAAAGAAGCGCTCGGGCGGTGGTCTGTCGCCCATGCAGCAGGCCGCCAAGTTCCTCGGTGTCAGTGTGCTCGCCGGAGCCGTGATGGCGGGTATCGCGCTGCCCGCGGCCGGCGCCCTGGGCCTCGCGGCCAAGGGATCGGTCAAAGGCTTCGACGAGATCCCGGCCAATCTCAAGAGTCCCCAGCTGAGTCAGCGCACGACGATACTGGACAGCCAGGGTCAGCAGATCGCGACCGTCTACTCCCGCGACCGTACGGTGGTGGACCTCAAGGACATCTCGCCGTACATGCAGAAGGCGATCGTCGCGATCGAGGACGCGCGCTTCTACAAGCACGGCGCGATCGACCTCAAGGGCGTACTGCGCGCCCTGAACAAGAACGCGCAGGAAGGCGGTGTCGCCCAGGGCGCCTCGACGCTCACCCAGCAGCTGGTGAAGAACTACTTCATCGAGGAGGCGGGCGACGACCCGACGAAGGTCGCCGAAGCCACCCAGCAGACCCTCGGCCGCAAGGTCAAGGAGCTGAAGTACGCGATCCAGATCGAGGAGAAGCTCGGCAAGAAGAAGATCCTCGAGAACTACCTGAACATCACCTTCTTCGGCGAGCAGGCCTACGGCGTCGAGGCCGCCTCCCAGCGCTACTTCTCCAAACACGCCAGGGACCTGGACCTCCAGGAATCGGCGCTGCTGGCCGGCATCGTGCAGTCCCCGAGCCGCTACGACCCGGTCAACGACGAGGCGGAGGCCACCAAGCGGCGCAACGTCGTGCTCCAGCGGATGGCGGAGCTCGGCGACATCTCCCAGGAGGAGGCCGCCGCGGCTGAGCAGAAGCCGCTCGGACTGCACCCGAGCCAGCCCAAGAACGGCTGCATCACCGCGGTCCGGGGCGCCGGCTTCTTCTGTGACTACGTGCGTGACGTCGTCCTGAACGACCCGGTCTTCGGCACCACCAAAGCGGCCCGGGCGAAGCTGTGGAACAAGGGCGGCCTGACGATCCGTACGACGCTCGACCCGAAGGCACAGGAATCGGTCCAGGCGTCCGTCAGGAACCACGTCTACAAGTCCGACCCGGTGGCGACCGCCGCGACCATCGTCGAGCCCGGCACCGGCAAGATCCTCGCCATGGGGCAGTCCCGTCCGTACGGCTTCGGCACGAACGAGACGCAGATCAACCTCTCCGTCAACTCGGACATGGGCGGCGGCGCCGGCTACCAGGGCGGTTCGACGTTCAAGCCGATCGTCGCGGCGGCCGCTGTCGAGGGCGGCAAGCCCCCGACCCAGAAGTACCCGTCGCCGTACGAGATGCCCTACCCCAGCCCCGTGCAGGAGTGCGACGGCAAGGTCTGGCGCAACGACCCGCACAACCCGGCCAAGCTGACGAACGAGAACGAGTCCGAGCACGGCCCGATGGGCATGAAGGAGGCGACCGCCAAGTCGGTCAACACCTACTACGTGCAGCTGATCAGCGACATCGGCATCTGCCCCGTCACCCAGATGGCGAAGAAGATGGGCGTGCAGCGGGCGGACGGCCGCGCGATGGACCAGGCTCCCTCGATCGCGCTCGGCACCCAGGAGGTGTCCCCGCTGACGATGGCGAACGCGTACGCCACCTTCGCCGCGCGCGGCATGTACTGCACCCCGATCGCCATAGAGTCGATCACCCAGAGGACGGGCACCGAGGAGAAGTCCCTCGAGGTGCCGAAGTCGACCTGTTCGCGCGCGATGTCGGAGAAGACCGCGGACACCGTCAGCACGCTGCTGAAGGGCGTGGTCGAGGACGGTACGGGTCAGGAGGCCGGCCTCGGCGACCGCCCGAGCGCGGGCAAGACGGGTACGACGGACGAGCGCTACGCCGCCTGGTTCGTCGGATACACCCCGAACATGGCGGGCGCGGTCTGGGTCGGCGACCCGCAGCACAAGCGCAAGATGATCGACATCACCATCCACGGCGTCACGCACGACAAGGTGTTCGGTGGTGAGGTGCCCGGGCCGATCTGGCGCGACATGATGGCCGGCGCCCTGGAGGGCAAGCCCGTGGAGGACTTCAACCTGGTCGACATCCCCGACGACAACAAGGGGGACGGCCGGGGAAAAGGACACGGGGGGACGGACGGGGGCAAGAACGGGGACAGCACGGGCGGGATCGGCGGCCTGATCGGCGGACTGACGGACGGGGGAACAGCGGACGGCGGCACCACGGGTGACACCACCGGCGGCGCCTTCCCGACACCGACCTTCTCCCTCCCGGGCAACTTCATCCAGGGACAGGGCAACGGCGGCAACGGGAACGGGAACGGGTTCGGAGGCCAACGGGGCTAGCGCCTCCTCCCGGTGATCGCGTACGGCGGGGGGGCCGGCCCCTGTGTGGGGGGTGGGGGCCCCCGCCGGGACCGGGGGAGAGTAGTAACGGGGCAGCC
>NZ_JBEYYJ010000018.1:0-35591 GCF_040645475.1 Streptomyces sp. NPDC046759 | reverse complement strand
GGGGGTGGGGGCGCACTGGGGCTCTGGCCCGCCGGCGGTGTTCGGGGGGGGGGGGGGGCCCCTCATTTTGGTGTTGGGGGGCCCCCCCGCCGCCGTACGCGTGTCCGTGTAGTCCGGGCTCAGCCCTGCAGCAGCTTCTTCACCGCGGCGGCGACGCGTCCGCCCTCGGCCTGGCCGGCCACCTTGGGGTTCACGATCTTCATGACGGCACCCATGGCCCGCGGGCCCTCGGCGCCGGCCGCCTTCGCCTCTTCCACGGCCTGGGCGACGATCGCGTTCAGCTCCTCGTCGGACAGCTGCTTGGGCAGGTACTCGGAGAGCAGCTCGCCCTCCGCCTTCTCCCGCTCGGCCTGCTCGGCACGACCGCCCTGAGCGAAGGCATCGGCCGCCTCGCGGCGCTTCTTCGCCTCACGGGTGATCACTTTGAGGACCTCGTCGTCGGAGAGCTCCCGCTTCTGCTTGCCCGCGACCTCCTCCTTGGTGATCGCGGCGAGCGTCAGCCGGAGCGTCGAGGAGCGGAGCTCGTCGCGCTCCTTGATCGCGGCGTTGAGGTCGTGCTGCAGCTTCGACTTGAGCGTGGTGGTCATGCGGTCGATTGTCGCAGGTGTGCCGTCCCGAAGGCCCGCTGATTTAGGGGAGGCCGGCGGCGGGCGGGCGCAGGGGCGGCGGTTGGGCAAGAGGGGTGGCGGTGGGTGGAGGGGTGGCGGGCGAGCGGAGGGGCGGCGGTTGGGCAAGAGGGGTGGCGGGTGGGCGGACGGGTGGCGGGCGAGCGGAGGGGCGGCGGTTGGGCAAGAGGGGTGGCGGGTGGGCGGACGGGTGGCGGGCGAGCGGACGGGTGGCGGGCGAGCGGACGGGCGCCCATCGAGCCGAGGGGTGGCGGGTGAGCCGAGGGGCGGCCGCCGGGCCCAGTTGCGTCGGCCGGGTAGAGGGGCGCCCGTCGGGTAGAGGGGCGGCGGTCGGCCAGAGGAGCACCGCTCGGGCAGAGGAGCAGCTCCCGGGGCCGGGGCGCCAGCAGCTCCCGGGGCCGGGGCGCCAGCAGGGCCGGGGCCGGGGAGGCCAGCAGGGCCGGGGCGCCGGCCGGGCGATCGGATCCGGCCGGTCTCGCCGTACCGCCGGGGTCTGACACGATGGACGCATGCGCGCGCGATACGGAGTACCCCTGGGAATCATGGCGGCAGGCGCCGCCGGACTGGCGTACGCGGCGGGCTTCGAGGTCCGCTCCTTCCGCCTCCGACGAGTGACGGTCCCGGTCCTCCCTCCGGGCATGCGCCCGCTGCGCGTGCTCCAGGTCTCCGACATCCACATGGTGAGCGGCCAGCGCAAGAAGCAGCGGTGGCTGCAGTCACTGGCGGGTCTGCGCCCGGACTTCGTGATCAACACCGGTGACAACCTCTCGGACACCGAGGGCGTCCCCGAGGTCCTGGACGCGCTCGGCCCGCTGATGGAGTTCCCCGGTGCCTACGTCTTCGGCTCCAACGACTACTACGGCCCCCGACTCCGCAACCCCGCACGCTACTTGCTGGAGAAGACGAGCGGCCGGCACGGCCTGAACGGCAACCCGCCGGCGGTGGGCGTCATCCACAACCCGTGGGAGGACCTGCGCGACGGCTTCGACGAGGCAGGCTGGCTGAACCTGACGAACACCCGGGGTGTCCTGAAGATCGAGGGTGTCTCCGTCGAGCTCACCGGCCTCGACGACCCCCACATCAAGCGCGACCGCTACGCCCGGGTGGCGGGCGGCCCCTCGGGGACGCACGACTTCTCGTTCGGCGTGGTCCACGCTCCCTACCTGCGCGCCTTGGACGCCTTCACGGCGGACGGCTACCCCCTGGTCCTGGCGGGCCACACCCACGGCGGTCAGCTGTGCATCCCCTTCTACGGTGCGCTGGTCACCAACTGTGACCTCGATGCGGACCGTGTGAAAGGCCTGTCCACCCACACGGCGGACGGCCACACCTCCTACCTCCACGTCTCGGCGGGCTGCGGCACCAACCGCTACACCCCGGTCCGCTTCGCATGCCCACCGGAGGCGACCCTGCTGACGCTGGTGGAGCGGTAGCGAGGGGACGTTAAAGGGGGCCGTGAAGGCGAGCGGCGAGGGGGACGGTGGCGGCGAGCGGTGAAGGGGGGAGCGAGGCCGGGGTGTAACCCACTCGGACCAGCCCCGATAGCCCCTCCCCTCCCCCGCTCCTAGCGTGAGGGCATGACCGCCCCGATACCCAGGGAGATCCCGGACCTGCCCGCGGTTCCGGGCCCGCCCCTGCTGCTGCCCGCCCCGGTCCCGGCCACGGCCGTGGTGGCGCCGGTCCGCCGCCCCATGGTCGCGCTCTTCCGCTTCCTGACCGCGCTGGCGGCGGCAGGCGGCGTGGCCCTGGAGCTCCTGCTGGGCTCCCCGGCCCGCACGCTGAGCTACTTCGGCATCCAGACCGGCATCCTGCTGGCCATCGTCATGCTCATGTCGGCATCGAGAGCCTGGCGCGCCCGCCGCCCCCTCCCCTCCTCCGTGACAGGCGCCACGCTTCTCTACGTCCTGGTCTCGGCGCTCGTCTACCACCTGTTCCTGGCCCACACGACGCCCTCGTTCACCATGACCGGCGCGACGACGGTCCCGGAGCGCTGGCACGGCTCCTGGGCCACGCTCCAGATCCTGCACACCCTGACGCCGGTGGCGGCGCTGCTGGACTGGCTACTGCTCACCCCCGCGGCCCGCCTGCACCTCCGCCAGGCGGCCGCCTGGCTCCTCTACCCCCTGGCCTACCTGGCCTTCTACCTGGCCCGGGCGGCCTCCGTCGCCCCCTCGAACCCCGCCCGCTACCTCTATCCCTTCCTGGACGCGGCCACCCACGGCTACCGCAGCACCCTGGCCAACGCCCTCCTCCTGGGCCTGGCGATGTACGCCCTGGCCGTCCTCCTGGTAGCCGTGGACCACACCCGCCCGTCCCCGGTCCGCCGCCGCGTCTAAACCGGATTTCGTCTACAGCCACCAGTGGGCTAAAGTAAACGTCGTCGCCGCGAGAGCAGCGACACCGGGGTGTAGCGCAGCTTGGCAGCGCGCTTCGTTCGGGACGAAGAGGTCGTGGGTTCAAATCCCGCCACCCCGACGCTGGTGAGAGGCCACCTAGTAAATTTACTAGGTGGCCTCTGACGTACCCGGGGGCCAAACAGGGGGCCAAAGAGTTCTGATCAAGCCTCGCAGGCGGTCGCCTCGCGCCGCTGGGCAAAGATCACGTCCATTGCTTCCGCGCCCTCGGTGATGACCGGCCGGAGCTGCTTCCGGTAGACGGCCTCCGTAGTCGCCTGACTGGTGTGCCCGACAAGCTGCGCGATGCGCTCCAGCGGGATGCCGTGGTCCGAGAGCAGCGAGACGAAGCTGTGTCGCAGCTCGCGCGGCGTCCACTCAGGGGCCAGCCCCGCCCTTTTCACGATGGCCTTGAAGTCACGCCGCACGTTGGCCGCATCCAGCGGTTCACCGGACCTCGTCGTAAAGACGCGGCCGGCCGGGCTCCACTCCATCCCTCGGGACGTCCTTTCCTGCTTCTGCCACCGCTTGTGTTCTTCGAGGACGTCGACCACCTGCTTCGGCAGAGCGATGGTCCGCCGGCTCTTCCTGGTCTTGGTCTCGCCGTGCTTGCGCACCGATCGCCACACGGCGACGTGAGGCGGGGTGCCGTCATCCGTGTCCAGGAAGATGTGATCCCAGGTGAGGGGCCGCGCCTCCTCCGTGCGTACGCCGCTGAGGAGTGAGAGCACGAGGTAGGCGTACAGCCGCGAGGGGCGAGCCGCAGCGAGCACAGCTCCGCCTGCTTGAGGTTCAGGGCTTTACTCGGACGCCCTGGCCGTCCCTCCGGAGTGGTGACGAAGCGCGCGAGGGTGACTTGGAGCAGGCTCGGAGGGGACCGTCAGTCGGTGCCGTCCCTGATCATGACCAGCCGTGAACTTGCTGCCGAGCTGCGGCGCCGGTACATCTCAGAGCCCTCAGCGCAGGACTACCTAGCAAGGCTGCAGGCACTTGGTCAGGAGAGGCCAGGGTTCCTGCCTCAGTAGAGCCCAGTCGATCTGTACCGAGCGAGGCAATCCGCCCCGCGAGCACTCGGCTCGCAGGCAATCTAAGGGCATGCCCGACAACGTCGCCCGGATCATCGCAGGGGCCAGTGCAGCGTTTACCGCGTCCAGCATGGCCATCTCGTACGCCACGTACCGCAGAGCTAGACCACGGTTGAAGGTGGCTGATGACTTCTCTCTCGTCATGCAGGACGTGCCCGACGGAGTCGAAATCAGTTGCTACATGGAGATCTTGGTTCGGAATAGCGGCCAGTCGGCGGTAAAACTGACTGAGGTCATCGTGGAGCTCCGAGAGAGTCTCCCCAAGCGCTTCCTTAAGCACGCTCTCAGTCAGACTGCTGCTCCCGTACACACCTGGCACCCACAGCTCCCCCAGGGGGCCGATACGGACGCCACCGCCTTCGGCGGAGTCCGGTGGCGTATGAAGCTGTGTCGCTCGGACTTGGAGATCCTTGAGGCTGGGGGCGCGCAACTGCGCGTAGGCGTAGGACTCCTCTCAGGAGCAGTGGTTTACGGCCGCTGGCACCGTAAACCCAGCTGCCTGCCCAGCAGCCGCAGCACCATCGGAACCGGACGGCCGACTGCCGCTTGACGACATCCACTCTGCAACGGTCACAAGACACCGCGCAGCGGTCCCGAACGGCGCAGTTTCGAACCAAACCGGTAGAAATCTGGGGGTCGAATAGGGGGCCGAACAGTACGGCGGCACCAGGACGGGCCTGGACAGCAATGGACTGCGCCGGAGGCGAATGAACCGGTCAACAGCCGCGCACCACGGTCACAAAGGGGTCTGATGGCGTTCGGGACGAAGAGGTTCTGGGTTCAAATCTCGCCACCCCGACAGCCGTAACACCAGGTCAGGGCCGGTTTCCTTCCAGAGCGAACCGGCCCTGACGCTTTCCGCAGGGTCCCTGGGGAGTGAACGGGGAGTGGATCAAGGAAATCGACTCCCCGAACGTGGACGTCGATGCCCGCGTGAAGGCCTGGCACGAGACCCGGGAAGACCTGTTGGCACACGAGGTCGAGCCGTGGACCCTCATCCTCCGGACCAACATGCCCAGCCCAAGCGAGTCGGCCCGCGCCATCGTCGAAGCGCTCTCGCAGGGTGCGCCAGCCGAACCGCGAAACGCTCGGGAGCTTGTCGGGTGACGGTCCTTGGCATCCTGCATCCGGGCAGCATGGGCGCCGCCGTCGCCGCTCAGGCACGGCGGTCCGGCGCAGAGGTTCTCTGGTGCTCCGACGGACGTAGTCCCGGAAACGACGCACCGAGCCGACCAGTACGGGCTATCGGCCGTTGGCAGGCTCTCGGAGATGGCTGACCGAGCGGACGTCATCCTGAGCCTGTGCCCGCCCGCCGCCGCGGAGGACGTTGCGCGTTCCGTCGCCGCATACCCGTACTCTGGGACGTACGTCGACGGGAACGCGGTCTCCCCCGTGACGATGGCGAGAATCAGTAACATCATGCGGCCGTCCGGGGCGACGGTCGTTGACGGCTCTGTGATCGGTTCGCCGCCGTCGGCGTCGAAGAGCCCGCGCCTGGGCCTCTCGGGGCCGAGCGAGGCTCTGCCGAGGGTGGCCAAGCTCTTCGCTGGGAGCGCCGTCCAGGCGCGGGCCCCTAGATGGCGGCGTCGGGCAGGCGTCCGCTCTGAAGCTGTCGTACAGCAGCTGCCAAAAGGCGAGCCGCGTCCTCGCCGCCGTCGCATACGCGCTCGCCAGCGACCACGGGGTGGAGGCGGAGCTACTCGACATCGCTCAGGTGCGTACGACCAGCTACCTGGCGGAGACGGGCTACTTCCCCAAGGTCGCGGCTCGGACCTGGCGTTGGGGCCCCGAGATGAGGGAGGCAGCACTCACTTCGCGGAGGTCGGTCTGCCCTCTGAGCTGGCCGACGCTGCCGCCGCGGTCATGGAGCGCTGGGAGGGCCTCAAGGACACCTCGCCCGCACTCGCTCAGGTATTCGCGGAGCTACACGCCGCCCCGCCCGATGGGCCGGTCTCACAAACTGTCCCCACCGGGGGGTGACCCTCCAAGGTCGCTGAGTCAGTGATCAAGCTCAACTTTCGCTCAGGACCTTCATATTTCCTTGACGATCATTCAGGCACTCCATGATTGTTGTGTCCATGCCGCCCCGGAAGAGGGGCGGAGGGGAGGGAAGAGCCATGAATGCCACACTGACTCGCACATGCACAGCCGCCGCGCTGACCGCGTTTCTCGTCGTCGGAACCGGGGGAGTGGGTACTGCTTTCGCGGAGGACACCCCCTCGGTGCCGGACACCTCGTCGGAGGTCAATGCCGACCTGGACGGGAACCCGATCCCTCAGGCACCGGCCGACACCGACGTCTCGGTAGACCAGGGCGGGGACTCGGGCAACGCTAACCACCCGATGAACCCGGACGGCTGCCCGCCCGACGCGGGTTTCTCCTTCTCCAACGTCAAGGGCACGTTTGTCGGTGACAAGAGCAAGACCGTCTACGGACAGTCCGGCGTCACACTCTCGGTCTCGGTGGCCAAGGGTCACACCTGGACCGGCACGATCACATATTCAGCCAAGCTGAGCGAGTCATACCTCATCGCCTCTGCCGAGGAGTCCATCAGCGGCTCGATCTCCTACGCCAAGACCACCACCGTCACCCTTGGCGGGTCGTGGCAAGTGCCGAAGAATCAGAAGGATGGATGGCTCGCCCTCGGCTCGAAGGGCTACTCCTTCAACTGGGAGCACGGTTCCTACAATGGTGGCTGCAAGTGGATCGTCTCAAGCCATGGGACCGCCAAGCTCCCGGCGACCTCGCCCTACATCGCCCACTCGTGAGTCGAGGACGATCTGATGAAGCCTTCCCTGCCGGCTGTCGGCCTGTCGGCCCTGGCACTCCTTACGGCCTGTTCCGGTGGCGCTCACCCTCAAGCGACCGCCACCCACGGTGCGACGACAGGGACTGGCGCGGCGACGACTCCGGGACAGATCCCGACGTCCCCGGACCGCCTTCCCAATCCGGTCCAGTCCTCGATCCCTGTCGGGTCGAAGACCCTGTACACCGGGTCGGGGCACGGCGCGGGTGGTGTCACGCTTCCCGCGTCAGCGGGGAAAGCCTCGTCCATCAAGGTGATGTGGACATGCGCTGGCCCTTCCAAGTTCAACATCACCGCCGCCGGAGGGACCCTCGCCGGGTCTCAATGCGGTGACGGGAGTGGGGTGTTCACCGCAGACATACCGCACGCCAACATGCGCGAACGGTCTTGGAAGTTCGCAGCGGCCGATTCGGTGATCTGGCGCATCGTCGTCGTGCAGCCGCCCGCGAACTAAAGCAGTCTTGATGAAGTCAACTCTCCGTGGGCATAGGAGCTTTGGCGGGTGTTGTGGTGATGCCGAAGATACTGACGGTGCACTGCCCCACCAGAAGACCCGTTTCCAAGAATCAGCAGCGAACTCCACCCAAGCTGCTTAGCGGCTCAACCTCCGCAGCATCACGATGGCCCCTGCGGCACTCGACACGATGAGGTCGGGCTCGCGGAGGCCATCGACCCATTCACGGCCGCCGACCACCCAGGCGGTCCGCAGTCCGGCCGCCTGTGCCCCCGCTACGTCCGTCGCAGGGTTGTCGTCCACCAGCCACCCGCCGGCGCTGAGGGGGACGTCACAGGCCGCGGCTACGGCATCAAAGAGGGCGCGCTCTGGCTTCCGCACTCCGACACCTTCGGAGATGGCGACTCCATCGAAGAGCCGGGCGAGCCCGGTTACGTTGAGCTTGGCATGCTGGATATCGACCGCCCCATTTGTCGCAATCCCCGGTGTCCATCCCTCGCGGCGGAGCTCTTGGAGACCTTCCAGGACCCCGGCAAAGCAGTGCACCGAACGAGTCACTCCGTCGACGTGCTGACGCCACAGGGGTTCAAATCCCGCCACCCCGACACCGTAGTACCAGGTCAGGGGCCTGATCCACCCTGTGGATCAAACCCCTGAGTGGTTCCTGAAGATCGTTTGGGAGCAACCTGGGAGAAGGTCTTGGTCAGCTTCTCCCAGGCGGGACGACGACTGCCGCGTGCGGTGCGCCAGACCCAAGTGTCTCGCTGCTACGCGCCCGCCAGTTCGGGTCGGGGCGCACGAGACCCAGCCACCAGCCCACTCCGTTGAACGGCGCCGAGACAAAGCCCAAAAGACGCCGTGGGTGGTCTTGAAAACAAGATCCGGATCCCCGTGGGGGAGATTGAGCACCGGCGGTCAGGAGGGCCGCACACCTGCCCCGCTTCCACGTCGTAGGTGCTCGTTGATGTGTCGCAGGCGTTGCCAGGCGGCGGGATCGGTGCCGTCGCCGAGCGGGTAGTGCAGGGCGGGGCCGGCGGCCGGGCCGAGTCGGGTGGGCGCATTGCCCGGCAGGGCGTTGCGGGCATGGCTGATGCCGAGGTCGGCCACGGCATCCGGGCCGAGAGTGAGAGAGACCGGGATCGACGGTGGTTCGTAGTGGGCCGGAGTGGTCAGGTCCACGCGTGCCGCACGGAGTTCGCTGATCATAGTGGCGAGGTTGTGCCTGGCCGCGAGGGATTCGGCGAGCTGGGGCAGCAGCTCGATCGGTGCTTTCTCGTCGGCGGCGTAGCCGAGGGCCAGGGTGATGTGCTCCTCTACGCCCATTTGCGTGTGAGCGATGCGCAAGGTGGCGATCGCGGGGCGGTCGGCGGTTCCGACGGCGACAGCCCAGGTGGGCTGGGCCTGGCGGGCGCGGTTGCGAGCCAGGTCGGTCAGTTGCCTTGGCGACCACGGGACGTTGACGGGCTCGGCGGTGGCCCATCCGGCCGGCGGCGATCCGGTAAGGGTCTGCCAGACGTCCTCCAGGGCGCCACCGAGTATCAAGTGCTCCTGTGCGGGATGGATGGTGCGGATAGACAGCAGCAACTGCCGTTCGCCGCCCTTGCCAAGCGGCGGCTGGAAGGCGTCCGCGATCCGGGGACCGTTGTCGGCAGCGGGGGCGAAACGTCCGTCGTGCCAGCGCAGTACTGCTCCGGAGAGGCCGTCGTAATAGCCGTTTTCGGGGTGGCGTACGACCCAGCGTGCGGGCATGCGCTCCAGCACGGTGCGGGTGGGCAGGCTCAGGCGGGTATTGGGGGACGTGACGAGATACAGCTCCCGTCGGCCCTGTGCCACTGTTCGCACCGCCTCGGTCAGCCATGTCGTGGCGGCAACGACCGGGCGGTCGTAGATGACGATGACGCTCTCGTCGGTCAGCACATCCGCATCGGTCAGTACGTCCACGTCAGCGGGCGGGACCGTCACCTCACCCGTGGCCGGGACGGTCACGACGTCGGTATGGGCGGCTTCAGGCGGCCATGTGGTGCCGCCGAGCAGCGCTGTCAGCCGTCCCGCGACCGAGCCGGCGAGCAGCCTGGCTTCTGCGATGGCAGTGGACGCCCGCACCTCGGTCCACCACACCGGTCCCTCTGTCCGAACGCCAGGTCCCAGCAGCCGCTCCGTCTCGCCCGGCACTTGCAGGTAGCGAGGGGCCTCCACAGAGACCAGGAGCTTTCCGTCGTCCGTGCACAACTGAGCCACGGATCCCCCGCCCGCCCGGTTCACACGCAGGTCCGGGCCGCCTGCGTGCAGTGCGGCCAGCAGCGTCTTGATGTCCGGCATCTGCGGGGTGAGGGCGATGACGTCCTGGGGCATGTACTGCTTTCTGAAGCGTGGTCCTGCCGGACCGCGGGTTGTGCCTCGATCAAATGATGGGCGGTGTTCTCGGCGATCGGAGCTTGTCTGCCAGATCGGGGCCGAGCGTCGTCATAGTGCACGTACCACTTCTTCAAACATTGGCGGCGCCGATCAGTCCGGGGCGGCCGAATCATTCATCAACGCTATGAGCCCGGGCACACACTCCTGATACCGGGGGTTGGCGAAGGCGTCCCCAGGATCCTTTGCAGGGGGAATCACACCGTGACGTCTCGAAGCCCCGCGAGCGGGTCCCGCCCATTCTCCTTTACGTACTCGTTCCAGTAGGACACGACATCTTCGGGGTGCACCAGGAGGTAGTAGTCCCAGAAGTCGAGCAGGACCGCCAATGCCTTGTCCAACGGGAATTCACCCTGTACGTGCTCCAAGAAGTGATTTTCGATCGCGACGCACTGGGGGCTGATGGTGGCGGTGTGGGCGTTTCCATCCAGGTCTTCCGGGGTGAATCCGGGGTCGGACTGCGCCAGCCTCACCAGGTCGATCGCTTCCAGAATGGCCAGCGGGGAGAGCTGGATGTCGGAGGTCACCCAGTGCCCTAGAACCTTGAGCTCCGCAGGACCGTTGAAGCGCGGTGCCCCGAATTCGTCCTGGGCATAGTACTGAGTGCGGATCACTTACTGATCTCCTTCTGCTGCTTGCTAAGGCATGATCGGGTAGACGGTCTTCGCGTCACCCGTGACGGGGTCGAAATAGCCTTCAAAGGTGATCCCCTTGTATTCGCCTCGCCACATGTGAAGTTCGGGATCGACCACCTGGCTGTTCTCGAATGCCTTGACCATCGCCCGCCGAACCTCGTGCTCCGTCCACGCCGGCGGGAAGAAGGTCGTTTTGGCCCGCTTCATCACCCAGGTGCCGGTACGCGGATCACGCATCCACACGTTGCCCTGCGTCAGCCCCGTTTTGTGATCAATCTTCAGGATCTTCGGGACCTTTATGCCGCGGGGATCACGACCGCCTGGACGAAAATGGTATCCGACGACCCTGGGCTGGCCGTCCTTGCCGTACTTCAGCTCTCCCTTGAGCACGTGCTCGAAGGTGTGCTCGGGGATGTGCCCGCTCGGCTCGGGGGCGGGCGGCTGCGGTCCGTGCTGACCGTGGTGGAGACCTCCACCGCCGCCGTGCCCCGTGCCAGAGCCAGCGGGGCCGTGGTAACCGCCGTGGCCCCCGGACCCGTGGCCGGACCCATGACCGCCGCCGCTCGCACCGTGGTGAGTGGTGGGTGCCGTTCCCGTCCCCGAACCGCTGTGACCCGCGTGGCCGGGCTGGTGGGAGGCGGTGGGTGCGCCGTGTCCGGCTTCGCCTCCTGCGTGAGCGGCGTCATGGGACGACCCGGGCAGGGCGCCGTGGCCACTCGCGTGGGAGGTGGCTTCGGGCGCGCGGCCTCCGACGCCAACAAGTTCTCGATCACCTGGCCCAGCGGGAGACACGCGGTCAGCCGCAACAGGCTCGTGCCTGACCGGGCTGGTGTCGGGTGTGCCGTCGGGTTTGAGGGCGATGAAGTTGCCGTCCTTGTCGACCCTGTAGCGGTTGCTGAGGTCGTCGAGGGCGCCGTCGGGGAACCTTGTCTTCGGCAGTCGCAGGTGTTCGCTGACGTTGGTCAGTACCTCGGAGACCTTCGGCAGATCGGACAGGGCTCTTGCCGCCCTCGCGGCGCCGGAGATCGGGTCCAGGGCGCCTCCGACCTTGGCCACGGTACCGGCAGCTTCGACGAATCTGGCTCCCTTGCCCAGCCTGGCGAGCGCCCCTCCGGCTCCGCCTACCAGGGTGAGGATGTTGAAGCTGGTGACGGCGTGGGCGCGGGCCGGGTCCTTGTGCCACTCGTCGTAGGCGATGAACTGCTTGCCGAACTCCTTGGCGTACGCCTCGCTGCCGCGCTGCCAGTCCGAGAGGTGGTCGCCCTCGCCGACCGCGTCCATGCCGTAGGCGTAGGCGCCGACGACGGTGCGTTTGAGGCCGTCCCAGGTCTGGTGCTGTGCGTCGGAGCCGTTGACGCCGAGGAGGTTGTCCTCGAAGGTGCCCAGGCCGACGAAGCCGCCCCAGAGACTGTCCTTGACGATGCCGTCCCAGGCCCAGCTCTTGATGCCGTGGCCCCACCAGTCCATGCTCCAGCGGTCGTAGGTGCGGGCGACGGGAGTGCCCCACGGCAGGTCGGGCATGGACTCGAGCTTGTCGACGCTGATGCCGTACGTGCTGCCCTCGTCGCCGACGGGGCGGCACAGCGCCGGGCTGATGGCGCCGATCTTGACCGCCGCGTTGTGCTCCGCCTTCTGAAAGCCCACGACGGCTTCCGCCACGCCGTGCATGAGGGCGTTGTGCTCGTCGACCTTGTGCTGGTCCTTGGTCCAGCCGTCGTCGCCTTCGACGCTGTCGACGAAGGCGATCGCCTTCTCTTTCAGATGCTTCAAGCGGTCCGCATACGGCTTCGCTTCGCCGACGAAGGTGTCCAGGGCGTCGGCGAGGGACTCGATGTGGCCAGCGAACTCGTCCGCCGTGTCCATCACCGGCTGGGTGGAGGAGAGGAGCTGGTCCGCCTCCGGCGCCTTGTAGAACGCGGCTGTCGCCTGGAAGCGTGAGTGGACGTCCTGGCCGGCGTTACGTATGCCGATCGCGTGTTTGCGCAGCTCGGTGACTGCTTTGGACAACGCGCTGAAGTCGCCGGTGTACTGGGGTATTCCCCCCGGCTCGATCATGTCCACTACGCCCCGCCCCCGTGGTGCTTCGTCTGCTCGCCCACGGCCCGAAGCTCGGCCGGTGTGGGCGCCTTGGCCGCGTCACGTTGGGCCCGGGCGGCCATCGCCAGGTCACCGTCGATGTAGGCACCGGTCGCCTTGACCGTCCCGTCCATCGTCTTCTTGATCCGGGCCGCCATGAACTTGATCGAGTTCTCGGTGTCGGACACGAAGTTCGCGACCGCGGCACCCACCGGCCCCACCGGTGGGCCACCGCAGTACGGGCCGCTGATCGTGCCCGCGGACTCCGCCGCGTCCTGGACGCTCGTCCCGTAGCCCTTGATGTCCTTGCTCAGGTCGTCGGCCGCAAGACCCACCAAGGACAGAATGGACTCAACCCCGCTGGGACTGATGTCCCACCCCGTCACGTCAACCCCCGCTGCGTCTAATGCAGATACGTTCCCTCAGCGCTGCGCAGCATCGCACGCGCCACTGACAACAGGACATTCATCCCTATCAGATCGGTTGTTGCAGCAGCCACACGCTTCTGGCCAAAGGCACGGCGAACCCATCGATTGGTCATGTAGGGGCCTGCGTTGGCTCGGTCTCGGGTGCGAGCGCGGTCTGGATCAGCTGGTGACGGCGGCCGCGGCGGACCAGTGTGCCGCGGCCGGGCGGCTGGGCGGAGGCGTACAGACCGGGGAAGAGCTGACCTTCGGTGCGGTCGCCCGTCATCACCAGTGTCGTGGCGCCGGTTTCGCGCAGTGCCGTCAGGAACGGCTCGTACAGGGCCCGCGAGGCTCCGGCGACCCGGCGGGCGACGACGAAGTGCAGGCCGATGTCCCGGGCCGAGGAGATGTACGGCAGGAACGGGGTGAGGGGCTGCTGTCCGGCCGCGGTGAGGATGTCGTAGTCGTCGACGAGGATCACGATCCGAGGGCCGGTGAACGACGGCTCATCGGTCAGGGCGTCGGGGTCGGGTGTCTCCGGCAGACGTTTTGCCAGTTCGGCCGCGATGCCGGTGGCGAGCGCCTGGGAGAGGGCGGCGTTGTGCGCGTAGCCGCCGCGGTACGGCTCCGGGACCGCTCCCCGCAGCCCGCGCCGCGGGTCGAACACACCGAAGACCAGCTCGTCCTTGTCGTAGCGGTCGATGAGGGAGTGGGAGACGAGCTGGAGCAGGTTGGTCTTGCCGCACTCGTTGTCGCCGAGGACCAGCAGGTGCTGATCGGCGCCGAACAGGTCCAGGACGGTCGCGGAGAGGGTCTCCTGGTCGACGCCGATCGGGACCGCGTGCGGTTCCGCCACGGTGGAGGGCAGGCGCTGCGCGGGCAGCCTGGTCGGCAGCACCCGCACGGGCGCGGCGGTCTCACCGTGCCAGGCGGCGCGCAGGGTGGCCGCCGCCTGCTCCAGGGCCGGGCCGAGGCCGTCCGTCGTGGCGTGCGCGTCGATGCGAGGGAGTGCCGTCTGGGCGAACAGCTTGCCGTCCGTCAGGGCCCGGCCGGGGGTGTCCGCCGAGAGGGTCTCGGAGAGCTTGCGGTCGACGGAGGAGTCGGCCGGATCGTTGAGGCGCAGTTCGATGCGGCTGCCGAACAGTGACTGGGTGGCGATGCGCACGTCGTTCCAGCGGAGCATCCCCGCCACGACATGGATGCCGTAGCCGCTGCCGCGCTTGAGCAGGTCGGCCACATCGTCGTCCAAGTGGGCGAAGTCGTCACGCAACGCGCCGAATCCGTCGATGAGCAGGACGATGTCGGTGGAGCCGAGTTGGGTAAGTTCCCCTCGTCCGCGCAGGGCCCGCAGTTGGTCGACCGAGTCGATGCCCCGTTCGCGGAAGATCTCCTCGCGCTCGGCGAGCATGGCGCGCACTTCGGCGACGGTGCGGGCGGCGCGTTCGTGGTCGGCGCGGGTCGCGATGCCGCCGACGTGCGGCAGGTCCGCGAGGGCGCTCAGTCCGCCGCCGACCAGGTCCAGGCCGTAGACGGCGACGTCACGGGGGGTGTGGGTGAGGGCGAGGGAGAGCGCGAGGGTGCGCAGCAGGGTCGTCTTGCCGGAGGCCGGGCCGCCGATGACGGCGGTGTGTCCGCCCGCGGTGTTCAGGTCGTGGACCCACGGGCCCTGCCACTGCCGGGCCGGGTCGTCCAGGACACCCAGTGGCAGCCGTAGCGGGCCGTCGGGGTTGGTGAGCCGGAGGCCGTCCGCGGATGCCTGTACCGGGCCGGCGGCCGTGTCGAGGGTGAGGGCTTCGGGCAGTGGGGGCAGCCAGATACGGCGCACTGGTTCGGCCGCGTCGGTGAGCCGGTCGACCGTGACGCCCAGGACCGTCGGCCCGGTCTCGCGCTCACGCGGCACCGGTGCGTCCTCGCCCGGCTCGGCAGCGGGGGCGTTGAAGGCGGGATATGTCCAGGCGCGGGGTTCGGCGTCGGTGGTGCTCTCTCGTACGACGGGGCCGCGGTACGCACCGGAGACGAAGCCCGCTTTGAAGCGGGTGTAGGTGGAGGTGTCGACCTTCAGGTAGCCGAAGCCGGGCAGGGGCGGCAGGTGGAAGGCGTCGGTGGTGTCCAGGACCGTACGCGACTCGTCCGCCGAGAAGGTGCGCAGACCGAGCCGGTACGACAGATACGTCTCCAGTCCCCTGAGCTTGCCGCCCTCGATGCGCTGGCTGGACAGCAGCAGGTGGACGCCGATGGAGCGGCCGATGCGGCCGATGGACAGGAACAGGTCGATGAAGTCCGGTTTCGCGGTGAGTAGTTCACCGAACTCGTCAATGACGACGAAGAGGTGAGGGAGCGGTTCGAGGCCGGGCCTGGCCGTGGCGCGCAAGGTGCGGTAGTGCCCGATGTCGGCAACGTTGCCCGCGTCCTTGAGGACCTGCTGACGGCGCTTGATCTCACCGGCCAGCGAGGTGTGCACGCGCTCGACCAGGCCGGCCTGGTTCTCCAGGTTGGTGATCACGCCCGCCACGTGCGGCAGAGGGGCGAACGGGGCGAACGTCGCTCCGCCCTTGTAGTCGACGAGGACCATCGCCAGATCGTCCGGCGCGTGTGTCGTCACCAGCGCGAGCACGAGGGTGCGCAGCAGTTCGCTCTTGCCGGATCCGGTCGCACCGACACACAACCCGTGCGGGCCCATGCCTAGTTCGGCGGACTCCTTCAGGTCGAGCAGCACCGGCTGGTGCCCGTCGTCCAGGCCGATCGGCACCCGCAGGAAGTCCCGCTCCCCGCGCGGCGTCCATTGCCGGGCGGGATCGAGGGCGGCCATGTCGTCGATGCCGAGAAGCTGCGGGAAGTCGACCGGACCGGAGACGGGGGTGCCCTCGGCGGCGGACTCCGCGGACAGGCGCAGCGGCGCGAGGGCCCGGGCGAGGCCCTCGGCCTCGGGAAGTCCGGTGCGGTCGGCGACCCCGTCCGTACGTGCGGCCTGCTCTCCGCGCAGGTCCTCCACCGTGATCTGGTCGCCGTCGACGGTGATGCGCACGGAGACGTGATCGGGCTCGTGGATCTGTTCGGCGAGCAGGTGCAGGACGGTGACACCCATGTCGTCCAGGTCGACGGCGGCATCCGGACGCGGAAGCTCGGCGGCGTTCTCCCCGTACGCGTCGCTGAGCACGAGCAGCCGGTCGGTCAGAGCGAGCGCCTTCCTGTCGGACAGGCCACGGCGCACCTCCGCCGCGTACGAGGCGCGCCGCCTCAGATCCGTGCCGATCAGGTGCGCCAGCTGCGCCGGGCCGGGAGCGATGCGCCGAGCGGCGACGGCCCCGTCCAGGTGCTGGGGGTCGAGGACGTGCGGGAGCCACTTGGCCCACTCCCACTCCTCCATACGGTCCCGGGGCGCGGCGAGCGCAACGGCGACGTCGTCCGGGGCGTGGGTCACGGCGGCCTGCACGAGCAGCGACCGGGCGACGCGCAGGACGCCCGCGCGGTCGCCGACGACGCTGACGTTGCCGGCTCGGTCCAGTGGCACGGTCAGCGGATGGTCGGACACGGTGGTGTAGCGGGCCTGCAGGGCGCGTGCCTCGTTCAGCATGAACGGGTCGGGCGGGGTGAGCACGCCTCCGACCGCCTGCCGGCCGATGGTCAGCTCCTGCACGGGTACGTCACCGACACCGACCCGCACGTGAAGGAAGTCCGTGTCCGTGCGGCGCCGCTCCCACAGCCGGGCGGGGTCGCGCAGGACGTCGTACAGTGCCGTGGGTGCGGGGTGGAGAACCCGGGCCACACGGCGGCGCTCTCGCTCGGCCGCGCCCAGCTCAGCCCGCAGTTCCTCCAGGTACTCCAGGTACCGCTCACGCTGAACGCGCCGCTGGCGCTGTGCCTTGCCACGCTGCGACAGGAACAGAGCGACCGCACCCAGCAGCGCAATGACGAGCACGACGGCGCCGAGGCCCGCGAACTGGCTGGAACGGATCACCGTCATCATCACGACCGAACTCATGACGCCGGCCATCGGCAACAGCGCGGTCGCCGGGCTGCCGGTCTTGCCTTCCGGCAGGTTCGGCGGAGGTTCGATCGTGCGGGCCACGGGCGGGAGCAGCGGACGCGTCGAGCGGGCGGGGCGATGGACCTGTTGCTGTGTCACCGCACCCGCACCGCCCTCTGCAGGGACTCGGCGGCGAGCTGGGTAGCCGCGCGGCGCGTGGCCTCACCCAGCCGATCGGGCATGATCGGTCCGCCACCGGCCAGGTGCCGGTCGTAGGGCAGATGCACGAGGGTGACTCCGGTTTCCCGCAGGTGGGCCGTGGCGGCCTTCAGGTCGAGGTTCGCGTCGGGAGTGTTCGAGGTGAGGGCCACGACGGTGGAGGCGAGCGCGGCATGCGGCAGCCCACCGAGCCAGTCCAGGACGATCCGGGTACCGCCCACCCCTTCGGCGGTGAGAGGGGCGACGACCACACGCGTGTGCGCGGTGTCCATCGCCGTGCGGGCCACCTCGCCGGGCAACGTCTCGCAGTCCACGACCGTGACGGCGAAGTAACGCCGTAGCGCGAGCGTCACGGTGCGGTAGGTCGCGACGTCCAGCGGGGCGCCCACCCGCCCCTGACTGGCGGGCAGCAGCCAGCCGCCGTCCGCTACCGGCACCAAGTAGCCCGTGACATCGGTCAGTTGCATCGAAGGAGTGAGGATCCGGGACAGCTCGACGCACGACCAGCGTACGGACTGAGCGCCCATGCGCACCGGCAGCGTGCCCAGGGCGGCGTCCGCCTCCAGAGCGAGCACGGGGTCGTGCCGGTAGTGGCTAAAAGCCCGCGACAGCAGCGCGGCGGTCGTGGTCTTGCCCACGCCACCGCGGATCGACGTCACAGCGATCACCCGGCCCGTGGTCACCGGCTGCTGCACCATGCTGCCCAGCCGACTCTCCACGGCGACCTCGTGCGCGGCCGACGAGGTCAGCTTGCGCAGCGACCGGCTCGAACGCCGGACCAGCGAATCGCCGTGCTGGGGCGAACCGAGCGCTATGGCGAGGCGCGGGTCGAGCGTCGGCACCGGCTCGGGCGTCGCCATGGGCAGCCGGGCCTGGCGGGGCGGCCGTACGGCGGGGGATGCGTTCGGTGGCGTCGCTGGGGTCTGCGGGACTGCCTCGACACCGGGAGCGGGGGACCCGATACCGGGGCGGGTCTGGGCCGACGGCGCCGGCGGAACCTCGGGCACGGGGCGCGGGGATGCTTGAGCCGGGGTCTGCGGAGCGGACCGCTCCTCGTCATCGCGCGGGACCTGCGCCGTGGTGTGTTGTTCGCGGGGCGGCCGCCCCGGGTTGGGACGCTGCTCGTCCGGATCGCGCACGGGCAAGGGCGGCCGGGCGTCGCCCGGCGTAGGCTGCTCGCGCGCCTCGTCGGCGGAGCCCCCGGTCAGCTCACGCAGCACGTCGTCCTGCCAACGGCCGGAAGTCGCCATCACCGCCACCTCACGCGAAGGTGCCCAGCAGCCGCCCGTACACCCCGAACACCCCGAGGACCAGCGGGAACAGAGCGACCACACCAGCCGACTCCAGCACGTCACCGGCCTTGCGCAGTCGAACCCGGACATGCTCGGCGGGCTGCACGGCCAGCACGCCCAGCGACACCACGACCAGCACGCCGAGAACGGCGAGCGGTGCCGGCGCTCCCGAGTGCTCCCGCCACAACCAGGCCAGCCGCAGCGCCACCACCATGGACGCCGCGAGCAGTACGACCACCTCCGCCACCAGCGGGTAGGCACGCGCCCGCAGCGCGAGGACAAACGCCACGGCGACAGCCAGCAACACCGTCCACACCGTCACCGTACGCACCGCCAGCACGCCGGCGACCGCACCGCAGACCGCGATGACGACCGTCGCCAGCGCCAGCCCCCGATGCGTGGCGGCCAACGCGGTCGCCACCTGGTAGCGGCCGACGGACGAGCCCGCGGAACGCCGATCGTCCAGCCCGGACAGACCCGACGCGGCCAGCGCCAGCCGCGGCAGCACACCTAGCGCGACGACGGACACCACGGCGAGCAGCGCCCCGGCACGCGCCGAACCGGCCGTGCCGGCTCCGCCGGACTGGAACGCGAGCGCCACCTCCCAGCACGCCCCGGCCCCGGCCAGTGCCCCTGCCCCGACCAGCGCACCCCGCCCGAACGGCGAGAACCACCCGAGGAACAACAGCGCCACCACCAGGACCGAGAGCACCGCCGCCAACCGCACAGCTCCCGGCCAGCCCTGGGCTACGGCAAGCGCCGACGCGCCCTGCACACCCACAGCGGCACTCACCACGACCAGAGCGGCGGCAAGCCCCTTGTGCCCGGCCCGCCCCAGCAGCGCACCGGCCACCGCGGCCATCGCTGCGATCACCAGGAGCGACCATCCCGCGGTCTCGGCCTCGAACCCCTGACGCGCCATGAAGCCGACGGCCGACGCCCAGACCACACCCGCGCCGGCGGCCGTGATCCGCCGCGCCCGCGCGTCCCACCGCCACGCCCGCATATCCAGATCGCCGGCAGCCTCGTCACTCACGTCATGGACCACCGGCGCGGACGGCGCGTCCTCGATCCGGACCAGCCGGAGTACAGCACCGTCGGGCACTCCCGCCGACTCCAGCGTGGCATCCGGCTCCAGAGCACTTCCGTCGGCCGTCACCAGGTGCCGGTCCTGCGGACGCTCGGCCAGCCTGTCGTCTAGCAGCCGCATCACCTCGGGCAACAGCAGCCCGACCGGCTCCCGGGCCGGCAGCACCAGATCCACCCGCCGACGCTCACCGACCAACGTGACTCGACTCAGTGCCGTACGGCTCACAGTCCCCCGGGATATCACGCGTTCGAACCTATCATCGGGCCGAATTCGCAGGCTGCGGTGGAACGGTGGGCTGACCGGCGGGCGTTGACACAGGCACAGGGGTCCCGTACGGAGCCTTCCCGATCACGCGGTGCGCGACGAAGGACCACCCCACACACCCCGCACACACCACGGCGGCGATCACCACCCCCGCGAACGCCTTCCCGAGCCGCTCGTCCACGGTCCGCCGCTGCCGCTGCGCCCCGAACAACACGGCATCACGCAACCGCCGACGCCGCACCGCCACGGACTCAAGAAGCTGACTGTCGTAATCCTGGGCTGACATCACTCAAATCCGGTTCGCTGGACACGCGGGTGCTCGTCGAACATCTTCTCGCCGTGCGGATTCCGGACGCAACGAGGCTGGGGCTGGGCAGCGGTCAGCAGCGCAGGCCGACGATGCCCCAGCCACGGCGCTCTGCCTCCGTGACCACCTCGCCCCAGTCGGTGAGAAGGTCGGCAAACGACTCGAACGTACCGATCCGTCCGCCGGGCTCCGCGGCGTGCTGAATGAATGGCTCGCGCAAGGTTTCCAGGTGAGTTTGCGCCTGCCGCCACCATCCAGCCAGCAGGGGTACCTGATCGGTCGCACACCACAGCGAGAGGTCCGCGTCCCAGGGGCACGGCCGGTCAGAGAGCCCCGAACTGGCGCCGGTGGCGTCCTCCAGGCCGTGCCAGAACAACGTGTCGACGAACCGGTCCACCACCTCACGCACCTTCGGCTCGACGAACTCGCGCATGTACTCCCACCGAAAACCGGCCCAGACGTGCGGCTTGTACGAGCCGTGCGTGTTCCGAAAGGCATACCGGCCGAACCAGTCCTCATCCGGCTGCGTGGACCACGACCAGCCATGCTCGAAGAGATCGTCGCTGTACGCCTCACCGAACGCGGCATCGGTCAACAGGTCTTCACGATCGCCGGGCGGTGCTGCCTCCACGCGCGGCCAGTCCACGATCAGTACCTCTATCGACACCCCCATCACACCAGCCTACGGCGCGAAAACGGATCTACGACGGCCAGACGACCGCGCCGTCACGCACCACCAACGGTGCCGGCCGGGGCTCTTCGTAGAACCGGATCCATCCCAGATGGACATCGCCGTCGCAGCCTCGGTGCCGCTCGCTGGCCTTTGCCGCGAGCCAGCTGAGGAGTTCACCAGTGCGCTCGAAATCGTCCGGATGGATCTCCTGCCGACTGGTCAGCGCCCAGCCCTCCTGCCCCGTGTCCTGCCGACGCAGCAGCACGGAGACAAGTGCGCCCCCAACCTTGTAGCCACCACCCTGCTGACCGAGAAGGGGCTCAGGATGATCCTCGATGACGAACTCTCCGTCTTCGTCCTCTTCCACGACCGGAAATTCGGTGACGATACGGAGTGTGTCCGGCTGGGGGCCCGCTCCCAGATGCCATCGCAGCTCCGTGAGTTCCCCCGCCGACAACTCGTCACGCAAGTCCAACGCAAGCATCAGCTCGAACATGTCAGCCATGGTCGCGCAGGCTACAGATGCATGGCCTGTACGGGCGAGCGGCCGACGGGAGCGGAGAGGGACACCGCCAACCGCCGGTCAGCCGATGTTGTCGACCGCTGCCTTCGCCTTGGCGAGGGTGGCCTGAGCGGTGCCGTCGTTCTGCTCCAGCGTGTTGCGCACCAGACGAATGATCTCGCGCACCTCGGCTGCCGCCTTGTGCCAGCGGACCTCCTTGCCGTGGTACTCGTCCGAGACACCATCGGCCCGGAAGTCGGCCATCGCGGCCTTGACCGCCCGGTCGCGGTCGGTCAGCACGCGCTCCAACTGGCCGATGATTCCGGACAGGCTGGTCTGTACGTCGGCGGAGGCGCCGGTGTCGTACGAGCGGCGGTCCTGATTCTGAGCCATGATCGAGTCCCCCTTGAAAACGACGGCTTCAGCGTTGAGTTGCTCTTCCAGGGCGGTTATCGCGCACCGAATCGGGCGGCGTCGAAGTTGGCAGCACCCATGTTCTGGTGTGCGTTGTCGCCCAACTCCACGTCACCACTGCCGAACGCCGTGTCCATACCGGACTGGCCGCCGAGGATCGCGCCCAGCGAGCTGTTCAGCTCCGCCGTGATCTCGTCGGCATGCGCCTTGAACGTGTCGAACGCGGCCTTGCCGGCACCGTTGAACTTACCCTCCAGCGGTTCGGCAGCCTGGATCAGCAACCTGATCAGCGTGCCCAGGTCGTCGCTTGAGCCGACGGTGCTCTTCCCGAGCTGCGACAGGGTCGTCGACCCCATGTCGAACTTCATCCACCCACCCCGTAAGCGTGTTGTGTGCTGGGGCTACTCGATCGCCGCTGCTTCACCTTGCGACGTCCAGAGCCCACAGTGCATCGAACATCCTCTCGCATCCCAAGTTGCAGGCGCAACGCGAAAGGGGCCGAAGTGGCGTGATCTGGTGCATGCGATCGGGCGGGGCTGAGGGGGATCTGGTCATCCGGGACGAGCTTGTGTCGCCGAATCGGTCGATGCAACGTGGATGAGCGTTGAATCGCCGACCTCCTACAAGGAAACGGCGGTGCCCCGCAACAGTGTTGCGGGGCACCGTGGGGCTACCGGAGGGCGACCGCGCGTGCACGCACGCGCCCTCGTGCCGGAACGCCGAGCCGCGGCTCACCGAGGATGGGCACGGCCCGGGCCTCTGCGGTGCCCTTTTTCGTGCCCGTCCTGCTTGACGGTTGTCACATCGGGAATCTCCGTGGCCTTCCCAGATGCGGGGTCGCCCGCCGCGCCCTCCACCGGCGTCAGCGGGTTCCACGGCGCGGAGTTCCAAAGGCCCGTCCACTGTCGATGGCCCTGGCTTCCTTCGCTTCGTCACGACCCTATCGAGGAGGACGAGGGAACGGGACCACCGGATGACCAGAAGTCGGAGTGGACATTCGGGTCCGGAATCGGCTTTCCTGCATAATTCGGTCCAACTGTCTTCGAGGCGGGTGGCGAGACCGATGACCTTTCCACACATGGTGTTGCCACTTCGAAGAACGCCTGCCCGTTGTCGCCGATCAAGAGACGCACGTTAAATCCATCTGGCGTCTTAAAATACATGGCCGGACTTTTCATGTTCCGGCTCACGCCGATCTGATTGTATCCTTGCGATTTCCAGTAGCGCTCCACCACACCCAGGAAGCTTCCCCTCCGCGCCTCCGAAATGACAGTCATTACTGCCCGCCGCCTCGATACGTCACAACTACCTTCAGTTGACTCGCCATGGGTCCAATGAACTGTCGGCTTGATCGCGGCGAACGTGCCGTCAAGGATCTCGTCGGCATGCTCTGCAGCCTCTTGCATGTTCATTTTTTTCGAGTCACCTACAGAAGTTCCGCTCGAAGAGCTGCATCCAGTCAACAGCAAGGCTCCAAGTAGAATTCCAGGGTATACAGTTCTCACCGCGGCCGCTCCCGAACGATCTCGCCAGATCTGCCGACAACAATCCTTGCAATATTGTCCGCCGACATCTGATCTTTTGCAGGATTGAAGTAATTGGAGTGGGCTTTCATCTTCCCGTGATCCTCGAAAATCGTAGGCCCGTCACTCACGACGAACCGCGTAGCACCGAAAGCTTTGCTGGCAGGATCCTTGCCGAACCAGAGATCGTCGCCGTCCGGATCACTCGCGCTCGCACCAGCTGCAGCACCGACTTCGGGCGCGCCTGCGCAAGCCCCTAAAACACCCCCGACGACCCCGCCAGCGACCTGCCCCTTGGAAGGAAGTCCAGTGACGACGTCGTGTTCGGCCGCGCCCACGAACACGTGTCCCTTACCTACGTTCAACTGGTCCGCAGAATTTGCCCCTGTCCCCGGGCTGCCCACGAGGATGATGTCATCGGCTCCTGGGATGCCACCTTTCTTCTGGGCCGCAAGGCCAACGGTGAGTGATCCGTACGAATGGCCGATGGCTGTGATGTGGGGATCGCCGTTTTCGTGTGTCGCCGAAATCCCAGCCATGAATTGGTTGTAAGCGGGTGCTCCCACCTCAGCATCGTCCCTGAACATGACGCTCCTGCTGCTCAGGAAGTCATCCGCACTGAGCTGGGGTGCGTCATAACCAAGCCAGACGATTGACGAAGTAGAGCTCTGCGGGGAGATTTCCCTAGCTGACAGGGCCGTGTCCTGGGCACGCTTCATTGTCCCGCCAGCGAAATCCTCGTCAAGCCTCGTGGTGAGCCCTGGAACATAGGCAGAGACATTCTTTGCTGTGTCCGGATTCCCGTAGGCAACAATCGCTCTGCCATTACCCTCATCGCCGATGCCCAGGAGATACATGGGTGGGTCACTGCCTGCGAGAAGCTTCTCTTGGATGGCTTTCAAGCCACCCAGCTTCCTCTCGGAGTCGTCGTCGCGCTGACCTTCGAGCTTCGCAATCAGCATCTGGATGTTCTCGCGATTCACCTCGTCACGCACGACCGCCGGTATGCCATCCAGGCTCCCGATGGCCTCAGGAAAAGCCCTCTTGTACTCATCCCGCTCCTCATCGCTGAGGCTGTCCCACCACTTGGTGATGTCGGCCGGCGACTTGTCCATGGGGACGTGGTCCAGAAGGTATTGGGTTGCCGCCGAGCTGACGGCGTCGGCATCGGCGGCCACGTCCGTCCACGTCTTGGTGTCGACCGTCAGCCCCGGTGCGGCCCTGAGTTTTTCCAGTGCCTTGCTGTAGCGGTCGTCGATCTCCGTGGCTTCCTGCACAGCGTGGGCGATGCGGTCGGCGATGTCCTGGGCCTTCGCACGGTTCGGGTTGGGGCTGCGCAGGCCGGTCATGTCCGGGCCGGGTCCGCGGCTGTAGATGCCGTTGAACCCGGTGACCGTGCCGCCGGCGATCTCCTCTCCGGTCAGTTCGTTCTCGCCACCGGCGGGGTACGCGACGCTGCCGTTTGCGTCGACGGTGTACGACAGCGCCTTCGCGTCATCAAGTGCCTCGAGCAGGCGGCGGCGTGGGGCGGCGATCTCGGACGAGAAACCGGTGAGTGCTCCGCTGATCAGGCCGCATTCGACCTGGGTGTAGTGGAAGTTCTGCGACAGCTTGGCCAGCTGCCTGTGCGCCGCGTCCGCCGCCTCGCCCTCGTTGGCCTCCTGCATGACCTTGGTGATCTGCTCGTCGATGCGGTCCTTGGCCGCGTCGGCCATGTCACTGATCGTGCGGTATCCGCCCGCTGCGTCCGCGTACTCGGAAGGGTCGATGGCCTGGAGCCTCTCGAGGTCCATGCGTCCGGATCACCGGCCCTTGCCCGTGCCGCCGGAGCCGGAAGTGTCCGCGGAGTGGACTTTCAGCCCAGCGATCTCGGCCTTGATGGCCTCGTCGGTCCTCAGCTGGTCATGTCCCACTTTTCCCAGCACGCCGGCGAGCCCGTCGCATAGCTCGCCGATGTCCTTCACGCGGCGTTCCCAGGAGTCGTACACGCTCTTTTGGGCTGCCGCAGTTGAACAGCCGGAGCCGTTGCCGAGCCCTGTCGTGCAGTGCTCCAGCTTCGTCAGCGCCTTGCCGATGTTGTCCCGCAAGTCGCCTACGGCCTCGCAGGCTGCGGACCACGCCTTCTTGTCGGACCGGAGCCTGCCGGAAGCGCCCCTACCGCCCGAACGCGGGCCGTTCTGGTCGCCGGGCAGCTGGTTGAGCTGCATCCGTGCGGAGTGCCGGTCGGCCGCCGCGGCCTTGAGCTGCTCCCACTCCTCCCACGCCACGTGCGTTTTCCCTCCCCGTGTCTCGTCACAACGCTGCCGAGACACTGTGGACCGTACGACCGCAATGCTGCGGTGGCCGAGAAGCGCAGTAGCGACGAGGCACCGCGTGTCCCATCCGTCCCAGCCACCAGCCCATCAGCCCGTATCCCTCGCCGATGACGCCCCAGATCAAGTCCTCCACCCAGTGGATGTCGCCTTCCAGGTTCACCGGTTCGAGCGACCTGGTGATGAACCGATCTCCACGGAGTCCGGGCAGAACCTGGGTCACCTACACCACCGCGCAACGCCGAGTCGGCGCCGCTGACGGGGGCGTTCTTCGACTACCGCATGGTGCCGCCCGGCAATGGCAAGGGCGTGGCGCCGACCGTCTGGTGGAAGTTCAACGGCGGGTCATGGCGCCACTTGACCACCGCCTGCGCATCTGCTCTCTCACGTTCTCGACTGGCGTGGTCGTGGCAGCTGCCACGCCAGCACCGCGCTGGGCAATCGCCGCCCTGGGAGGTGCTGGCGTGTTGATCGAGGGGTCGCTGCAGGTGACGGGCTACCGGGAGCAGATGCTCTCCGTGATGGACTTCAGGTCACGCCTCGAAGTAGAGCTCACGCTTTACCGTACTTACGCAGCACCGTATGACGATCAGGAGACGCGATTCCCTCAATTCGTCGAGCGCGTCGAGCGCATCTTTCGAGAAAGCGACGAGAGTCAGGTTTCCATTCTTCAGCAGCCAGTCAGCGGCAGCGAAATCGGAATCGCTGCAGATCGCATTTGATTCCTTTTGCGCCCACAGGCTTCTGCCCGGCGGCTGATTCGGAGACGGCCGATCCGGATGAACCCCCAGCAGCCCCGCGCCCACAGGAACTTGTCGGCACGGGGCTGCTGCGTGAGGTGTGGTCGGTCAGCCGATGGTCGCGATGCCGTCGGTGGTGACGGTCGGGCGGCCCGAGGTGCCGACCACGACGATCTTCAGGGTGTGTTTGGCGGAGCTCGACCAGGTCTTGGTCCAGATCGCCTGGCGGTAGAGGGTCGTGGCGGACTTCAGGTCCACCGTGGTGACCTTGGCGCCGTCGACGTAGATGTACGCCTGGCCCGAGGTGGAGGCCCGGGAGACGATCCAGGCCACCGAGCGTCCGGTGAAGGTCCAGCTGATCGAGGCGCCGGCGGACGAGGAACTGTAGGAGTAGCCGCCCAGGTAGCTGGTGCTGCTCCGGTGGGTCCAGGTGCCGGTCCGGGTGGTGGAGGTCTCCTGGATGATGTTCGGCGTCCGGTAGACGGAGGAGCCCGCGGAGTTACCGGCCACGTCGTACCCCTTGAGGGCGAACAGGTCCGACGAGCCGGGCTTGGCCGTGGTGTTCCAGGACGTCACCGTCGGGCCGAAGGTGGCCGAGGACGGCGAGGTCGCCATGACCTTGGCGAGCGCCGCGTTGTCGGCGGCCTTCCAGGTCACCGTGACCGGGACCGAGGTGGAGTTCACCGTGCCGGTGCGTACGTTCACGCCGGCAGTGGTCGGGAAGGTGGGCGCGGTCGTGTCGCCGACCAGGGTGACCGAGCCGGACAGCGTGGTCGTCCCACGGACGTGGGTGGCGCGCACCTGGACGGTGTGGCTGCCGGGGGCGACAGAGATCGAGGCGGAGCGGGCGGAGCCGGAGGTGTGCGCCACGGCCTTGCCGTCGACCAGGACGTCGAAGCCGGAGATCACCGCGGACGGCGTGGCGGTCGTCCAGCTCACCGTGGCCGCGCCCTTGGTGTAGTAGCTCGTCCCGGACTTGGTCGCCCCGCCGGACATCCCGGTGACGGAGACCGCGCCGACCGGGCCTGCCGCGTAGGAGCGGATCGTGCTCAGGGCGTTGTAGAGCTGGTTGCCGGGGCAGTCGGTGGCGAAGCCGTTGCGGTGCCCGGAGATCGCGTTGAAGCTGTAGCTGGTGCCCAGCTTGAAGCCGTAACTGTCGGAGGCGCCCTCGGGCAGCGACGCGGTGGCGGTGCCCGGGTTCACATCGGTCATGCCGAACTTCCAGGCCGCGATGCGGGCGATGGAGGCCAGCATCGCCTGGCTCGGCGCGGCCCCGCCGAAGGTACTGGCCGTGGAGTCGCCGCCGCTGAGGTCGGTGTACGTGCCGATGGCGGCCACGCCCATGCTGTTGGTGTTGAAGCCGTAGGTCTGGGCGCCCACGACCGGCAGCGCCATACCGCCGAAGCGGCCCTCGAAGATGGTGCCGCACTTGTCGACGAGGAAGTTGTAACCGAGGTCGCGCCAGCCCTGGTTCAGGTGCTCGGCGTAGATGCCGCGCACGATCGCCGGGGAGTCGGCGCAGGAGTAGTTGTTGGTGGTGTCCGTGTGGTGGACGAACATCACCTTCACCCCCGACCCGTACGTCGGGTAACCCGATTCCCGCGCGCACTCGTCCGCGCCCCAGCCGGCCCGGGTGACCACGGTGGGCGGCGTCACCGTGGAGGTGGTCGCGGCCGGCATCGGGTCCGGCGGGGTCGGCGACGCCGAGGGGGACGGGCTCGCCGAGGAGGCCGTGCAGGACGGGTACGCCTCCGACAGCGACGGAAGCTGGCTGGGCCAGGACGTCGGGGACGCGCTCGGCGAGACGGAAGCGGAGCCGGATGCCGCGGCCGAGGTTCCGGTGGAGGCGGAGGTTGCGGTGGACGGCGGGACGGAGGCCGGCTCCGTGGCCGTCGTGGTGTCCGTGGGCGACGCGGAGTCCGTCGCGGCCGGGGTGCCGGAAGCGTCGCCCCCTGCTGTGGCCGTCGCGCTGCCGGTCGGGGCGACGCTGTCCGTCGGCGTCGCGGTGTCGGTGGCGGTCGCGTCCAGGGCGTATGCCGCCAGGCCCATGCCCGAGCCCTGCGTCCCGCCGGTGGCGGACTTGCCCGGGTCGACCAGGTCCACCCGCAGCCCGGTGGGCAGCGCGGTCGCCTTGCCCGCGCCCCTCGCGCGGACCTGGATGCCGTTCGACGGCCCCGACCACATGGGCGACATCCCGCCCCGCACACCGGGACGGTTCAGCTCGGCGGCGTCGGGGAGGTCGTCCGGCTGCTGCATCTTCAGCCATGACGTCCAGTGGCCGTCGGCAGCGGAACGGGTCCGCACCTCCACCGTGCCGCGCAGCTTGGCGTGCGCACCGTTCCAGGTGACGCCCACCATGCTGAACGGTGCCGTGGACCGGGCCCCCAGCGTCTTGAGCGACGCGCCGGCCCCCGTCAGGGACAGCGAGTGGACATGCGTCTTGACCGGCCCCGGCACGGCCGACACCCCGGCGCGGCCGCCCGATCCGGCCATCGCGACGGTCGCCACAGCCACGCCGCCGCCGGCGACGACCGCCCCCAGCGCCAGCCACGTGCGTGTTTTCACACCGCCTCGACGACGACCGCGCCCCACCCTGTGTTCAGTTCTCATGCCCCACCCTGAAGCCCCGTTGTAGTTGCCATCGCTGCCGTGGACAGGGCACAGCTGTCACAGGAGTGCCCTGGAGTACCAGCGCACCCGAGCGTTCGAGCGTCACAGGAACGTCCGCCGCCTGCGCAGGCGCTCTCCCTGGGCGCTTCGCCTGAAGCTGTGACTCACCGGCCATCGCAACCTTCCCCAGTTTCACCAACACATCTTGGTCTTATTGCGAGAGGCCGTCACAACGTGCAGGACAGTGAGCCAAAAGAACACTTGTGCCCGCGGCGATGGGAGTTACCGTGGTTCTGTGGCTTCTGATACGACCGCGCAGGCCGACGGGGCCGACGGCGCCATCGACTCCGTCAGCGTCCTGAGCGAGGACTCGCGCCGGCGCATGTTCGCCTTCATCCGGCGTGCCGGCCGCGCCGTCACCCGGGACGAGGCCGCTGCCAGCGTCGGCATCTCCCGCAAGCTCGCCGCCTTCCACCTCGACAAGCTCGTCGACGCCGGCCTGCTGCGCGCGCGTTACGAAACGCCGGGCGGGATCCGCAAGGTCGGCAGGCAGCCCAAGGTGTACGAACCCACCGACGCCCAGATCACCGTGAACATCCCCGACCGGCGCCACGAACTCCTGGCCGACCTGCTCCTGGACGCCGTCCTCACCGAGGGCGCCGACGAGAACGCCACACAGGCGGCCATGCGGACCGCCGGACATCGCGGCCGGCGGCTGGGCGAGGCCGCACGGGACGAGACCCGTCCCGGACGTCTGGGCCCCGAGCGCGGGCTGACCGCCTGCGAGCGACTGCTGGACCGGTACGGCTACGAACCCGTCCGGGAATCCCCCACCCGGCTCCGGCTGCGCAACTGTCCCTTCCACCCGCTGGCCGGGAAGGCCCCGGAGCTGGTGTGCGGCATGAACCAGGCCTTCCTGTCCGGCTACCTCGACGGCCTGGAGGTCAACGGCGTCCAGGCCGTCCTGGCCCCCGAGCCGGGGGAGTGCTGTGTGCGGCTGGGCCCGAGCGACCCCGATCGTGATGACGCGATGGCGCAGGACCACTGACGCGACGCCGGCCGCCCGCCCGCGCGGGCCACCGCGAAGGTGCACGACGCTGCCCGAAGCGGAGCATCGCGGAGAAGGTGCACGACGCTGCCCGAAGCGGAGCATCGTGCAGGGGGAGACGCTCTGCGAACCGCGCGGGGCTCACTCGTCACCGGTTGCTCGGGATCTGGCCGAGCTGGGGAAAACGCCCGTTCTGGCGTTCAACCGGAGCATCGTCATGTCGACCAAGCGCATCCTGAACCGTCCTGCTGGTTCCAGTGAACCGGTGGCGCGTCCCACCACCGCTGCGGTGCCCACCGCCGCCGACTGCGGACTGCTGCTCATCAGGCTGACCTTCGGCCTGCTGATGGCCGCCCACGGCGCTCAGAAAGTCTTCGGGCTCTTCGGAGGCCGGGGCCTGACGGCGACCGGCAAGGGTTTCGCGGTCCTGGGTTATCACCCGGGCAAGCTCTTCGCCGCGATCGGGGGACTGTCCGAGCTGCTGGGCGGCCTGGGTCTGGCCCTCGGCCTGCTGACGCCGCTGGCGGCTGCCGCCCTGATCGGCGTCATGATCAACGCGATGGCCACGGTCACCGGTGCCCACGGCCTGTGGGAAACCGACGGCGGCGTGGAATACAGCGTCTGCATCGCCGTCGTCGCCCTCGGTGTCGCCGCGACCGGTCCGGGCCGGCTGGCGGCCGACCGTTTCTTCCGCTGGGGTGACGGCGGCTGGAAAGAGGCCGGCTTCGCCCTCGGTCTCGGCGGCCTGGCCGCTGCGATCACGCTCAGCCTCTGAAGAGCTCCGGCCCTTCGCCGACGACGTGTGCGCCGGCGGGGCCGAAGCCGCCGTCGTTCGCCCCCTCGCGCGGCTGCCGGCGCCGCGCGCCGAGGCAATGACTCGGCCAAGCTTTCCTGAAACGACCTGCCCGAGGTTGTTAGGCAAGCCTTCCCTGACTTAGCTTCTGGGGGCTTCCTGTGCACGTCAGACCGGAGAGTCCCCATGTCCAGCGCCAACATCGCCCTGCTCGGCGCCATCGCAGGCTTCACCATCTACCTCGGCCTCCCTCTCGGCCGCCTCCGCACTCCCACCCCGCGCCTGCGCGCCGGACTCAACGCCGTGGCCATCGGCATCCTGGTCTTCCTCGTATGGGACGTCCTCACCCACGCCTGGGAGCCGACGGACGAGGCGTTGACCAGGCACGACTGGACGACCGTCGCCTCCGGCGCCGCCACCTTGGCCCTCGGCCTGACCATCGGGCTGGCCGGGCTCGTCCATTACGACGCCTGGATCGCCCGCCGCCGTGCCGCCGGATCACGGCGGCCCGGCCCCGGGGCCGCCACCAGCGCGGAGCTGGCACCGCGCACTCGCAGCCAGGCCGGTTCGCTGGCACTCATGATCGCCACCGGTATCGGCCTGCACAACTTCGCCGAGGGACTGGCCATCGGCAACTCCGCCGCCCAGGGTGAGCTGTCCCTCGCCGTGCTGCTGATCACCGGCTTCGGCCTGCACAACGCCACCGAGGGATTCGGCATCGTCGCGCCCCTGGCCGCCGAGGGCGAACGCCCGTCCTGGTCCTCCCTGCTTCTGCTCGGCCTCATCGGTGGCGGTCCCACCTTCCTCGGCACGCTCGTCGGCCAGCACCTGGTCAACGACACCCTGTCGATCGCGTTCCTCGGCCTGGCCGCCGGATCCATCCTCTACGTGGTCATCGAGCTGCTGGCCGTCGCCCGCAGGACCGGACTCAAGACGCTCACCACCTGGTGCATCCTCCTGGGCCTGCTGCTCGGCTTCGCCACCGATGCCGTGGTCACGGCCGCCGGCGCCTGACGCGGACCCGCTTCCGACGTCCCTCGACGTTTTCCGTCGGCCGTCCTCCTCGGCGGCGCCGTGTGACATCCTCCTCGGCGGCGCCGTCAGCCGTCCTCCGGGGCGGCGCCGTGTGACATCCTCCTCGGCGGCGCCGTGTGACGTCGCCCATGGGCGCTTGCCGTGGTCCGCCCGGCACCCCATAGTCTTACAACTTGTAGAACGTCGTCGGGAGCGTCAGCCCGCCCCGGGCCAGGTCCCCCGCGCCGCGCAACGGCGGGCCGGTGGGCCGGTCCGGTGGCGGGCGGGCCCGTGCCTGGCTGAGGAGTGGCGAGTATGAGTGAGCACCGGCGCCGACCGTCGGGGAGGGCTGTCCCGGCCGACCCGGACGGCATACCGGGGGGCGGCCGTGCCCAGGCGCGCAGGGCCGCCCGGGCCGACGGCGGGCGGGGCCACCGCGCGGCGGGCACGCGGCGTGCGGACGCCGGTCGCTCCGGCCGGCGCGCGCCGGACCCGGGCGCCGGGCGCGGCGGCAGGCGCGGTCTCATCGACTACCCGAGGGCCGGCAGGCAGGGCCTTCGGCGGTGGCTGCCCTCGTGGAAGCAGGTGACCGGCACGTTCCTGCTGTTCGTCGGCGGCCTGCTGGGTCTGTTCGGGTACGCCTACGCCACCACGACGATCCCCGGCGCGAATCCGAGCACCCAGAAGCAGAGCAACACCTATTACTGGTCCGACGGCTCGGTGATGGCCACGCAGGGGTCGACCAACCGGCAGAACGTCGACCTCGCCCAGGTCCCGAAGCTGGTGCAGTGGGACTTCCTCGCCGCGGAGAACGCCACCTTCTACACCGACCCCGGCATCGACACGCAGGGCATGCTCCGCGCCGTCTACCACATGGCCACGGGCGGCGAGGTGCAGTCCGGCTCCACCATCACCCAGCAGTTCGTGAAGAACACCTACCTCAACCAGAACCAGTCGGTCACCCGCAAGCTCAGGGAGATCATGATCTCCCTGAAGATCGGCGGTCAGATGACCAAGCAGCAGATCCTGCAGGGTTATCTGAACAGCTGTTACTACGGCCGGGACGCCTACGGCATCGAGGCCGCGGCCCGCGCCTACTACCACGAGCACGCCTCCGAGCTGACCGTCAGCCAGGGCGCGTTCATCGCCGCCACGGTCAACGAGCCGAGCCTGCTGATGCACGCCGACACCGACCCGCAGGCCAAGGCCCAGGCCGCAGCGCGCTGGAAGTACGTGCTGAGCCGCATGGCCACCATCCACAAGATCAGCCAGGCGCAGGAACAGCAGTACCTGGCAGCCGGGTTCCCCACGCCCAAGCCCTACACGCCGTCGGCGGGGATGTCCGGGCAGACCGGCTATTTGGTGGACACCGCGAAGAAGTACGTCGAGGCCCACTCGTCCCTCTCCGACCAGCAGCTCGGCCGCGGCGGCTACCAGATCTACACCACCTTCGACAAGAAGAAGGTGAACGCGCTGTCGGCGTCCGTCGCGGCGATGGAGAAGAAGCACCTCGACCCCAAGCACCGCTCGGCCGACAAGGACGTCCAGGTCGGCGCGGCGTCGATCGATCCGTCGAGCGGCGCGGTGAAGGCCCTGTACGGCGGGCCGGGCTGGGACAAGGGCCACTGGACCGACAACGCCGACGCCACCGGTGTGCCGGTCGGTTCCACCTTCAAGCCGATCGATCTGGCAGCCGCCCTCGAGCACGGCGCCGTGCTGTCGCCGGGCCAGCCGGCGTCACCGATCACCCCCGACTCCAAGTTCAACGGAGACGACGGGATCACCATCAAGAACCAGCAGGGCCGGGAACTGCCGGACCCCGGCGATCCCACCGGCCTCCTCCACCAGCGCAACGACGTGCCCACCAAGTGGGGTTACATCACCCTGCGCAAGGCCATGGAGCAGTCGGTCAACACCCCCTACGTCCAGCTCGGCGAGTACGTCGGCTACGACAACGTGGAGAACGAGGCCCTCAAGGCGGGCCTGCTGCGCAAGAGCCTGCAGTACGACACCCCCGGCTTCTACATCGGCACCTCGACCCCCTCGGCGATCCGCATGGCCGACGCGTACGCCACGTTCGACGACGGCGGCGTCCAGCACGAGCCGTACTCGGTGACCAAGGTCCTCGCCGACGGCCAGCAGCTGCCCGGCTTCGACAAGCCCAAGGGCACCACGGCCATGTCCGCCTCGACCGCAGGAGCGGTCACCGACGTCCTGCAGAACGTCGTCGAGAACGGAACGGGCACCAACGCCCAGGCTCTGGGCCGCCCGGCGGCCGGCAAGACCGGCACCACCGACGACTACAAGTCCGCCTGGTTCATCGGCTACACGCCGCAACTGGTCACGTCCGTGGCCATGTTCAAGGAGGACCCGCACAAGGCCGGCCTGCAGTCGATGCAGGGCGTCGGCGGCTTCTCCAAGGTCTTCGGTGCCGACATGCCCACCGAGGTGTGGACCGGCTACATGACGGCGGCCCTCCAGGGACAGCCCGTCCAGCAGTTCCCGCCCGCGCCGCAACTGGGCCAGGGCACCGATGAGTACGGTGCCCCGTCGGCCACCCCCTCCCCCACCGCGAGCACCCCGTCGGCCAGCCCGTCCGCACCGGTCAGGCCGAGGCCCGCCCCCCGGCCGTGCCATCACCGGAAGAAGATCTGCATCGGCCCGGCCCCGACCGACACCTCCGGCACCACCGTCGGCGGCACCACCGCCGGCGGGACGGGCGGTGGTGGGGCCGGTGGCGCGGGCGGCGGCGGACTGATCGGCGGCCCCACCGACGGTGGCACCACTGACGGTGGCACCACCGGCGGTGGCACCACCGGCGGCACGTCACCCGGTCCGACGCCCGCCTTCAACGGCCCCGGCCGGCAGCCGTAAGGGGCCCGACGTACCGGACGGCGCGCGCTGTGGAACGGCGCGCGCCGGAACGCGCCGGGGAGCGCGGGGTGATCGGCGGCCTTCACGAGGTCTCCGCAGTCCTCCGGGGCCGGCCACGGGCTCACTTTCTACAACATGTAGTAGATTGGTCTGACGGCCACCACTGATTCACCGCGATGTCATCAGCCTGCCATCGTGGGCGTGGGTATCGACCGGCGGCGCCGGGCCGTTTCCGCGTCGCCTCGTGCTGACACGGAAGGAAGGACGTGCCCATGACCGCGGCCGCCACTGTCCGACTGGCCTTCGACGGGTCAGGCATCGACGGCTCGTTGTTCACGTCGGTCACCGATTTCGCCCGCGACACGAAGTGGCTCAACGCCCCCATGGAGGTGTGGACCAACCTCGGTCTGGGGGTCTTCGCTGTGCTCATGGTCATGGGCTGGTGGAGCGCACGGCGCCGGGGTACGGAGGCGATGACCGTCGCACTGGCCGCGCCGGTCGCCGTCGTGACCGCGTTCGCCGCCGCCGAAGTGGTCAAGAAGATCGTCGGCGAGGTGCGGCCCTGCCGGTCGATGCCCCACGCCTACCTGGTCGACTCCTGCCCGGCCCCGTCGGACTACGCCTTCCCCAGCGGGCACTCCACCGTGGCCGCCGCGACCGTGGCCGCCCTGTTCCTCCTGGACCGCCGCCTGAGCGCCATCGCCGCCGTGTTCGCCCTGGTGGAGGGCTTCACCCGGGTCTACGTCGGCGCCCACTACCCCCACGACGTCCTCGGCTCGGCGGTTCTCGCCCTGCCCGTCGCCTACCTCACCAGCCTCGCGCTGCGCCGCTGGACCGCCCCGCTGATCGCCGCCCTCAGCCGCGGCGCCCTGCGCCCGTTGCTGACCGCCGAACCCGGCGTCGCCACACAACCCGCCCGGTGAGCGGCGTTTGGAAGTAGCCTCAGCCCTGGTCGGGCGAGTCGCCGTGCAACAGCCGCTCCAGCAGTCGCTCGTCCTCGGCCGACAGGTCCGACACGAACCGGGCCAGCACCGCCGCACGGTCCCCGCCCTCGG
>NZ_JBEYYJ010000017.1:0-192274 GCF_040645475.1 Streptomyces sp. NPDC046759 | reverse complement strand
ACCACGTACTGGATCGCGGGCTTGTCCACGACCGGCAGCATCTCCTTGGGAGTGGCCTTCGTCGCCGGAAGGAACCGGGTCCCGAGGCCTGCCGCGGGAATGACAGCCTTGCTGATCCTGGGGTGCGACTGAGTCATGCCCGCAACCTTATCCGGTGCCTTTGTGGGGAAACTGTGGCTCCGATTGGTTGACCCTTTATGCCTGCATTCAAGAAGGGTGCGAGAACGACCCGTGGAACACGACGGACGCACGAGCGAGCGTGACAAGCGAATGTTGCGGCGGGAGTTCCTCTCGGTGAGGAACAGGTTGACGGACGATGACGTCGACGAAGCGGGCCGCGCACTGGCGGAGCGCGCCCTGGACCTGCCCGAACTGGCGCATGCGCGCGCGGTGGCGGCGTACGTCTCCGTGGGGAGCGAGCCGGGTACGACGGCACTGCTGGACACGCTGCGCGTGCGGGGCGTGCGGGTGCTGCTCCCCGCGCTGCTGCCCGACAACGACCTCGACTGGGGCGAGTACGCCGGCCCGGACTCCCTCGCCCGGGTCCGACACGGCGGGAAGATGGCGCTTTTCGAGCCCTCCGGCGCCCGTCTGGGCCCGGACGCCGTGACGGCCGCGGACGTCGTCCTGCTGCCCGGTCTGGCGGTCGACGCCCGCGGGATGCGGCTGGGACGCGGCGGAGGCTCGTACGACCGGGTACTGGCCCGTCTGGAACGCGCGGGTGTGCATCCCCGCCTCGTGGTGCTGCTGTACGACTCGGAGGTCGTCGCGCATGTCCCGGCGGAGGCCCACGACAGGCCCGTGCACGCCGTGGTGACGCCTTCCGGTGTACGCCGTTTCGCGAGCACCTGACCGGGACGCGCCCTTATGAGAAACGGCCCTCCACGCGTGCGCGTGGAGGGCCGTTCTCCGTTGCGGGCCACCGGGGTCCCTCAGGACCTCACGGACGCCGCAGGAGGCTCACGGCTTGAGGACGAGTGTGTCGCTCGTGCTCTTGTCGACCGCCGTGTCCGAGAACGACCAGGGCAGCAGCTCGCCCTTGACCCACAGGCTCGTCTGGTCCGTGTAGTGGGCGCTGAAGGCATGCCCGGAGGCGCCGGTCAGGTTGATCCACCTGGACTTGTCGAAGTCGGCGAGGTTGACGACCATCCGCATGGACGGCACCCAGACGATGGTGTAGCCGCCGGCGGCGTTCCAGCCGGTCGCGTTCACCGTGGCCTCTCCGCCGCTGAGCCTCCAGGGGCCGCGGTTGAGGATGTACTGCAGGGCCTTGGGGCCGTCGGTGCCGAGCGTCTGGTTCTTCAGGAACAGCCGGTGCAGCCGGCCCCAGCTCCAGGTGTCGATGTCCTTGCCGAGTTTGGCGGTCAGCTCCCAGCGGGCGTCGATCATGGCCCGGGCGAGGAGCTGGTCCAGGTTGTTCGCCGCGGGACGGGTGCCCGACTTGGGGGTCTTCCACCAGTCGCTGTCCGGCTTCTCCATGAGGGTGCGCACGACCTCGAACCAGCGGTCGCCGCCGTCCGGCTGCGCCTGGTCGGCGTCGCGGTCGCCGCACTCGCGCACCTTGCTGTCGTCGTCGACCGGGCCGGTGCTGTCGACCTTGTCGACCCACAGGCACTGTCCCTTGACGCGCAGCTCCTTGGGGAGCTTGTTGCCGAAGGCGAGCTTGAGGATGTTGCGCCAGACGGCGTTGAAGTACGCGGCCGCCGCGGAGTCGGACTCCTGGGTGTAGTCCCAGCCCTCCAGCAGCTTCTGCGCGTCGCGCACGTTCTTGTCGTCGAGGTTGATCTTCAGCAGCTTCGGCACGAGGAGCTTGGCGATCTCGCTGCTGTTGTCCAGCTGCATCTGCCGCATGTCGTCGGTGGAGATCTTGCCGCCGTCCTTGATCTTGGACTCGATCAGGTCGGTGATGCGCTGGCTGCGGGTGCCGAAGCCCCAGTCCGTGGTCAGCGTGTACGGATACTTGTCCTTGCCGACCACGGCCTGGTTGGCGGTGACGATGTAGCCCCGCTTGGGGTCGTACTCGTAGGGCAGTTCGTTCTGCTTGATGAAGCCGGTCCAGCGGTACTTCGAGCTCCAGCCGAGCGCCGGGACGGAGCCGTCGTCCACGGAGGAGCGCGTGGGGATCCTGCCGGGCAGCGTGTAACCGATGTTGTTGTCGGTGTCCGCGTAGATCAGGTTCTGCGAGGGCACGTCGAACAGGGCGGCCGCCTGGCGGAAGTCGTTCCAGTCCGCCGCCCTGTCGAGGGCGAACACGGCGTCCATGGAGGTGCCCGGGTCCAGCGCGGTCCACCTCAGGGCGATGCCGTAGCCGTCGCCTCGGTCCGGCGCGGCGCTGTTGACCGTGGCCCGCTTGCCGACCTGGACGAGTTCGTCGTCGCGGTCGGACAGCAGTGGCATCCCGTCCTGGGTCTGGCGCACGACGATGGTCTTGGACGAGCCGCCCGCGACCTTGATGGTCTCCTCGTGGGTCTTGAAGGGCCGGACCTCGCCGTCGTACAGGTAGCCGTTCGCGCTGACCTTCTCCAGGTAGAGGTCGGTGACGTCGACCCCGGAGTTGGTCATGCCCCAGGCGATGTTCTGGTTGTGGCCGATGATCACACCGGGCATGCCGGCAAAGGTGTAGCCGGTCACGTCGTACTGGCACTTGCTGGAGACGCTGCGGCAGTGCAGGCCCATCTGGTACCAGACCGAGGGCAGCGAAGCCGACAGGTGCGGGTCGTTGGCGAGGAGCGGCTTCTTGCTGACCGTGTACTTGCCGGACACCACCCAGGAGTTGGAGCCGATGCCCTGGCCGTTCACGCCGACGGCGGTCGGGACGTCGTCCAGGACCTTGTAGAGGCCCGCCAGCTGGCTCGTGAGCGACGATCCGGTCGAGGACGAGGCGGACGAGCCGGTCGTGGCCGCCGTGCCCCCGGAGGCGCCCCTGGTGCCGCCGGTCGTGCCCGTCGTGCCGGTGCCTTGAGAGGTGCCGGTGCCCTGGGAGGTGCCGGTGCCGCCGCTCTGCTGGAAGGACTTGCTCAGCGCGCTGTACTGGCCCTCCTGCACGATCGGCTTGTTGCGGCTGTACGGGTACTCCGGGTACAGGTCCGCGATCTGCTGCGGGCCGAGCCGGCTGGTCATCAGGGCGCGGTCGATCTCGTCCTGCATGTTGCCGCGCAGGTCCCAGGCCATCGCCTTGAGCCAGGAGACGGAGTCGACCGGGGTCCACTCCTGCGGCTTGTAGTCGTTGGTGAAGCCCAGGGCGGCGTACTCGAGGGAGATGTCCTTGCCGTCCTTGCCCTGGAGGTAGGCGTTGACTCCCTTGGCGTACGCCTGCAGGTACTTCTTCGCGGAGGCCGACAGCTTGGTGTCGTACTCCTGCCGGGCGATCCGGTCCCAGCCGAGGGTGCGCAGGAACTCGTCGTTCTTGACCTGGCTCTTTCCGAACATCTCCGACAGGCGTCCGGAGGTCATGTGCCGGCGCACGTCCATCTCGTAGAACCGGTCCTGCGCCTGGACGTAGCCCTGCGCCATGAACAGGTCCTCGTCGGAGGACGCGTAGATCTGCGGGATGCCGTTGCCGTCCCGCTTGACGTCGACCGGGCCCGACAGGCCGTCGAGCGTGATCGAACCCTTGGTCTGCGGGAAGGAGGCGCGGACGGTACTGATCGACCAGTACGCGCCGTAGGCGATGCCTCCGATGATGGCCAGTACCAGGACCAGCACCATCAGTCGGGCTTTGCGCCCCTTCTTCCTGCCGGACTTGGCGGGCGCGGCACCGGTGGTGGCGGTGTCACCCGTTGTGGCGGTGGTGTTGGGGGGCATCGCTGTCCTTGCTGTCCTAACGCGAGCGGCAGGTCGGGCTGTGACTTTGAATGAGCGCTGGAGCAACCATAGGCGCAGGGCCCTGTCCCCCTTGACGCGGAGTCGGGAACCAGCGCGCACGGACGTTCGATCTTCCCCCGGCGAGCGTCAAGAAAGCGTCAAGAGTTAGGTAAGGTAACGAAGTACTTGGGTGCGGTGCGCCGCAGCCTCGGATCTTGTGTACGTGAGCTCGCGCGCCCCGCGCGCGGGCCAAGGAAGGGAACCGCCGCTGACCGTCCACCACCTCAACCAGCTCCTGCTCGTGTGCTCCGTGGTCCTGCTCGTCGCCGTCGCGGCCGTCCGGATCTCCTCCCGCAGCGGGCTCCCCAGCCTGCTCGTCTACCTGGCGATCGGCATCGTCATGGGCCAGGACGGCATCGGCGAAATCCACTTCAACAGCGCCGCCCTGACCCAGGTCATGGGGTACGCGGCCCTGGTCGTGATCCTCGCCGAGGGCGGCCTGGGCACGAAGTGGAAGGAGATCAGGCCGGTCCTGGCGTCCGCCTCGGTCCTGGCGACCCTGGGGGTCGCCGTCAGCGTGGGCGTGACCGCGGCCGGCGCGCACTTCCTGGTCGGGCTGGAGTGGCGGCAGGCGCTGATCATCGGCGCGGTGGTGTCGTCGACGGACGCTGCGGCGGTCTTCTCCGTCCTGCGCAGGGTTCCCCTCCCCGCGCGCGTGACGGGCACGCTGGAGGCGGAGTCCGGCTTCAACGACGCCCCGGTGGTCATCCTGGTCGTCGCGTTCTGCACGGCCGGCCCGGTCGAGCACTGGTACGTGATGCTGGGCGAGATCGCCCTGGAGCTGGCCATCGGCGCGGCCATAGGGCTCGCGGTGGGCTGGTTCGGCTCCTGGGGGCTCAAGCACGTGGCCCTGCCCGCCTCCGGCCTCTACCCGATCGCGGTCATGGCGATCTCCGTCACCGCGTACGCCGCCGGCGCCCTGGCGCACGGCAGCGGCTTCCTGGCCGTCTACCTGGCCTCGATGACGCTCGGCAACGCCAAGCTCCCGCACTGGCCCGCCACGCGCGGCTTCGCCGAGGGGCTGGGCTGGATCGCCCAGATCGGCATGTTCGTCCTGCTCGGCCTGCTGGTCACCCCGCACGAGCTGGGCGACGACGTCTGGCCCGCCCTGGTCATCGGCCTGGTCCTGACCATGGTGGCCCGCCCGCTGAGCGTGGTGCTCAGCCTGGCGCCGTTCCGGGTGCCGTTGCAGGAACAGACGCTGATGTCGTGGGCGGGACTGCGCGGTGCCGTGCCCATCATCCTGGCCACCATCCCGATGGTGAACGGCGTCCCCGGCAGCCGCCGCATCTTCAACCTCGTCTTCGTGCTGGTCGTGGTCTACACCCTGGTCCAGGGCCCGACGCTGCCCTGGCTGGCGCGCATGCTGCGGCTGGGCGAGCAGGGGGAGGCCGCCGACCTCGGCATCGAGTCGGCGCCCCTGGAGCGGCTGCGCGGGCATCTGCTCTCCGTCACGATCCCCGAGGGTTCCCGGATGCACGGCGTGGAGGTCAGCGAGCTGCGCCTGCCGCCCGGGGCCGCCGTGACGCTCGTCGTCCGCGAAGGAAAATCGTTTGTTCCGATGCCCGCGACCGTACTGCGCCGGAGCGACGAGCTGCTCGTCGTCGCCACCGACCCGGTCCGCGACGCGGCGGAACGGCGCCTGCGCGCGGTCGCCCACGGCGGCAAGCTGGCGGGCTGGCTCGGCACGAACGGGGCGGCCGGCTCGCGTTGAGAGCGCCCCGCCCAGCGTCTACGGGCCGTGCAATCCCAGGTGACCCCCTCTGTGGTGCTCATTTTCACAGCTTGGCGGGGCGGTGATCCCTGTACCATGAAGGCGCACCCTGATCGAACCAACTCTGCCTGACGCAGAGCTGGCGCGACCGTATGGCGGCCGAGTCGCCCCCACGCCGAGCGTGGGCGCCGGTATCTACCGCAGTCCGCGCAAGAGGACAGCTCTCGGCGCCCGGGTCCCGCAAGGCCCGCGCTACCAGGCGGCAGAAAGGCACGGGCCGTGGGATCCACGGTCACCACCACCGAACCGGAGAAGACCTCTCCGGCCTCGTCCCGCCCGGGATACGGACAGCTGCTGCGCACCCGCGGCGCCTGGACCTTCCTGCTCCCCGGTTTCGCGGCGCGCCAGCCGTTCGCGATGCTCACCATCTCCATCGTGCTGCTCGTGCAGCACACCACCGGCTCCTACGGCGCCGCGGGCGCCACCGCGGCCGTCACCGGTGTCTCCATGGCGCTGTTCGCGCCGTACAGCGGTCGCCTCGCCGACCGGTACGGCCAGCGCACCGTGCTGGTCCCGGGCGTTCTGGTGCACACGCTTTCGGGCCTGTCGCTGACGGCCCTCGCGCTGGCGCACGCGCCCCTGTGGGCGCTGTTCCTGGCGGCCGTCCCGACCGGTGCCTCGGTGCCGCAGGTCGGCCCCATGGTGCGTGCCCGCTGGGGCGTGAAGCTGCAGGGTTCGCCCCTGATGACCACGGCGGCCGCGTTCGAGTCGGTCACCGACGAGCTGACCTTCGTCTTCGGGCCGCTGCTGGCGACGGCGCTGTGCACGGCCGTGGCACCGGCGGCCGGCCTGGTCACGGAGGGCGCGCTGACCCTCGTGGGCGGGCTGCTGTTCGCCGCGCAGAAGGGCACGCAGCCGCCGGTGACCGGTCGCGGCGGGCACGCGCGCGTGCAGCACGACTCGGCGCTGCGCGTGCCCGGCGTGCGCGTGCTGGTGGTGACGTTCCTCGGGATCGGGTCCGTGTTCGGCGGCATGCAGGTGGCGCTGGCGGCGTTCAGCGAGTCGATCGGTGAGCCCGGCCTGAACGGTGTGCTGTACGGCGTCTTCGCCGCCGGGAACATGCTCTCCGGCATCGTCTGCGGCGCGATCGCCTGGAAGGTGGCCCCTCAGCGCCGCCTCGTCCTCGGCTACACGGCGCTCGCCGTCGTCGCGTCCGCCCTGTGGACGGCGCACTCGGTGCCGCTGCTCGCCGGGCTCGGCCTGCTGGTCGGCATGTGCATCGCGCCGGCGCTGATCACCGGCTACACGCTCGTCGAGGGCCTGGTCCCGCCCGGCGCCCGCACGGAGGCCTTCACCTGGCTGACCGGCGCGGTCGCGCTCGGGCAGGCGGCCGCCGTCACGGTCGCGGGGCAGCTGGAGGACCGGCTGTGGGACGGTGCGGGATTCCTGGTGCCCATGGCCGGCACCGTGCTCGCGCTGATGACGCTGCTGGCACTGCGGTCGCGCCTGGCCGCACGGCCGCAGAACCGCACCGTCGCACGTGGCGTCGGTCACCGCGTGCCGGTGACGGTGGACTGATCCCCGGGAATACGTCACTATGGTTCGTCGTTAGCACTCATTGAGTCAGAGTGCCAGGAGGAAGACAGTGCCGACCTACCAGTACCAGTGCACCGAGTGTGGCGAGGGCCTCGAGGCGGTGCAGAAGTTCACCGACGACGCCCTGACCGAGTGCCCCAACTGCGGTGGCCGCCTGAAGAAGGTGTTCTCCGCCGTCGGCATCGTCTTCAAGGGCTCCGGCTTCTACCGCAACGACTCCCGCGGCTCCACGTCGAGCAGCAGCCCGGCGTCCAAGTCGTCGAGCACGCAGTCGTCCGACTCCAAGCCGTCCGGCTCGTCGTCGTCCTCGTCGGAGTCGAAGTCGTCCTCGTCGAGCTCCGCCGGCAGCTCCGCGGCCTGACCTCTCTTCCCCGGACCCTGCCGTCCTACGACGGCAGGGTCTTCGGCGCTTCCGGGCAGCGGCTCCCGCCGCGGATCCACCGCCCGCTAGTGTGCTGGTCATGGCGAACGCAGAGATCGGCGTAATCGGCGGCTCGGGCTTCTACTCGTTCCTCGACGACGTGACCGAGGTCCAGGTGGACACCCCCTACGGGCCGCCCAGTGACTCCCTCTTCCTCGGTGAGATCGCCGGCCGCCGGGTCGCCTTCCTGCCCCGGCACGGCCGCGGTCACCATCTGCCGCCTCACCGCATCAACTACCGCGCCAACCTGTGGGCGCTGCGCTCCGTCGGCGTACGCCAGGTTCTCGGCCCCTGCGCGGTGGGCGGCCTGCAGCCGGAGTACGGCCCCGGCACCCTGCTGGTGCCGGACCAGTTCGTGGACCGTACGAAGTCCCGTGCCCAGACCTACTTCGACGGGTTGCCGCGCCCCGACGGCACCGTGCCGAACGTCGTGCACGTCTCGATGGCCGACCCCTACTGCCCCGCCGGACGGGCCGTCGCCCTGAAGGCCGCCCGGGGGCGGGACTGGGAGCCGGTGGACGGCGGCACGCTGGTCGTGGTGGAGGGTCCGCGGTTCTCGACGCGTGCCGAATCGTTGTGGCACCGGGCGCAGGGCTGGTCGGTCGTGGGCATGACCGGTCACCCCGAGGCGGCGCTCGCCCGGGAGCTGGAGCTCTGCTACACGACGCTGACCCTGGTCACCGACCTCGACGCGGGCGCCGAGACCGGTGGGGGCGTCTCGCACGAGGAGGTGCTGCGGGTGTTCGCGGCCAACGTGGACCGGCTGCGCGGCGTGCTCTTCGACGCGGTGGCGGCACTGCCGGGGACCGGGGCGCGGGACTGTCTGTGCAGGAACGCGCTCGGCGGCATGGATCCGGGCTTCGAGCTGCCGTAACGCTCACCCCGAGGACGAAGCGGAGGGCGGGCCGGCGGACAACCGAGCGGAATTCCCCCTTCGGGTGGGCGAGTTATCCACAATCGGCGCGTGATCCACCGGCTCCGGCGGAATTCGGCGCGAGGCCTCATCGTGACACCGCAAGCCGAATTCCTCGTCACAGGCGGTGATTCCCGTGCCTCGGTCCTCGTCCTTGGATCCGTCCCCCGCTCCGTCCTCGCCCTCCTGGCTCTTTCCGCCCCCGCTCCGGCTTCCGCGCCCGCTGGGCACGGACGCCCCGGCGACCTGCGGGGTCCCGCAGTTCCCGCCGGTGCGCGTGCGCGGCGGGCGCCATCAGCTGCAGCGGCTCGTGCGGCACCGCAGGCGGGCGATCGCGGCCGGCCTGGCGGTGACCGCGGCCGCGCTCGTCGCCGCCGGCCCGCGCACCGGTCCCGTGCCGCACCGGTCGGAGCAGGCCCGCGGCCACCCGGTCACGGCACCTGTGCGCCGGCCGGCGCGGGCGGATCTGGTGACCGCGCCCGTGCGGATCGCCGACGCGGCCACCGTGCGGCTGCTGCGGCCCGGCGACCGCGTCGACGTCATCGCCGCCGGGGACCCGTCGGCCGGGGGCGTCGCCCGGGTGCTCGCCCGCGGCGTGCGGGTGACCAAGGTGCCCGAGCCTCTGGAGGGCGGAGCCGAGAGCGGGGCGCTGGTCGTGTTGTCGGTACCGCGTGCCGCGGCCGCGCGGCTCGTCGGCGCGAGCGCCACGGCACGGCTGGCGGTGACGCTGTGCTGAACCGGCTCGGGCGCCTTCCCTGCGGCCTGCCGTCCGGCGGCCCGATCGAGCCGCGGGGCTGGACACCCTGGCCGTACCGTGCCGTAGGTTGCGGAGCGTTTCGTTCCACACCCCGTGCGTACGAGGAGAGTCCCCGAGGTGAGCAAGAAGAAGGATCCGAGCGTCCTGGACGGCTTCAAGGCCTTCCTGATGCGCGGCAACGTCGTCGATCTGGCAGTCGCGGTGGTCATCGGCGCGGCCTTCACGAACATCGTGAACTCGATGGTGAAGGGGGTCATCAACCCGCTGGTGGGGGCGATCGGCACGCAGAACCTGGATCACTACAGCCTGTGCCTGAAGGACCCGTGCGTGGTGACGGCCGACGGCACGGTCAAGAGCGGTGTGCCGATCCTGTGGGGTTCCGTCCTGGGCGCCACGCTGACCTTCCTGATCACCGCGACGGTCGTGTACTTCCTGATGGTGCTGCCGATGTCGAAGTACCTGGCCCGGCAGGCGGCACACAAGGCCGCCCGGGAGGGCACGAAGGAGGTCGTCGAGGTGACGGAGCTGGAGGTGCTCAAGGAGATACGCGACGCGCTGGTCGCGCAGCGCGCTTCGGGGCACGACGAGCGCTGACCGCGCCGCCGCGGCCCGCTCACAGGTGGTGGGGCGGCTTCTCGTCCAGGAAGCGCTTCAGGTCGGCGGCGCTGTCGCCCCCGGGGCGCTCGCCCCACCCGCGATCGGTGTCGTCCGAGGACTGCTGGTCCAGGGGGTCGTCGAAGACCAGTGCGGGCCGCGGCTCGGCGACCGCGGGCTTCGGGTCGCGGGGCTCGGGTGCGGGGGCGGTGCTCATGGCACAAGGGTACGGCGCCGGTCCGCGCACCCTGGCCGGTCCGGGGCCCGGTCCAGGGCCCTCATCCACTTGTGAAAGCGTTCACAAGAATTCGGGGCGGTTTTCTGCTCTCCTGAGAGGCATGACGTCGAGTTCCGCTTCGGCGCCCGCCGCCCCGGGCACACCCCCGCCCTCCGGGCCGCTGCGGCGGCTCACCGCACGCGGACGCGGCGAGGCGCACCGGGTCTCCTCTCCGCTGGAGCTCTTCTTCGACCTGTGCTTCGTCGTGGCGATCGCGCAGGCGGGCGGGCAGCTGGTGCACGCCGTCGCCGAGGGGCACGCGGGCGGGGGAATCCTCGACTACGCCATGCAGTTCTTCTCCATCTGGTGGGCGTGGATGAACTTCACCTGGTTCGCCTCGGCGTACGACAACGACGACACCCTCTACCGGGTCGTCACCCTGGTGCAGATCTCCGGTGTCCTGGTGCTGGCCGCCGGCATCTCCCAGGCCTTCCAGCAGCACGACTACCTGGTGGTCTGGATCGGCTATGTGATCATGCGGCTGGCGATGGCCGCGCAGTGGCTGAGAGCCGCCGGATCGGCCGGGGGCGCCGAGAGAACCATGGCGCTGCGGTACGCGGGCGGTGTGCTGACGTGCCAGGTCGGCTGGCTCGGTCTGGTGCTGCTGCCCGTGCCCGCGCGGCCCTGGGTCTTCCTCGTGATGGCGATCGCGGAGATGTGCGTGCCTTTGTATGCGGAGAAGGACTGCGAGACCTCCTGGCATCCGCACCACATAGCCGAGCGGTACGGCCTGTTCACCATCATCGTGCTCGGCGAGACGATCTCCGCCGCGTCCGTCGCCGTGAAGAACGCGGTCGAGGAGCACAGCGCGCTGGGCGAGCTGCTGCCGATCGCGGCGGGCGGGCTCCTGATCGTCTTCTCCGCCTGGTGGATCTACTTCGTGGTGCCCATCCACGGCCATCTGCGCTCCAGCGGGCACGCGTTCCTGTGGGGTTACGGCCACTATCTGATCTTCGCCTCCGCCGCGGCGATCGGCGCGGGCCTGGGGGTGGCCGTGGAGCAGGCGGTCGGCAGGAGCCGCATCTCCACGCTGTCCGCGTCGGCGGCCGTGACGCTGCCCACCGCGCTGTACCTGCTGACCGTCTGGCTGCTGCACTCGCGGCACTTCAAGGTGGGCATCGCCCAGCAGCTGGTGCTGCCGGTCACGGCACTGCTGGTGATCTGCTGCACCTTCCTCGGCGGCGACCGGGCGGTGCTCGCGGCGGGACTGGTGTCCGCGGCCGCGGTCGCGGCCGGTGTGACGCTGACGGCGCGCATGGCCGGCCGGAAACGCGCGGCGGGCATCACCGCACCCACGGCCTGACCCCCTCTCGGGCGGCCTGGCGGGCCAGACTGGCCCGCATGACAGTTGACGCGATCACGGACGTGGCCGGCGTACGGGTGGGGCACGCCACCCGCCGCGGGGACGGTTGGCTCACCGGCACCACGGTAGTGCTGGCTCCCGAGGGTGGCGCGGTCGGCGCCGTGGACGTGCGCGGCGGCGGCCCGGGCACCAAGGAGACCGACGCGCTCGACCCGCGCAACGTGGTGCAGCGGGTCGACGCGGTGGTGCTGACCGGGGGCAGCGCGTACGGGCTGGACGCGGCGTCCGGTGTGATGGCCTGGCTGGAGGAGCGGGGCCGCGGAGTGCGGGTGGGGCCGGATCCGGCGCACGTCGTGCCGGTGGTGCCGGCAGCGTGCGTCTTCGACCTGGGCCGTGGAGGGGACTTCCGCGCGCGGCCGGGCGCGACGACGGGGCGTGCGGCGGTGGAGGCCGCGGCGGCGAGTGCGCCGGGCGCCCGTGTGCCGGAGGGTTGCGTCGGGGCCGGTACGGGCGCCGTGGCGGGGCGGTTGAAGGGCGGGGTGGGCACCGCGAGCACGGTGCTCGGCTCGGGGATCACGGTGGCCGCGCTGGTGGTCGTGAACGCCGCGGGGTCGGTGGTCGAGCCCGGGACGGGAGCGCTGTACGGGGAGCTGGTCGAAGGCCGCATCGCCTGTCCCGAAGAGCGCGTGCACGAGGCGGCGTGCCGGCGTCTCGACGAGACCGCCGCCGAGAACGCAACGCCCCCGCTCAACACCACGCTCGCGGTCGTCGCGACCGACGCCGGCCTCTCCAGGGCACAGGCGCAGAAGCTTGCGGGTACGGCGCACGACGGGATCGCGCGTGCCGTACGGCCGGTGCACCTCATGCACGACGGGGACACGGTGTTCACGCTGGCGACCGGCGCGCACCGGCTCTCCGGGCACCCGCTGGAGCTCAACGACATCCTGGCCGCCGGCGCGGACGTCGTGACGCGCGCGATCGTACGAGGAGTGCGGGCCGCCGAGCCGGTGGAAGGGCCGGGCGGGGTGTGGCCGTCGTACGGGGAGCTGTACGGCCGGTCCTGAGGCGCATCCGCCCCCCGACACGACGGTCGCCCCGGACAACGGCCTCAACGGATGGAACATGTCGTGGAGCGCCTGGACCTCGGGAAGTGCCGTCTGACCGGGGGGTTTTGACGCCACGAGGGGCCGCGCGGGAACTTCTCGCGCGGCCCGCACGTTTTCCCGGCGCACGTTTTCTCGGTTCCCGGACATGATGTCCGACCGAGGGGCTACGGTATGCACCCACAAGGTGACATGCAGCGACGCCGGGAGATGTCTTGAGCGTTCCGTACGAGACGGCAGCGTACGAACCAGCCGAGTCGCCCGAGTCTCCGGAGGAGCAACTCGCGCGACTCCTCGGCCGTGCCCTGAACTCCTTCGAGCTGCCCGACGAGGTGATATGGCAGCTCGACTGCGCACTGGCGCACGACAGTTCGCTGCACTCCGCTTACCACAGCGCCGGGCTGCACCGGGAGACGTACCGGCACACCTGGCTGCTGGCCGACGGTTCCGCGGTCACGTTGTGGGAGCTCGTGCACAACCCCACGCCGGGCGGCGCCCCGGAGCACGAGGTGTATGCCGACGAGGAGGAACTGCAGACGGCCACGGCCCGGCTCGGAATGCCGCCGCAGACGCCGGAGTTCGAGCTGCCCGCGCTGATGCGGCTGTGGGCGATCCCGGAGCCCCGGCACGTGTTCGCCTCCGACGACTCGGCGGACCACGCGCGCCGGCTGCTGCGCCGGGCGGAGAATCCGGACCGGCCCGACGCGGAGACGGCGGCGCTGCTGGCGACGGCGACGGCGCACGAGATCACCCAGGCGTTCGGGCGCCCGGGCCGCGCCGGACGCGCGGGGCTGAGCTACGCGCTGTACGAGCACGCGTTCCTGCTCGCGGACGGCAGCGAGGTCTCGCTGTGGGAGGTCGAGCACACGGCGACGCCCGACGGGCGGCACATGTGCGAGGTGTACCTGTCGCAGGACGCGGCCCGGGACGCCATGGAGCGGCGCGCGGCGCGGCAGAGGTAGCGCCGGTACGCGGCCGGAGCATGTGCGGCCGCCTGTGGGTCAGCGGTTGCCGAGTTGCCGTACCAGCCCGGCGAAGGCGTCCCGTTCCGCAGGGGTCAGCTCCACCGACTCCCGCGAGGGGCCGGCCTGCGGCTGGGCCGGGAGGACCGGGAGACGGACGGCCGGGCTCTCTCGCAGGGCCTCCGCGCGGAAGCGCCGCAGCAGGCGGGTGACGGCGATCGCCCAGGCCACGCCGACCAGGGTGAGGACGGCCGCTCCGGCCAGCTGGAGGGTCGAGAGATGTTCTGGCATACGCCCCAGTACACACCACGGTCCGGGACTTTGGCCCCGGACCGTGATGTATCTCGCAGGTGCCGTGAACAACTCACAGCGAACTAAAGGGACAAGCTGCGGGACGGCGCCGTGATCAGGCCGCCACGGGCTGCTTCTCCTTCGGGGTCGCGGCCGGGTTCGCGGACGGATCGGCGGCAGCGGTCTCCGGGGTCTGCTTGCGCATGCCCTTGAGGAGGACGACCAGGGCCGTGGTGGCGCAGACGCCGGCCGCGACGGCGACGAGGTACAGCAGTGGGTTGCCGATCAGCGGGACCACGAAGATGCCGCCGTGCGGGGCGCGCAGGGTGGCACCGAAGAGCATCGACAGGGCTCCGGTGAGCGCGCCGCCGACCATGGCGGACGGGATGACCCGCAGCGGGTCGGCCGCCGCGAACGGGATCGCGCCCTCGGAGATGAAGGAGGCGCCCAGGACCCAGGCGGCCTTGCCGTTCTCGCGCTCGGTCCGGGTGAAGAGCTTGCCGCGCACGGTGGTGGCCAGGGCCATCGCCAGCGGCGGGACCATGCCGGCCGCCATCACCGCGGCCATGATCTTCATCGCGGAGTCGCTGGGGTTGGCGACCGCGATGCCGGCGGTGGCGAAGGCGTAGGCCACCTTGTTGACCGGACCGCCGAGGTCGAAGCACATCATCAGGCCGAGCAGGGCGCCCAGCAGGACGGCGTTGGCGCCCGTGAGGCTGTTCAGCCAGTCGGTGAGCCCCTTCTGGGCGGTGGCGATGGGCTTGCCGACGACGACGAGCATCAGGAACCCGACGATCGCCGAGGAGATCAGCGGGATCACCACCACGGGCATGATGCCGCGCAGGGCCGTCGGGATGTTCACCCTCTGGATCGCCATCACCACGCCACCGGCGATCAGACCGGCCACGAGGCCTCCGAGGAAGCCCGCGTTGATGTCGAGGGCGATCGCGCCGCCGACGAAACCGGGGACGAGACCGGGGCGGTCGGCCATGCCGTAGGCGATGTAGCCGGCCAGGACCGGGACGAGGAACTTGAAGGCCACGCCGCCGATCTGGAAGAGGAGGGCGCCCCAGCTGCCGGTCTGCGTCCACACGAAGTGGTCCATGACCGACGGTGCCTTGTTGACCTGCCAGCCGCCGATCGCGAAGCCCAGGGCGATGAGCAGGCCGCCCGCGGCGACGAACGGGACCATGTAGCTCACGCCGCTCATCAGCCACTTGCGGAGCTTGGTGCCGTAGCCCTCGGTGGAGTCGCCCGCGCGCTCGACCGGCGTGCCGCCCGATGCGGGCGCCGGGGCGCTCGTCTCGCCTCGTGCCGCCTTCTCGCGCACCTCCGTGACGAGTTCGGCGGGGCGGTTGATGCCCGCCTTCACACCGACGTCGACGGTCGGTTTGCCGGCGAAGCGGTCCTTGTCGCGCACGGGGACGTCGTGGGCGAAGATCACGCCGTCCGCCGCCGCGATCACCGCCGGGTCGAGCCGGGTGAAGCCGGCCGAGCCCTGTGTCTCGACGACGAGTTCGACGCCCGCCGCTCGGCCCGCGTTCTCCAGGGACTCGGCCGCCATATAGGTGTGCGCGATGCCGGTCGGGCAGGAGGTGACGGCGACGATGCGGAAAGGACGCTCACCCGCGCCGGCGCTGGGCTCCTGTGCCGGGGCGGATGTGCCCGGCTCCTGTGCCGGGGCGGATGTGCCCGGCTCCTGTGCCGGGGCGGACGCGCCCGGCGCCTGCGCCGTGGTGCCCGCCGCGGCGCCGGCGGAGGCCGCCACCGACGCCGCAGCGGTGTCCTCGGAGGCGCCCGCGGCGCCCTCGGCAGCGCCCGCCTCGGCGTCGGCGCCCGCGTCCGCGCTCCCGGCGCTCTCCTCGGCGTCGGTGCCCGCGTCCGCGGTCGGTTCCGTTTCCACACCCTCCGCGGCGGACCCCGCAGGTACCTGCGCCGGGCCCGGCGTCTCGTCCCCGCGGATCAGCGCCGCCGCCGCCTGCGCGTCGGTCACCGCGCGCAACGCCGAGGTGAATTCGGTGTTCATCAGCTGGCGGGCCAGCGAGGAGAGGATCGTGAGGTGGGCGTCGTCGGCGCCGGCCGGGGCCGCGATCAGGAAGATCAGGTCGGCCGGGCCGTCCGGGGCGCCGAAGTCGATGCCCGCGGCGCTGCGGCCGAAGGCGAGGGTCGGCTCGGTGACGTGGGCACTGCGGCAGTGCGGGATACCGATGCCGCCGTCGAGGCCGGTCGGCATCTGGGCCTCACGGGCGGCCACGTCGGCGAGGAAACCCTCCAGGTCGGTCACCCGGCCCTGGGCCACCATGCGCTCGGCGAGGGCGCGCGCCGCCGCTTCCTTGGTGTCGGCGGACAGGTCGAGGTCGACCAGGTCCGCGGTGATCATGTCGCGCATCGCGGGCTCCTCTGCACGCGTATCGCCCGGGGGGAGGAGTGGGCGGAGGTGGGGACGGGGGTGCTCCGGGGGGAGGCGGTGGGGGCGGCGGCCGTGGCGAGTGACGGGGAGTCCTGCCGCGGCCGGGTCGGGGCGGTCACAAGGGGGCCGAGGACGGTCGCAAGTCGGCCGGAAGCGGTCGTACGAGGGCGGCGGACAGGCGCGAGGCGGCCGGGGACGCTCGCACCGCGACCGGTGGCACTCGCACGACGTCCGAGGACACTCGCACCGCGCCCAGGCGCACTCGCCCGACGGCCAGGGACAGTCGTACGACGGCCAGCGACAGTCGTACGCCCCCAGGAGGCGGACCCACGGCGGCCGGGGACGCCCGGCCCGCGACCCGAGACGCTCGCACGACGTCCGAGGACACGGGCACCGCGCCCAGGCACACGCGTACGGCGGCCGGTCAGGGCGTTCACGACGCCGGCTCCGTCAGTTCGCGGTCGAGTGGGATCTCGGCCGTGACGGTCACCGCCGCCGCGTCCAGGTCGGCGGGGGTCGGCATGACGCTGCCGGGGAGCTGGACGGCGGCGGCGCCGTGGGCGACGGCGGAGGCGAGGGCCCCGGGGCCGCTGCCGCCGGCGATCAGGAAACCGGCCAGGGAGGAGTCGCCGGCGCCGACGTTGCTGCGGACGGTGTCCACGTGTGCCTCGGCGAACCAGGCGCCGGTCTCCTCCACCAGGAGCTGCCCGTCGGCACCCAGGCTCGCGAGTACGGCGCGCGCGCCCATCCCGCGCACCTCCTCGGCCGCTTTCAGCGCGTCGCCCACCGTGGTCAGGGGGCGTCCGACGGCTTCCGCGAGCTCCTCGGCGTTGGGCTTCACCACGTCCGGCCGCGCGCGCAGCGCCTCCAGCAGCGCATGTCCCGAGGTGTCGAGGGCGATGCGCGCGCCTCCGGCGTGCGCCCGGGTGACGGCGTCGGCGTACCAGGAGGGGGCGAGCCCCCTGGGCAGGCTGCCGCAGCACGCGATCCAGTCGGCGTCCCGTGACTGCTCGCGGACCGTTTCCAGAAGGAGTTCCTGTTCGGCCGCCGACAGCTGCGGTCCCGGCGCGTTGATCTTGGTGAGTACCCCGTCGGACTCGGCGAGCGCGATGTTGGAGCGGGTGTCGCCGGCGATCGGAACCGGCGCGACCTCGATGCCCTGCGCGTCGAGCAGGTCGGCGATGAGCGCCCCCGGGGCACCTCCCAGGGGCAGGACGGCGACCGTGCGCCGGCCGGCGGCCGCGGCGGCGCGCGAGACGTTCACGCCCTTGCCGCCGGGGTCCATGCGCTCGGTGTCGGCGCGGATGACCTCGCCCCGCTTGAGGGCCTGGACCTCGTAGGTGCGGTCGAGGGAGGGGTTGGGGGTGACGGTGAGGATCATGCGCGCACCACTTCCGTGCCGCCGCGCTCGATGACGGCGGCGTCCTCGGGGCTCAGCCCGCTGTCGGTGATCAGCAGGTCCACGTCGCTCAGGTCGCCGAAGCGGGCGAAGTGCTCCTGGCCGTGCTTGGAGGAGTCGGCCAGCAGCACCACGCGGCGGGCGGCGGCGACCGCGGCCCGCTTGACCGCGGCCTCGGCGAGGTCCGGGGTGGTCAGGCCGTGCTCGGCGGAGAAGCCGTTCGCCGCGACGAACAGCACGTCGGCGCGGATCTCGCCGTACGCGCGCAGGGCCCAGGCGTCCACGGCGGCGCGGGTGCGGTGCCGCACCCGGCCTCCGACCAGGTGGAGCTGGATGCCCGGGTGGTCGGCGAGACGGGCGGCGATGGGCAGGCTGTGCGTGACGACGGTCAGGGAGGACTCCAGTGGGATCGCGGCGGCGACCCGGGCGACCGTCGTACCGGCGTCGAGGATCATCGTGCCCTCGGTCGGCAGCTCCGCCAGGGCGGACTTGGCGATGCGGTCCTTCTCGTCGGCGGCGGTGGCCTCCCGCTCGGTGAGGTCCGGTTCGAAGTCGAGACGGCCGACGGGGATGGCGCCGCCGTGCACCCGGCGGACGAGGCCGGCGCGGTCGAGGGCCTTCAGATCGCGGCGGATCGTTTCCGCGGTGACCTGGAACTCCTCGGCGAGCGACAGCACATCCACCCGGCCGCCGTCACGCGCGAGCCGGAGGATCTCCTGCTGCCGTTCCGGTGCGTACATGTCGTTGGCCTCCACCCGTGTCCGTTCGCTTCCGGCTGATGCCCGAACGTGTGGTTTCGATGCGACATTACGCCCGGCTTTCCGGAAAGTAAACAGGCTCAGACTTCAATCGGGCATGATCGGGCTTCGGGCGCGGTCCGGAACCGTCTTCCGGTCGCCCGGAACAGCGCAGAGGCCCGGCACCTGGCCGGTGCCGGGCCTTCGCCGTGCCTGCTCAGAGCACCAGCTCGGGTTCCATCTCCGGAGCCGGCGCCTCGGCCTCCGGCGCCTCCTCGGCATGCCGGGCCGGACGTTTCGGCAGGGCGGACATCAGCAGGAAGATCCCGCCCATGATCCCGGCGACCCACCACAGGGCGTGCTGGAAGGCGTGCACGAAGGCCGGGCCGACCTGGGCGGGGGCGAGCCGGTCGCCGATCTCGCCGAAGAACACCACCGACACGAGTCCCAGACCGAGCGCGTTTCCCATCTGCTGCACCGTGTTGATCAGCCCCGAGGCGGAGCCGGCGTGCTCGCGCGGCACCTCCGAGAGCACCGCGTCGGTCAGCGGGGCGACGATCAGCCCCATCCCGGCACCCATCACGACCAGCGGCAGGGCCATCTGCCAGGAGGCGATGGCGAGGCCGTACCGGTGGGCCTCCCACAGGTAGAGCAGGACGCCCACGCCCATGATCAGGGCGCCCGCCCGGAGCACCTTCCGGCCGAACCGCGGGACCAGCTGCTGCACCGACACGCCGGCCGCCGTGGACACCGCGAGGGAGAACGGCACGCCGGTCAGCCCGGCCCGTAGCGGGCTCCAGCCCAGGCCGATCTGCATGTACAGCGTCCACACCAGGAAGAAGATGCCGAGCGCGACACCGAAGACGGTCTGTACGGCGATACCGGCGGCGAAGCTCTTCACCCGGAAGAGGGACAGCTCGATGAGCGGGGAACCGTCCCGGACGGCCTTCCGTTTTTCGTACGACACCAGCGCCACGAAGACGGCGAGAGCGCCGGCCATGCAGCCGTACCCCCACAGCGGCCAGCCCAGCTCCCGGCCGCGCGTGAGCGGGTAGAGCAGCATCAGCAGGCCCAGCGAGACCAGGGCGACACCGACCAGGTCGAGCCCGAGCGCCCGGGGGGCCTTCGATTCGGTGATGAAGCGGCGGCCGAGCAGCCAGGCCAGGACGCCGACGGGGAGGTTGATGAGGAAGATGGGCCGCCATGCGAGGCCGAACAGGTCCCATTCCGTCAGGAGTGCGCCCAGCAGCGGGCCCGAGACGGCGCCCAGACCGACGATCGCGCCGAACAGACCGAAGACCTTGCCGCGTTCATGGGCCGGGAAGGTGGCGTGCACGATCGACAGCACCTGCGGCACCATCATCGCCGCCATACCGCCCTGCAGGATGCGGGAGGCGACCAGCATCTCCGGGTTCACGGCGAAACCGCACAGGGCGGAGGCGAGGGTGAAGCCGCCGACACCGATCAGGAACAGCCGTTTGCGGCCGTGGATGTCGCCGAGCCGGCCGCCGGTGATCAGGCCGGCGGCGAAGGCCAGGGCGTAGCCGGCGGTTATCCACTGGATCTGGCTGACCGACGCGTCGGCGGTCCGCTGGATGGACGGGATGGCGATGTTGACGATCGTGACGTCGACCAGATCCATGAAGGCGGCGGTCATGACGATCGCGAGCGCGAACCATCGGGCCCGGTCGGGAGTGGCGTTCGGGGTCATGCAGCGAAGGTAGGGCCCCATTAGGTCAGATCATGTCCTATTGCTGCGGCATCCTCGTACGCATGACCACGGACACCCCGGCACGGCTGCTGCAGCTGCTCTCCCTGCTCCAGACCCCGCGCGAGTGGCCCGGCGGCGAGCTGGCCGAGCGACTCGGGGTCTCCCGACGCACCGTGCGGCGGGACATCGACCGGCTGCGGGAGCTGGGCTATCCGGTGCAGGCCACAAAGGGCGCGGACGGCGGGTACCGGCTGGTCGCCGGCAAGGCGCTACCGCCCCTGGTGCTGGACGACGAGGAGGCGGTGGCGATCGCGGTGGGGCTGCGGGCCGGTGCCGGGCATGCCGTGGAGGGTGTGGACGAGGCGTCCGTGCGGGCCCTGGCCAAGCTGGAGCAGGTGCTGCCGTCCCGGCTGCGCCACCGGGTGTCCACCCTGCAGGCGGCCACCACACAGCTGACCAGTGGGGACGGGCCGAGCATCGCGCCGGAGACGCTGACCGTGATGGCCTCGACGGTGGCGGGACACGAGCGGCTGCGATTCGCCTACCGCGACAAGGACGGCAGCGAGTCGCGACGGCTGACCGAGCCGCACCGGCTGGTGTCGACCGGGCGGCGGTGGTACCTCGTCGCCTACGACCTCGACCGCGCCGACTGGCGGACCTTCCGGGTGGACCGGGTGAGCGCGCCGTTCGCCACCGGAGTCCGGTTCCCGCCACGGGAGTTGCCGACCGGGAGCGCGGCCGAGTACCTGCGGCAGTCCATCCACCGGCGGCGGGAGGCGTACGCGTTCACGGTGCGCTTCGCCGCGTCGGCGGAGCAGGTCTCCGCCCGGGTGCCGGCCTGGCTCGGGGTGCCGGAGGACGACGGCGAGGGCGGCTGCGTGCTGCGGGGCTCCTTCGGCGATCACGTGGAGTGGCTGGCGGTGCGGCTGGCGACGGTGGGCTACGGGTTCACGGTGCGGGAGCCGGACGAACTGGTGGCCCGCGTGAGGGAGTTGGGTGAGCGGCTGACCCGGGCGGCGGGCGTGGGTGAACCCGGCGGGCCGCCGCGCCGGTGACCGGCCAGTGCTGGTCGCAGCACTAGTAGCCCTTCTCGCCGCCCCACGGGAAGTCGCGCAAGGCCCCGAGGTTGCGCAGGGCCAGGGCCGCGGGGCCCTCCGGGCCGGTGGGCGGGGAGGTGGTGGCGGCCCAGGTCTCCACGGCCACGCGGACGGCGGCGCCGGCGACGGCCGCGGCGAAGCGGAGGTCCGGGGCGACCGGCGCGGCAGCCGCGGGCGGGGAGACGGCATCGTCGCCCCCGTCCCGGCCCCCGCCTCCACTCCCGTCCCGGCTCCCCTCCCGGCCCCCGCCTCCACTCCCGTCCCGGCCCTCGTCTCGACCCCCGTCCCGCCCAGCCCTGCCTTCGGGGATTTCGGCTCCACCGGTTCCGGGGAAGTCATGTTCCTTTTCCCGCACCCCCGTTGTCGGGGCCCGGTTCGCGAGGACCTCGGCCAGGGTCTGCTCCGACGCCTGGCACACCTCGGCCCAGACCTTGCGCAGGGCGGGGCTCGCGCCGGCGAGGCGGATCAGGGTGCGGACCCATTCCCAGGACGCCGCCGAGACACCGGCGCCGGGGGCGAGGGTGTGGTGCACGGCATGCTCCAGGGCCTCGGGGACACCGAGGTGGGCCGGGGCGGAGCGGACCGCTTCGGCCCAGCGCTGGGCACCTGCCGCGTAGAGGGGAGCGACCGCTTCCTCCTTGGTGGCGAAGTAGCGGTAGAAGGTGCGCGGCGCGATGCCCGCGGCCTGCGCGATGTCCTCGGCGCGGGTCGCCCGCAGGCCCTGGCGGACGAACAGGGCGGCAGCCGCCCGCGCGATCTCCATCCGTGTCTCGGCCTTCCGGCGTTCGGTCAGCGAGACCGGCGCGGGGGCGGAAAGCGGCTGGTGGGAGGTGGTGCGGGGGCCGCGGGGGGTGGTGCTCATCCGGGCAGGCTATGCCGGTGTGGCAGAATCTGCCATTCGGCGGTCCACCCCGGGGTTCAGGTACGGGGTGGACCGCCGTTCCAGGGCGCGCCACCGCCCCACCGTCCGCCGGGACTTGAGTCTCCGGCAGGGGGAGACCGGAAGGTGGTCTCATGCACGGCGGCATCCCTCACCCACCCTCTCCCTCCTCTCCCCCTCTCCCTCACGCGACGGCACCCCGTACCCCGCCACCTCGTACTCGATCGGTGAGCTGGCCCGGCGTACCGGGCTGACGGTCAAGACGATCCGCTTCTACTCGGACCAGGGCCTGGTCGTCCCGGAGAGCCGCACCGCGGCCGGTTACCGCCGCTACGGCCCCGGGGCCGTCGCCCGGCCGGCGCTCGTACGGACGCTGCGCGAGCTCGGCCTCGGCCTGGAGGTGATCCGGCGGATCGTGGACCGGCCGCTCAGCCTCGGCCGGGTCGCGGCCGAGCAGGCCGCCGCACTGGATGTGCAGATCAGTGTGCTGCGCCTGCGCCGGGCGGTGCTGTCCACCGTCGCGTCCAGGTGCGAGCCGACCTTCGGGGAGATGGAACTCATGCACCGGCTGGCGACCTTGTCCGGAGCGGAACGGCGACGGCTGATCGGCGGTTTCCTCGACTCCGTCTTCGCGGCGCCGCACCGGCCGGCCCGCCCCGAAGCACCCCGGCCGGCCCAGCCCGGCGCCCCGCACCCGGCCGAGGCCGCGCTCCGGCGTTCATCGAGGACGAGACCGGTGCGCTGCGCTGGATCTGCGAGCAGCGGCGGGAGTGGGAGGCCGGGAGCCGGTTCGGGTTCGCCGTCACCGAGACCGATGCCCAGGGACCCGGAGCCGAGGGGCAGTTGGTGGGGCACGTCGTCCTGAAACAGCCGGGCGGGGGATCCGCCGAGGTCGGCTACTGGACGGCCACGCATGCGCGGGGGCGAGGGGTGGCGCCGCGCGCGCTGGAGGCGTTGACCGACTGGGCCTTCGGCAGCTTCGCCCCGGCGGGGCTGACCCGTCTGGAACTCCTGCACCAGGTCGACAACATCGCCTCGTGCCGGGTGGCGGGTAAGTGCCGTTACCAACTCGCCGGGCTGCTGCCCGCCGCGCCGCCCGGCTTCCCTCTCGACGGTCATCTGCATGTCCGGAAGTGTCCCGGCCGAGCCGTTCCCGGGACGGGGACCGGAACATGACGGCTGTCCCGGGACCGTGCACGGGGACCGCCGCGGCACGGATGAAGCCGGGCTTCGGCACCCGGGGGGGATAGGCGCCGAAGCCCGGCTCGGGAAGGTCCCGGCGCCGGGGGGGATGTGCGTCGGGACGTGGCTGTGGGGTGGGGTCGTGCGGGTCGCGTGCGTGGGGTCGGCCGTGTGGTGCGTGGGGAGTGCGGTTCCCGGGCCTGGTGGCTGGGGACTCGGAAGGGTTGTTCCCGCGGTCCCGGAGCTTGAAGCGATGGGACCACGCCATGTTTGCGCCGTCTTCCGCCCCCGGCGTGCGCTCCCCCCAGGCACCGTACGCCCACAAGCATCACGCGTATCCGCGCACCGCCGGGCCCGGCACACCGCACGGCCCCCGCGCACCCCGCGCGCAAGGACACCGTACGCCGCCGCCCGGGCACTTTCCGAAGCCGCGGACGCGATCGAGCCGCGGCGGGCCGCCGGCGCCCTGCTCCGCACGGCCCGGAACCCCGCCGTGCTCCCGCGTCACGCCGCCGCGTCGAAGCCGGTGTCGCGTGCCAGCTTCTTCAGCTCCAGCAGGGCGTGCTTCTCGATCTGGCGGATGCGTTCGCGCGTCAGACCGTGCTCCTTGCCGACCTCGGTCAGGGTGCGCTCGCGGCCGTCCTCGATGCCGTACCGCATCTTGATGATGGAGGCCGTGCGCTGGTCCAGGCGGCCGATCAGGTCGTCCAGTTCCTCGCTGCGCAGCAGCGTGAGGACGGACTGCTCCGGGCTCACCGCGGAGGTGTCCTCCAGCAGGTCGCCGAACTGGGTCTCGCCCTCGTCGTCCACCGACATGTTCAGCGAGACCGGGTCGCGGGCCCAGTCGAGGACGTCGATGACGCGCTCCGGCGTCGCACCCAGCTCCGCGGCGATCTCCGCGGGCTCCGGGTCGCGGCCGTTCTCACGGTTGAACTCGCGCTGCACGCGGCGGATGCGGCCCAGCTCCTCCACGAGGTGGACGGGGAGCCGGATGGTGCGGGACTGGTCGGCGATGGAACGGGTGATGGCCTGACGGATCCACCAGGTGGCGTAGGTCGAGAACTTGAAGCCCTTGCGGTAGTCGAACTTCTCGACCGCGCGCACCAGGCCTGCGTTGCCCTCCTGGATCAGGTCGAGCAGGGGCAGACCACTGCGCGGGTAGCGTCGGGCCACCGCCACGACCAGGCGGAGGTTGGAACGGATGAAGACGTCCTTGGCCCGCTCGCCTGCGGCGACCAGCGCCTCCAGTTCCTGCCTGGTCGCGTCCGAGGTCGTCTCCTCGAAGCCGTCCAGGACCTGCCGCGCGAACACACCCGCCTCGACGGTCTGGGACAGCTCGACCTCTTGGGCTGCGTCGAGCAGCGGCGTACGCGCGATCTCGTCGAGGTACATGCCGACCAGGTCGCGGTCCGCGATCTCGCCGCCATGAGCGCGAACACTGCTTGCCGAGTCGGCCGTCTCGCCGGTGGCGGACTGACGACGGGCGACGGCACGGGTTGCCATGCGTGCTCCCTTGCGATGGTGGGCTGGCGGGTGGTCCTACGAACGCTCGGCACGGGCGGGGACTGTCTCTGGGACTCTCTCCGAGTGCCCTGCATCCGTGGGAGACAACGACTGGAATCCGGACAGAATTCCCAACCTGCCCCCCAATTTTTCTGATCTTGCAGTACCCTGTTTCGCCACACGGGGAGGCGAGATGCCGACGCCACGTACAGGGGTGCAGGTCAGGCCGGGAGTCGAAGGGGACCTCGACGCCCTCACGGCGATCTACAACCACTATGTACGTGAGACGGCCATCACATTCGATACCGCGATCTTCACTTCGGAAGAGCGCCGCCCTTGGCTGCTCTCCCACCCGGAAGACGGCCCGCACCGGCTGATGGTTGCCACCGACAGCCGGTCACAGGAGATTCTGGGGTACGCCACATCCAGCCCTTACCGGCCGAAGCCCGCGTACGTCACCTCGGTGGAGGTCTCGGTGTACGTCGCCCCGGACGCCGGCCGGCGCGGCGTCGGCACCCTGCTCTACGACGCCCTCTTCAAGTCCCTGGCCGGCGAGGACGTGCACCGCGCCTACGCCGGGATCGCCCAGCCCAACGAGGCCTCCGAACGGCTGCACGCCCGCTTCGGCTTCCGGTACGTCGGCACGTTCCGCGAGGTCGGCCGCAAGTTCGGCCGCCACTGGGACGTCGCCTGGTACGAGAAGGACCTCTAGGGCCGCCGGGCAGTACTCAGCCGAACTGCACCGACCGCTTCGCCATTCCCATCCAGAACCCGTCGATCACCGACTTCTGCGCGTCGAGCCCGCCGCCGGCGTCCGCCGCGCCCATGGTGACGAAGAGGGGGGCGAAGTGCTCGGTGCGCGGGTGGGCGTAGCGGCCGGCCGGGGCCTTGTCCAGGAAGTCCAGCAGGGCGTCCCAGTCGCGGGCCTGGAGCGCCCGGCGCCCCCAGTCGTCGAACTCGGACGACCAGCTGGGCACGCCGCTGCCGGCATGCCGCAGGGCGGCGAGGTTGTGGGTGAAGAAGCCGGAGCCGACGATGAGTACGCCCTCGTCCCGCAGGGGCGCCAGTCTGCGGCCGATGTCCATCAGGCGCCGGGGGTCGAGGGTGGGCAGGGAGATCTGCAGGACGGGGATGTCGGCGGCCGGGAACATCTCGACGAGCGGGACGTAGGCGCCGTGGTCGAGGCCGCGGTCGGGGATGTCCTGGACGGGCGTGCCGGGGGCGCGCAGCAGCTTGCGCACGGATTCGGCCAGCTCGGGGGCGCCGGGGGCGGCGTAGCGCACCCGGTAGTAGTGCTCGGGGAAGCCCCAGAAGTCGTAGACGAGCGGGACGGTCTCCACCGCGCCCAGCGCGAGGGGGGCCTCCTCCCAGTGGGCGGACACCATGAGGATCGCCGTGGGGCGGGGCAGGGCGGCGGACCACGCGGCGAGCTGGCCGGGCCAGACGAGGTCGTCGGCGAGCGGCGGGGCACCGTGGCTGAGGTACAGGGCCGGCATGCGCTCCGGCCGGGCGGTGGACGTCTCCGGTATGGCGGCGGACATGTCGGCGGCTCCGATGCTGATGCTTTAACTCTCAAGCTTTCGTCCACCGTACGCCCGACTTGTTCAAGTTTCAAGGAGCCGTTTCGTACAGTGGGCCCCATGAACACGGCATCCGGCTCCGCCGCGCAGCACCGCTGGCTCACCGACGGGGAACAGCGCGTCTGGCGCGCCTACCTGCACGCCACCACCCTGCTGGAGGACCACCTCGACCGGCAGCTGCAGCGCGACGCGGGCATGCCGCACATCTACTACGGCCTTCTCGTCGGCCTCGCCGAGGCCCCGCACCGCCGGCTGCGGATGACGGAGCTGGCGATGCAGGCGAAGATCACCCGCTCCCGGCTGTCGCACGCGATCGCGCGGCTGGAGAAGAACGGCTGGGTCCGCCGCGAGGACTGCTCCTCCGACAAGCGCGGCCAGTTCGCGGTGCTCACCGACGAGGGCGCCGAGGTGCTGGCGCGCACCGCGCCCGGCCATGTGACCGCCGTACGGCAGGCTTTGTTCGAGCGGCTCAGCCCGGAACAGCAGAAGGCCCTCGGCGAGATCATGGAGATCGTCGCCGAGGGCCTGCAGCCCAGTGAAGCGGGTGCGGACCTGCCCTGGCTCCGCTAGATCACCGCACGGGCGCTCAGTGGGCGACCACCGGCACCGGCACCTCGTCCTCGGCGCCCTCGCCGGAGGCCACCGTGAGGGGCGCGGGCCGGCCGGCGTTGACGAAGGTGAAGGCGATCAGGGAGGCCACGGCCAGGATGCCGACGGCGAACCAGATCGCGGTGCTGTAGCCGTGCACCATGCCCTGGAGCTTGACCAGCTCCTGCTGCGGCCTGGCCGCGGCACCGGCGATGTGGTCCTTGATGTACGACGTGGTCGCCGAGGCGGCGATGGTGTTCAGCAGGGCGGTGCCGATCGCGCCGCCCACCTGCTGCGAGGTGTTGACCATCGCGGAGGCGACACCGGCGTCTCGGGGCTGGACGCCCTGGGTGGCCAGGGACATCGCCGGCATGAACGCCGTACCCATGCCGAGGCCGAGCAGCACCATCGCGGGCAGCAGCTGGGTGCCGTACGCGGAGTCGATCTTCAGCTGGGTGAGGATCAGCATGCCGAGCGCGGCGACCAGGAAGCCGGGGCCCATCAGGAAGCGGGCCGGGATCCGGGTCATCAGCCGGGCGCCGATCTGGGTCGAGCCCGTGATCATGCCGGCCACCATCGGCAGGAACGCGAAGCCGGTCTTGACCGGCGAGTAGCCCTTCACGACCTGGAGGTAGTAGGTCAGGAAGAGGAACAGGCCGAACATGCCGATGATGGCGAGGCCGAGGGAGAGGTAGATGCCGCCGCGGTTGCGGTCGGTCACCACCCGCAGCGGCAGCAGCGGGGCCTTGACCCGGGACTCGACGATCACGAAGGCGAGCAGCAGCACCGCGGAGGCGACGAACATCGCGACGGTCACACCGTCGCCCCAGCCGTCGGACTCGGCGCGGGTGAAGCCGTAGACGAGCGCGACCAGGCCGAGGGTGGACAGGATCACGCCGGGGATGTCGAGCGGGGAGCGGTTGCGGCCGCCCTCGGGCTCACGGATGACGAAGTAGGCGCCGGCCGCGGCGACGATGGCGAACGGGATGTTCACGAAGAACGTCCAGCGCCAGTCCAGGTACTCGGTGAGGAAACCGCCGAGGATCAGGCCGACGGCACCGCCGCCGCCGGCGATCGCGCCGTAGATGCCGAACGCCTTGGCCCGCTCCCTGGCGTCCGTGAACATCACGGCGAGCAGGGACAGCGCGGCCGGGGCGAGCAGGGCACCGAAGACGCCCTGCAGGGCGCGGGCGCCGAACATCATCGGGCCGTTGACGGCGGCACCGCCCAGCGCGGAGGCGAGGGCGAAGCCGGCCAGGCCGGTGACGAAGGCGCGCTTGCGGCCCCACTTGTCGGCGATACGGCCGCCGAAGAGCAGCAGACCGCCGAAGGCGAGGGCGTAGGCGGTGACGACCCACTGCCGGTTGCCGTCGGATATGCCGAGATCGTTCTGGGCGGAGGGCAGAGCGATGTTCACGATGGTGGCGTCGAGGACGACCATCAGCTGGGCGAGCGCGATGAAGACGAGCGCTTTCCAGCGGTTGGCGTCGCCGATCTGCGCGGCGGCGCGGGCAGCCTTGCTGGCTGTTGCGGACATGGGGGTACCCACTTCTGGACTTCGTGACGGAAAAGACGAGGTAGGGAGGGAGGTCGGAAGGTGCGAAACAGGAGCAGAGGGCAGGACGGAGAAACGGAGGGCGAAGAGCTCGGCTCGTCGTCGGTGACGGCCTCGGCGTCGGACGCGGACGTACGGGTGGACTGGGATCAGGAGCGGAACTGAGCGGTCAGCACGAACGCAGCTCCTTGATCGTCACGGCGGTGCCCGGCAGGGCGGAGCGGGCGGGCGCCCGCAGGCCGTCGAGGAAGAGCTGGAGGTGGCGGTGGACGAAACGGTCGCCGTGGAGGCAGTCCGTGCCGGCCGGCGGCCGGCTCAGCTGGGCGACGACGATCATCAGATCGCCGACACCCACGTCGGACCGGAGCTGTCCGGCCGCCTTGGCCCGGTCCATGACCTCCTCCACGAGCTGTTCGACGCGCTCGCGGGAGGCCTCCAGATCGGGGTGGTGCTGATTGAAGGTGCCGGCGATCATCGGGCACAACGCGCTGATCCGCTCGTCGGCGGCGGCGTGCACGAAGCGCTCCAGTGCGGCGAAGGCGTCGCCGGTCTCCGCGAGCGCCACCTCGGCCGCCTCGGCCGTACGGTCCATCACGGAGCAGACGACCTCGCGGACGAGGGCATCCCGGTCGGGGAAGTTGCGGTACACCGTGGCGTTGCCGACGCCGGCCCGGCGGGCGATCTCGTCGAGCGGCACGTCCGGGCCGTGCTCGACGAACATCTCCCGGGCGGCGCCGACGATCCGCTCCCGGTTGCGCACGGCGTCGGCGCGGGGCCGGGGCACCTTGCGCGGTGCGGGGGTGGTCGCGGTCGGCACGGTGGACTCCTCGGAAGTGATGCGGTGTTCGAAGGCGATGAGGGCGATCCGGGGAGGCAGTCCCCGTTTCGCTCGGACACAGGGCTAAACGGGGAGACGCTCCCCGGTTATTTCCCGACCCTGCCCACAATCCCTGTGACCTGAGACACACTCACTTCCCGCCCGGATTCACCCGCGTGCGGACCGGCATTCCCACGTTCGGTCTCCTCCAGCGCGCGCCCCCGTACGCCGCCGACACAGGGTGAGCGCAAGGGTGCAGCCGGAAGCCCCGCGGCTGCCGTGGAGCGAAGGGTCCATGCATGCCGCCGCAGCCACCCCGCCGCCGCATACGCCCCGCCCGCGCACGCCGCCGGATACGCCCGCGCCGGACGGCCGCTCTCGCCGCGGTGACCACGCTGACCCTCGCGGTCGGCACCTCGGCCGGGACCGGACGTCTGACGGCGCCCACCACCGCCGGGCCCATCGGCACGGCACCCTCCACCGCCCTCGCCCCGTGCACGGTCCACGGCGGCTCCGAGATACAGATGACCGAGGGCATCCCCACCCCCGCCGGCTACGCCCACTCCACGGGCACGCTGCACGCCCTGACCCTGATGGTCGACTTCTCCGACGCGCCCGGGCACGGCAGCGCCATGGACCGCTTCCACGAGTTCTTCCCGCAGACCCAGCAGTGGTTCCGCACCGCGTCGTACGGCCGCCTCGACTACCGGCCCGAGACGCCGATCCGCACCTGGCTGCGGATGCCCAAGCCCTTCAAGGCGTACGGCATAGAGCGCGGCGCACCCTTCGATCCCGGCTACCGGCAGCTGGTGCAGGACATCGTCGCCGCGGCCGACCCGGCAGTGGACTTCCGGTCGTACGACATCCTCAACGTCCTGGTCAGCCCCGACGCCGGCCCCGCCGCGCTGGACACGGTCCTGTCGGTGACGTTCGCCGGCAACGGTGACGCCCCGGTCGCCGACGGGGTCACCGTCTCCAACGCCTCCTTCGTCTACTCCCGGCAGGACGACGGCTCCGGCTCCTACGCCCGCACCGGCTACCGGGTGCTGCCGCACGAGAACGGCCACACCCTCGGCCTGCCCGACCTGTACACCCAGGACGGCGGGGGCGCGGCCGGGCACTGGGACATCATGAGCGAGGACTGGGGGGCCGACAACGATCTGCTCGGCTGGCACAAGTGGAAGCTGGGCTGGCTGGACAACTCGCAGGTGGGCTGCGCGGCGGCGCCGGGCAGCGCCGAGTACCGGCTGACGCCGCTGTACCGGCCGGGCGGCGGAAAGCTGGTCGTCGTACCCCTCGACGCGCACAGCTCGTACGCGCTGGAGGTGCGCGAACAGGGCGGCAACGACGAGGTGGTGTGCCGGCCGGGCGTGCTGGTCTACAAGGTGGACGGCACGATCGACACCGGCCACGGGCCGGTCACGGTCTACGACAGCCACCCGGGCAGCGGCGGCTGCACCCGCAGCCCCAACGTCCAGGCGGAACTCTCCGACGCCCCCTTCTCCCCCGGCGAGAGCTTCAAGGACCCGCGGCACGGCATCACCGTCCAGGTGCTCGGCGCGGACGAGGACGGGATCTACCGGGTACGGGTGACGCGGGCGCAGGGTGCTTCGGCAGCGGGGTGACGAGCAGCGGTCTACCGTAGGCGTGCCGTACGCCGTACCGGAGGGACGATGCCCGCGAAGACCGCACCGGATGCCGACGCCCGAACCGAAGCGGCGCCACCGGAGGAGGCGGTCGGGCCGCTGGTGCGCGGCGTAGGGGTGCTGCGACGGCTCACCGGGGCGGGCGGCACGCTGAGCCCGAGCGGGCTGGAGCGGGCCACCGGTCTCGCCCGCTCCACGGTCGACCGGATCACCGCCACCCTGGCCCGCATGGGGTACGTCCGCCTCGACGGCCGGGACGTCGTCCTCGCCCCCGGCGTGATGGAGCTGGGCAACGCCTACCTGGCCGCCCTGCGCCTGCCGGCACTGCTCGGGGCCCACGCCGACGCCCTCGCCGACGAGCTGGACGAGTCGGTGTCGCTCGCGGTCGCCGATCTCGACGGCATCCGCTTCATCCACCAGGCCACCCGCCGCCGCGCGCTGTCCGTGAGCTTCCGCATCGGTGACCTGCTCCCTGCCGAACGCACCGCGCCAGGGCCGCTGTTCGCGGCCGAGTGGGCGCAACGGGACTGGGCGCGCTGGCGCGCCCGCCGCGCGGCGGACCCGACGGACGCGGCCTTCCCCGCCGTGCCGCCCCGGCAGAAGCCCGCCGGCGGCTCCGGCCGCGCGGACCACTCGGACGACGCCGGCGACCCGGGCTTCGCGCGGCGGGTGGAGCGGGCGTGCCGGGACGGGTGGGCGGTGGACGACCAGCTGATCGAGCCGGGCCTGGTCGCCGTGTCGCTGCCGGTACGGGATCCGGGCACCGGCCGCGTCGCCTGCGCGGTGAGCGTGGTCAGCCACACCAGCCGGCACTCCGCGGCCGGCCTGCGCGCCGGCCTCCTGCCCCGCCTTCGTACGGCGGCGGCGGCGATGGAGTCCGCCCTGCGCACGGCACCACCGCCCGAAGCCGGCCCGCCCCCCTCGGGCCTGGCCACCTGGACCACGGCGTCCAAGCACCAGCTGGGCCGGGACTTCGTGGAGTCGCTGGCGCGCGGCCTGACCGTGCCGGCCGCGTTCGGCGAGGGCCGCTCGGCGCTGTCGCTGAGCGAGGTGGCCCGGGCGACCGGCCTGACCCGGGCCACGGCCCGCCGCGCGCTGCTCACCCACGAACACCTCGGCCTGGTGGTGTCGCACCCCGACCGCACCTTCGGCCTCACCCCCCGCGTGCTGGACCTCGGCTTCCCGCCGCTGTCCCGCAGCACGCTCCCCCGCCTGGCCGGACCGCATCTGCGCGCCCTCGCGGACCGGTTGCACGAGCCGACGGCGCTGGCGGTGCTGACGCCGGACGGCACCGAGATCCAGTACACCGCCGGCGCGGGCGCGAGCCGGGTCCTGACCGTGCACGTCACCGTCGGCGCCCGCCTGCCGGCCACCGCGACACCGCCGGGCCGCGTCCTCCTCGCGGACACCGCCGCCCCGCTGCCCCCGGCCCTCGCCGAGGTCCGCGCACAGGGGTACGCCCTGGTCGACGAGGAGCTGGAGTCGGGCCTGCGGTCCGTCGCCGTACCGGTGCGGGACCGGGCCGGCCGGGCGGTCGCCGCGCTCGAGGTCGCCACCCACGCCGCCCGCCGCTCCCTGGAGGACTGCGTCCACGGCGTCCTCCCGGCCCTCCGCGCGACCGCCGACGACATCCAGTCGGATCTGCACACGGCCTCCCGCTTCACCCGCATCCCCGTTTCCTGAACCCCGCCCGCGGCGGACCGGAGCGGGCGCGCCCCCGTCACCCTTGTAGAAAATTCCTTCGCGAAGGTATTGTCTGGCCTCGGCTCGGTTGGCGACCGCCTTTCGGAAGGACTCTCGGCGTGCACGACGTGATGGATGCTCTGCGGGACCGGTTCCGCCGCGCGGAGGGAACACTCTCCGACGCGGAGCTGATGGGTGCGGTGGCCGTGGCCGTGTGCCGGCGGGCCGGGATCCGGCAGGTGGAACTCGACGGTGCGGGACTGCTCAGGGTGACACCCGGGACGACGTTCCGGGAGGTCACCGAGCAGGTGCGGGAACTCGGCGTCGGGCTCGGGATCGTGACGGACGCGGACATCGACCTCGAGTTCGACCCCTGTCTCGGTCCGGACCGGCTCGCCCTCCTCGTCGAACGCCTCACCGCGCACCCCGACGAGCCCGTGGAGCACGTCGACCTCGCCCGGCCCGAGGAGCTGGAGCAGCTGCGCGCCTGGAACGACACCGCCCGTGCCCTCCCCGCCACCACCCTGGCGCTGCTCGCCGGGGAACAGGCCGCCCGCACCCCCGACGCCGAGGCGGTACGGGACGAGCACGGTGCCCTGTCCTTCGCGCGCGTCGAGCAGGAGGCGAACCGGCTGGCCCGGCTGCTCGTGGCCCGGGGCGCCGGGCGGGGGCGGACCGTGGCCGTGGCGCTGCGCCGGTCGGCACGGCTGCCCGTGGCCCTGCTCGCCGTCCTCAAGTCGGGTGCGGCGTACGTGCCGTTGGACCTCGGCCACCCGGCCGGACGGCTCGCCGCCGTGCTGGAGGACACACGGCCCGCCGTGGTCGTCGCGGAGTCCGGCGGCGGCAGCGACGACCCCGGGCTGCTCAGCGGCGCCTGGGAGGCCGCCGGTCTCGACGGCCATCTCCCGCTGCTCGACCTCACCGGCTCCGCCACGCGCGCCGCCCTGTCCGCCCTGTCCGCGCTCCCGGACACCGGCCTCACCCCCGCCGACCTCCCCCAGGGCCCGGCGCTGCCCGCGGATCCCGCCTACGTCATCCACACCTCCGGCACCACCGGCCGCCCGAAGGGCGTCGTCGTGTCGCACGCCGCGATCTGCAACCGGCTGCTGTGGATGCGGGACGCGTACCGCGCCGACGGGCACGAGCGCGTCCTGCACAAGACGCCGGTCGGGTTCGACGTGTCCGTCTGGGAGCTGTTCCTGCCGCTGATCAGCGGGGCGGTGATGGTGGTGGCACCCGACGGCGCGCACCGGGATCCCGGACGGCTGGCGGCGCTGGTGCGGCGCGAGCGCGTCACGCTCGCCCACTTCGTGCCGTCGATGCTGCGGGTCTGCCTGGAGGACCCGGAGCCGTGGCGCGGCACCCGGCTGCGCCGGATCGTGTGCAGCGGGGAGGCGCTGCCCGCCGGACTGGCCGCGCGCGCGGTCGCGGTGACCGGCGCCGAGGTGCACAACCTGTACGGCCCCACCGAGGCCGCCGTCGACGTCACGGCCTGGGTGTTCACGCCCGAGACGACCACCACGCCGACCGTGCCCATCGGCCGGCCCGTGTGGAACACGCGGACCCATGTGCTGGACGACGCGCTGCGTCCCGTGCCGCCGGGCGCCGTCGGCGAGTTGTACCTGGCCGGCGACCAGCTCGCCCTCGGGTATCTGGGGCGGCCGGAGCTGACGGCGCAGCGGTTCGTCGAGGATCCGTTCGGCGCGCCGGGCGAGCGGATGTACCGCACCGGTGACCTCGTACGCCATCTGCCGGGCGGCGAGCTGGAGTTCCTCGGCCGGGCCGACCAGCAGATCAAGCTGAACGGGGTGCGGATCGAGCCCGCCGGCATCGAGGCCGCGCTCACCTCCCGCCCCGGTGTGCGGGCCGCCGCCGTGCTGCTGCGCGAGGACCGGCCGGGGCATCCCGTCCTCACCGCGTACGTCGTCCCGGAGCGGGACGGGGCGGGCGGGCCGGAGGAGTGGCGGGCGCATCTGGCGGGCCTGCTGCCGGAGGGCCAGGTGCCGGGCGCGTTCGTCACGCTGGACCGGCTGCCCGTCACCGTCCACGGCAAGCTCGACCGCGCGGCCCTCCCCGCCCCCCTCGCCGCCGCGCCCGGCACCGGCCGGGAGCCCGGCAGCCCTGCCGAACGCGCGCTGTGCGAACTGTTCGCACGTGTCCTCGGCCTGGACCGGGTCGGCCCCGACGACGACTTCCTGGCGCTCGGCGGGCACTCGCTGACCGCGGTCCGCCTCACCGCCCTCGCCCGTACCGTCCTCGGGGTCGAACTCTCCGTCCGCGAGGTGTACGAGAACCCCACCCCGGCCGCGCTCGCCCGGCGCGCCGGTGCCGCCCCGGCCGCCCGGCCACCGCTGACCGCCCGGCCGCGGCCCGCCCGGGTGCCGCTGTCGGCGGCCCAGACGAGCCTGTGGTTCCTGGACCGCATGGGCAGCGGGGCGACGTACAACATGCCGCTCGTGCTGCGGCCCGTCCGGCCGGTCGACGTGGACGCGCTGCGGGCGGCCCTGGCCGACCTCGCCGACCGGCACGAGGTGCTGCGCACCCGGCTGGTGGCCGGGGCCGACGGGCGGCCGTACCAGGAGATCGGGGACGTGGGCTCCGTTCGGCCCGCGCTGAGCGTCCTCGACTGCCCGGAGGAGGAGGTCGAGGCGCAGCTCGCGGCCGCCGCGCACCACCGCTTCGACCTCGGGCGCGACGTGCCCCTGTGGGGAGCGGCCGTCGGCGGGAGGGCCGTCGTCCTCGTGCTGCACCACGTCGCCGGTGACGGCTGGTCCCTGCTGCCGCTGGCCCGGGACCTCGGGCAGGCGTACGCGGCCCGGACGGCGGGGCGGGCCCCGAACTGGGCGCCGCTGCCCGTGCAGTACGCCGACTACGCGCTCTGGCACCGGGAGCTGACCCGGGACGGCGGCGAGCCGGCGCAGCGGCAGCTGGCGTTCTGGCGGACCACGCTCGACGGGCTGCCCGGCGAACTCCCGCTCCCCGTCGACCGGCCCCGCGGCGCCGGTGTGCACACCGGCGCGGGCCAGGTCGCCGTGTCCGTCGGCGCGGACCTGCACGGCGCGCTGCGAGCGGTCGCCGAACAGGGCGTGACCAGTCTGTTCATGGTGCTGCACGCGGCGCTCGCGGCGCTGCTCACCCGCTGGGGCGCGGGCACCGACATCCCCGTCGGCACCCCGGTCGCCGGGCGCACGGACAGCGCGCTCGACGGGCTGATCGGGCACTTCGCGAACACCCTCGTGCTGCGCGCCGACACCTCCGGCGACCCGGCGTTCCGGGAGCTGCTCGCCCGGGTCAGGGAGGCGGACCTGGCCGCCTACGACCACCAGGACGTGCCCTTCGACCGGGTCGTCGAGGAACTCAACCCCGAGCGGGTGCCCGGACGGCATCCACTGTTCCAGGTGATGTTCGCCCTGCAGAACAACGCCGACGCCGAGCTGCAGCTCGGCGGGGAGACACTGCGGGTGCAGCCGTGGGCGACCGCCACGGCCAAGTTCGACCTGTTCCTGGACGCGGTGGAGCGGCACACGGCCGACGGTGCGCCCGACGGGCTCGACTTCCGCTTCGACTACGACGCCGCGCTGTTCGACGCCGGGACCGTCCGGGCCCTGGGGGACGCCTGGTGCGCGCTGCTGGCCGCCGTGGCCGCCGCGCCCGGCGCACGGGTCAGTGCGCTGCCCGCGCCCTCCCGGCCCGAACCCGCCGACAGGCACGAGGCGTCGGCGGCCTTCGTGCGGACGCTGGACGGCGTCCGGGACGCCGCCGCCGTGGCCGGTCCCGACGGACGTCCGGTCGTGCTCGCCGTACCGGAGCGTGCGGGCGCGATCGGCGCGGCGGCCGAGGCGCTGCGCACCGCTTACGGTGCCACCGGCGCCCCGCGTGCCGTCGCCGTCTCCGGGCTGCCCCGCACTCCCGACGGCGCCCTCGACCACTCGGCCCTGACCGGCCTGCCGCTCGTCGACGAGGTGCTGGCCGAGCGATGGGCGGCCGAACTGGCGGCGCTGCCGGGCGTGCTGAGCGTGGACGTGGGCATCGAGCCGCACGCCCCCGAGCGCGAGCCGCTGCGCTTCGCCCGCCGGCCGCCGGCCCCCGAGGCGGCCGGCACCGCACCCGATCCCACGGCTCCACCCTCCCTCAGTGAGGGCCCGCGCCTGCCCGAGCCGGAGGTCAGCACCCTGCCGGAGGCCCTGCGGCGCGCCGCGCAGGCCGGGCCCCAGGGCGGGATCGTGCACGTCCGGGCCGACGGCAGCGAGGTGCACCGCGGGTACGCCGGACTGTACGCCGAGGCCACCCGGGTGCTCGGCGGGCTGCGCGCCCGGGGACTCGCGCCCGGCGACCGCGTGCTGCTCCAGTGCGACGACAACGAGGACTTCCTCGCCGCGCTGTGGGGCTGTCTGCTCGGCGGCTTCACCGTCGTGCCGCTGACCGTGCCGCCGTCGTACGCCACCCCGTCGGCGGCCCGCGCCAAGCTGGTCTCGGTCCACGGCATGCTGGACCGCCCCTGGGTGATCGCCTCCGGCCGGCATCTGGACGCCCTGGCCGCGCTCCTGGCCGCCGACGGCGCCCCGGCGCCCCGCCTGGCGTCGGCGCACGCGCTGCGCGCGGCCGCACCGGACACCGAGGTCCACCCGTCCCGCCCCGGCGACATCGCGCTGTTGCTGCTGACCTCCGGCAGCACGGGCCTGCCCAAGGCGGTGCGGCTGAGCCACCACAACATCCTCACCCGTTCGGCGGCCACCACCGCGGTCAACTCCCTCACTCCAGGCGACATTTCGCTGAACTGGATCCCGCTGGACCATGTCACCGGGGTGGTCATGTTCCACCTGCGCGACGTCTACGTCGGCTGCCGCCAGGTGCACGCGCCGACCGCCTGGGTGCTCGCCGACCCGCTGCGCTGGCTCGACCTCGCCGACCGGCACCGCGCCACCGTCACCTGGGCGCCGAACTTCGCCTTCGGGCTGGTCGCCGAGCATGCGCACCGGATGGCGGGGCGGACCTGGGACCTGTCGGCGCTGCGGTTCATCACCAACGCCGGCGAGGTCGTGGTCGCCGCCACCGCGCGCCGCTTCCTGCGGCTGCTGGCCCCGCACGGTCTGCCGCGGAGCGCGATGCACCCCGGCTGGGGCATGTCCGAGACGTCGTCCGTGGTCACCGACGCCGAACTGGCCGCCGAGCCCGTGCCCGACGAGGGTCCCGTGGTCAGCTGCGGTCTGCCCTATCCCGGCTTCGCGATGCGCGTGGTCGACGAGGACGGGCGGATCGTGCCCGAGGGCACCCAGGGACGGCTCCAGGTCCGCGGCACCTCGGTGACCGACGGCTACCACGACAACCCGGCGGTGAACGCCGAGGCCTTCGGTCCCGAGGGCTGGTTCGAGACCGGCGACCTGGCCCGTCTGCTCGCCGGCGAGCTGTATCTGACCGGCCGTGCCAAGGACGTCATCATCATCAACGGCGTCAACCACCACAGCCACGAGATCGAGGCCGTGGCCGAGGAACTCCCCTTCGTGGAGCGTTCGTTCACCGCCGCCTGCGCGGTGCGCACCGATCCGGCGGCGACCACCGACTCCCTCGCCCTCTTCGTCTGCCTGGCCCCCGGCACGGACGAGGCCACCGCGCTGCGCGAGCTGCGCGGCAAGGTCACCCGGGAGACCGGCGTCGCGCCGTCCTACGTGCTCCCCGTGGCCGCCGGGGACATCCCCAAGACGGAGATCGGCAAGATCCAGCGGACCCTGCTGCGCCGCCGCTTCGAGGCGGGCGAGTACGACGCCGTCGTCCGCCGCGTGGAGGGGCTGCCGGGCGGGGCGCCGGCCGTGCCGGACTGGCTGCTGAAGCCGGTCTGGCGGCCGTGCGAGCGGTCCGGCGCAAACGTGCCGGCGGGCAGCGCTCTGGTCGTCGCCGGCCGCGGGGCCGGGGCCGGTGCGCGGCTCGCCGGACTGTGGCGGGACGCGGGCGGCATCTGCACCGTCGTGGAGTGGGGCGCCGGGTTCGAGCGGCGCTCGGCAGCCGCGTACCGGGTGCGGCCCGACGCCGTCGAGGACTGGACGGCGCTGCTGGAACGGCTCGCGGCGGACGGCCGTACGCCCTCGGTGGTGGTGCACCTGGCGCCGTACGCCTGCCCCGAGGACGTCCCGTTCGAGGACGCGCAGACCGACGGCGCCGAGAGCCTGCTGATGCTGGCGAAAGCCCTGGCCGTGCGGGCGGATCCGGTCGCCGTGCACCTGGTGACCGCGCGCGCCTGGGCGGCCGCGGACGCCGACCGGCCCGCCTTCGCCCACTCCCCGGCGGGCGCCCTCCTCAAGAGCCTGCGGGACGAGCTGCCGTGGCTGCGCGGCCGGCACCTCGACCTGTCCGGACCCGACGACCTCCCGGCGCTGGTGCGCGAACTCCTCGGCGACGGCACCGACCCCGAGGTCGCCCTGCGCGCCGGACGCCGCCTGGTGCGGCGGCTCGCGCCGGTCACCGGGCCGCTGCCGCCCGTACCGGACCGGCTGCCCGGCACCCCGGGCGGATTCCACGTCGTCAGCGGCGGACTCGGCGCTCTGGCCGGCGAGGTCGGGGCGCACCTGCTGGCCGTGCCCGGCACCCGCCTGCTGCTCCTGGGCCGCACTCCGCTGCCCGAGGAGGCCGGGTGGGACGCGCACCTCGACGAGGACTCCCCCCTGGGCCGGCGCCTGGCCACCTACCGGCGGCTGCGCGAGCTGGGCCCGGTGCGCCACGCGTGCGTCGACGTCACCGACGAGGCGCAGCTGCACGACGCCGTCGAGCGGGCGGAGCGCGACTGGGACGCTCCCCTCGCCGGGGTCTTCCACCTGGCCGGCGGCTTCGACCAGCGGCCCGCGCTGGAGTACGACCTCGCCGGGTGGCGGGCGGCGCTCGCCGCCAAGGGGACCGGCGCCCTCGCGCTGGCACGGCTCGCGGCCGGGCGTCCGGGGGCGTCCTTCGTGGCCTTCTCCTCCGTCAACGGCACCTTCGGCGGGGCGTTCAGCGCCGCGTACTCGGCCGGCAACGCCTTCCTCGACGCGCTCGCCGTGCACCAGCGCCGGGTGGCGGGCGCGGATGCACGCAGCCTCGCCTGGAGCCGCTGGGACGGACTGGGCATGAGCCGCGGTCTCGGGCTCGCGGCGCTGACCGCGGCGCGCGGCTACCGGGCCGTCGGCGTCCCGGACGGGCTGCGCAGCCTGGACGCGGCGCTCGCCCTGGCCGAGCCGCACCTGCTGATCGGGGCCGACCGCGACGCGGTGTGGGTCGGCAGCCACGTCGACGACACTCCCCGGCCGCTGCACCGGCTCACCGCCCGTGTCACCCTCGCCGAGGGCACCGACCTGGGCGCCCTGCACCACGGCGCCGCGCGGGCCGCGGGGCGGGCCGGCGCGGGCGGGGCCTGGGTGCTGCGGGCGGGCGGGGGCGGGGCTGCGTCACCCGCGTCCGGCGGCGAGGGGAAGGCGTCGTCCGCGCCGGACGCCCCGGCCACGCCGGCGCCGGGACCGGCCCGGACGCGGCGGACGGACCCCGGCGAGGCACGGCTGAGGGAGCTGGAGGACCGGCTCGCCGCCATCTGGCGCGAGGTCCTCGGCGGCGCGGCGGTCGGTCCCCTGGACAGTTTCTTCGACCTCGGCGGCACCTCGTTGCTGCTGATCCAGGTGCAGGCCCTGACCGCGCAGCGGCTGGGACACGAGCTCACCGTCGTCGACCTCTTCGACCACCCCACCGTACGGACCCTGGCCGCCCACCTCGCCGCCCGCGGCACACCACCGGACGGCCCGGCGCCGGACGGCACCGACCCCGACGCCGGCACCGGCACCGGCACCGGCCCGGACGGCACCGCCGCGTCCCACGCCCTGCGCCGGGCCCGGGACCGGGCCGCCCTGCGCCGCGCCGCCCGGCCCGCCCGCCGTCCCCTGGACACCGAAGGGACCCTCCGCCATGTCTGATCAGCACCGAGCCGCCACCGAAGCCGACCCCGACGCCTCCTTCGACATCGCCGTCGTGGGGCTGGCCGGCCGGTTCCCCGGAGCCGGGAGCGCCGAGGAGTTCTGGCGGCTGCTCGCCGAGGGCCGGGAAGGGATCCGTGACATCACGGAGGAGGAGTTCCTCGCCGCGGGCGGCGCCCCGGCCGACCTCGACGACCCCGCACTGGTCCGCAGGGTCGCCGCGCCCGACGGCATCGACCTGTTCGACGCCGCCTTCTTCGCATACAGCCCGGCCGACGCCGAACTCCTCGACCCACAGCAGCGGTTGCTGCTCGAATGCGCCTACCACGCCCTGGAGGACGCGGGATGCGCCGTGCTGCCCGACGGGCAGGTCGTGGGCGTGTACGCGGGCGCGGACGACAGCCAGTACTACCCCGGGCACATCCATCCGCGGTTCGCGGGCGTGCCGTACTCGATGGCGCAGACGCACGCGGCGATCGCCAACTCCCTGGGCGCGGTCGCCACCCGGATCTCCTACGAACTCGGGCTGACCGGACCCAGTCTGAGCGTGCAGACCACGTGTTCCACCGGGCTGGTCGCCGTGCACACCGCCTGCCAGGAGCTGCTCGGCTTCAAGTGCGACATCGCGCTGGCCGCCGCCGCGAGCGTGAACCCGGCGGGCCCGCTCGGCTACCGGCACGTGCCCGACGGGCCGTTCGCGCCGGACGGCCGCATCCGGGCCTTCGACGCGAACGCCCGGGGCACGGTGTCCGGCAGCGGTGCCGGCGTGGTCGTCCTCAAGCGGCTGGAGGACGCGCTGGCCGCGGGTGACCGGATCCGGGCCGTGGTGAAGGGCACGGCGGTCAACAACGACGGCCGCCGCAAGATGGGCTTCACCGCACCCAGCGCCGAGGGCCAGACCGAGGTGATCCTGGACGCGCAGGCGGCGGCGGGGGTGACGGCCGACTCCATCGGATACGTGGAGGCGCACGGCACGGGCACCCGCATCGGCGATCCCATCGAGGTCACCGCGCTGACCCGGGCGTTCCGGGAGACCACCGGGCTGCGGCAGTACTGCGCGCTGGGCTCCGTGAAGACCAACATCGGGCATCTGGGCGCCGCCGCGGGCATCGCCGGCTTCATCAAGACGGTGCTCGCCCTGGAACACCGGGCCATCCCGCCCAGCCTGCACTTCGAAGCGCCCAACCCGCTCATCGACTTCGCGTCGAGCCCCTTCCGGGTGCCGACCCGGCTCGAACCCTGGGACAGCCCCGGGGACCGGCCGCGCCGCGCGGCGGTGAGCGCCTTCGGGGTGGGCGGCACGAACGCCCACGCCGTCCTGGAGGAGGCGCCTTGGCCGACGGACCGCCCGGCCCCGACGGCCTTCGCGCATCCGGCCGCCACCCCGGCCACCGGTCCGGCCATCACCCCCGCCCCGGATCCGGCCGCCACCCCCGATCCCCCTCCGGCCACCGGCCCGGCCCCCGCCTCCGCCCGCCCCCGTGTCCTGCCCCTCTCCGCCCGCACCCCCGGCGCCCTCGACCGCTTCCGGGCGGACCTCGGTGTGCAGCTCGCCGGTCATCCCGGTGTCTGCACCGCCGAGGTCGCCCACAGCCTGTGCACGGCGCGGCCGGCGATGCCGTACCGCGGTTTCGTGGTCGCCGGGGAGCGGGAGGACGCCGTACGGGCACTCGCCGCTGCCGCCCCGGCCGCCGACCACGCGCCGCCCGGACGGGTGCCGCCGGTCGCCTTCCTGCTGCCCGGCGGTGGTACGCAGTACGTCGGGATGGGCGCCGGCCTCTACCGGGAGCTGCCCGTCTACCGCGACGCCGTCGACGCCTGCGCCCGCATCCTGCGCCCGCACATCGGCCACGACCTGCGCACCGACCTGTACGAGGACACCGACCCGAACAGCCCGGAGGCCTTCCTGGCGCTGGTCACCACGCAGTACGCGCTGGCCACCGCCCTCGGCGAGTACGGTGTGCGGCCCGCCGCGTTCATCGGGCACTCGCTCGGCGAGTACACCGCCGCGTGCCTGGCCGGAGTGCTGACGCTGGAGGAGATGCTGCCGCTGATCGCCCTGCGGGTGCGGCTGATCAGCGCGTCCGGGGGTGCCACCACGGCCGTGGCGCTCGGGGAGGCCGAGCTGCGGGAGCGCCTCGGCGACGCGGACCGGCTGTCCCTGGCCGCCGTCAACGGGCCCGCCGCCTGTACGGTCGCCGGCCCCGAGGACGCCGTGGCGGCGCTGGAGGCGTCCCTCGCCGCCGACGGCGTCACCTTCCGGCGCCTGCGCCTGCCCGCCGCCGCGCACTCCACGGTGCTCGACCCTGTCCTGCCCGCCTTCGCGGACGCCCTGGACGGGGTCACCTTCCGCGCGCCGCACACCCCGTACGTCACCAACGTCACCGGCACCTGGATCACCGACGAGCAGGTGACCGACCCCGCGCACTGGCTCGCCCACACCCGGGGCACGGTCCGCTTCGCCGACGGCATCGGCGCCCTGTGGCAGCGCGACGCCCCCCTGCTGCTGGAGGTCGGGCCCGGCCGGGTGCTCACCGCGCTCGCCGAGTCGGTGCTGGCCGACGCCGCCCCGCGCACGGTGCCCACCCTGCGCCACGCCGGTGCCGAGCAGCCCGACACCCCGCTGTTCGCACAGACGCTTGGCCGCCTGTGGAGCGCGGGCGTGCAGGTGGACCTGCCCCGCTGGAACGGACCGTCCGCCACGGGCCGGGGCGCGCCCCTGCCGCCGTATCCCTTCGAACGGCACCGGCACTGGATCCCCGCCCCGGGCCCCTTGGCCGCCCCCGCCCCGCGGGAGCCGGCCGCGGCCCCGGCCACCGGCCCCGCCGAGCCGGTGCGGCGCCCGGGCCGCTCCCCGCGTCCGCACCTCGGCACCCCCCGCGTCGCCCCGCGCACCGAACGGGAACGGGACGTGACGGCGTACTGGGAAGAGGCACTCGGGATCGACGGCATCGGGATCGAGGACAATTTCTTCGACCTCGGCGGCGACTCGATGCGCGCGGTGCTGCTCGCCACCCGGCTGCGCACGGCCGGCGTCCTGGACGTGCCCGTCACCCGGCTGCTGGCCACCCCCACCATCGCCGGCCTGCTGGCCGACGTGGCCGAGGACGCCTTCGCCCCGCTGCTGACGCTGCGCGCCGGCACCGGCCGCCGCCCGCTGTTCTGCGTGCACCCCAGCATCGGCACGGCCTGGTGCTACACCGCGCTGCTGCCCCGGCTGGGCGCGGACCAGCCGGTGTACGGGCTGCAGGGGGACGGCCTCGACGGGCGGCTGCCGGCCGCTGCCGACGCCCGGCGGATGGTCGCCGGCTACCTCGACCGGGTGCGCTCGGTGCAGCCCGAGGGGCCGTACCGGCTGCTCGGCGGGTCGTACGGCGGCATGGTCGTGCACGCCATGGCCACCGAACTGCGGCGCGCGGGCCAGGAGGTGGAGCTGCTGGCGATGATGGACTCGCCGCTGCCCGGCCAACTGGCCGCGCTGCCGGTGCCGGGCCCGGAGCAGGCCGGGCGGCAGGTCGCGGCGATTCTGCGGGGCGACGGCTCCGGGGTGCCGGTGACCGACACGGACGTACGGGCCATGGGCCGCGTCTTCGCCAACAACCTGCGCGTCGCGCCCGGCTTCGAACTCGGCCGCTTCGACGGCGACCTGCTCTTCTTCACCGCCGGCGGCCCGGGCACCGTCCCGGAGGGCCTTCCCCTGCCGGCCGGCGACCGTCCGCTCGCCGAGCAGTGGCGGCAGCACGTCTCGGGAACGGTGGACGACCACCGGCTCCCCTGCGGCCACTACGAGATGACCCGCCCCGAGCACATCGCCCGGGTCGGCGACGTCCTCGCCGGGACACTCGCGGCCCTCGACGCGCGCGTGCCCGTGACCGCGTGAAACTCCTGAAGGGAAGCACGACATGACCATGACGACGCTTGATCTGAAGGCCCCTCAGGACATGAACGGCCTGAAGGACCTGTACGAGCTCCACGAGACACCGCCGTTCGGCGAGATCCCCCGGCTGATGTACGCGTCCGTGATCCGGCCCGAGCGCTACGGCCGCCCCGCCGACGCGTTCCGCACCGAGGTGGTCGGGACGCCGCGCCCGGGACGCGGCCAGGTGCTGATCCGGATGATGGCCGCCGGCGTCAACTACAACAACGTGTGGGCCGCCCTCGGCCGTCCGGTGGACGTGATCGCGGCACGGCAGCGGCGCGGCGAGGGCGAGGACTTCCACATCGGCGGCTCCGACGGCGCGGGTGTGGTGTGGGCGGTCGGCGAGGGCGTCCGCACGGTGCGGCCCGGTGACGAGGTCGTGCTGATGGGCAGCCGGTGGGACGAGCAGGCGGAGGACATCCGGCTCGGCGCCGACCCGGCGACCTCGTCCTCGCAGACGGTGTGGGGGTACGAGGACAACTTCGGCTCCTTCGCGCAGTTCGCGGTCGCGGAGGAGTACATGTGCCACCCCAGGCCGAAGCGGCTGTCGTGGGCGGCGGCCTCCAGCTACATGGTGACCGCGGCCACCGCCTACCGGCAGCTGTTCGGCTGGGCGCCGCACACCGTGCGGCCGGGCGACCGGGTGCTGATCTGGGGCGGGGCAGGAGGGCTGGGCTGCATGGCGATCCAGCTGGTGCGCTGGGCGGGCGGGACTCCGGTGGCGGTGGTCTCCGGCGAGGAGCGCGGTGCCGAGTGTCTGCGCCTGGGCGCGAAGGGCTGGATCGACCGGCGGGAGTTCACTCACTGGGGCCGGCTGCCGCACACCGACGACCAGGAGGCCATGGCCCGCTGGCTGGCGGGCGCCCGCGCCTTCGGCCGCCGCTTCTGGGAGGTCCTGGGCGAACGCCGGGCACCGCGTCTCGTCCTGGAACACTCGGGCGCCGACACGATCCCGACCTCGATGTACGTCTGCGACAACGCCGGCATGGTCGTCATCTGCGGCGGCAGCACCGGATACAACGGTGACGTGGACCTCCGCTTCCTCTGGATGCGCCAGAAGCGGCTGCAGGGCTCCCACGCGGCCAACGCCCGCCAGGCCCGTGAGGTCACGGAACTCATGGCCCGCGGCGTTCTCGACCCCTGCCTCTCCCGTGTCTTCCCCTTCTCCGCCACGGGCGAGGCGCACCAGCTCATGCACGACAACGCCCATCCCCCGGGCAACCTGGCGGTGCTGATCGGCGCGCGGACGAAGGAGGAGGGGGCGGAATAGCGTGTACCGGCCGGCCGTCCTGCCCGCATCCGGCGGACGGCCGGAACACCTCAGCCCTTCTCCGCCACCGGCAGCACGGCCGTCAGGATCTCCTGGACGCGGTCCGCGATGTCCTTGCGGTCGTTGAGGACCCAGGAGATGTGCTGGGCGCCGAAGAAGGCCGAGACGAGGACGCGGGCGGTGGACTCCGGGGACGTGAGCGCCGGGAGCTGGGCCTGCTGCCGGGCCTGGCGGAGCCACACCGTGAGGGACTCGGTGTAGCCGAGGTACGGCATCGGCATCTCGGCCCCGATCAGGGAACGCTCGATCTGCAGCCGGGCGCCGGCCTGGACCATCGTGTCGTCGCGGAAGGCGACGGCGGTCCGCACCAGCAGCTCCGCCACCGCCTCCAGCGGAGGCAGCCCGGCCTCCTCCACCTCCTGCCCGATGACCCCGAGCAGGTGGTAGAACTCCTCGGCCACCGCCTGGGCGAGCGCCTCCTTGTTGGCGAAGTGGAAGTACACCGCCCCCTTGGTCACGCCGGCCAGCTCGGCGACGTCCTGCACGGTCACCGCGGGGAAGCCCTTCGTGGCGAAGGCCTCGGCCGCCGCGTCGAGCACCTGGCCGCGGGTACGCACGGCCCGTTCCTGCTTCAGCCCCGTGTCCCGGTGGCGGGGAGCGGTGGCCCGTTCGGGCCGGGACCTGGGAGCACTGCGTTCCGCGGCCATGGCGTCCATCCCTTGCTGAGACTCTGGTTCTCGCTTGAAATATACCTTCGGGAATGTATTGTAAGTGGCGGCTCGATGAGCTCAAGCGTCGTGCCGGTGTTGCTGTCTGCGTGAATACATTCACTGGGGGTTCAGACCATGCATCAGCCTGTCGCCACACCCGTCGCCACATCCCTCGACCCGGGCTCCACCCGCGTCGAGACGTGCCGCCCGCGGCACCTCGCCCCGGCTCCGGCGGCGGTCGCGCGTCCCGGTCACCGGCAACTCAGCTACCTCCACGCGGTCCCGCGGCACATGGTGCACCGCGCGGCGATCGCCGAGGTCTTCCTCACCGACGCCGTCCGTACCGGCGAGCACAGCTTCCTGGTCGCCGCGCAGTGGCCGCGCGACCACGCCCTCTACTCCCCCGGCAGCGACGGCACCAGCGACCCGCTGCTGTTCATGGAGACGATCCGGCAGGCTCTGGTCTACCTCGCGCACACCTACCACGACGTGCCCCTCGGTCACCGCTTCATAGGCTTCGGCTCCGAGTTCGAGATAACCGACCCGGCCGCCCTGCACATCGGCGGCGAACCCGTCCCGGTGGTCCTGGAAGCGCAGTGGATCTGGGTCGGCAGCCGTCCGCCACACCGTTACGGCATGCGCCTGGAGGTCGTCCTCACGGTGGGCGGGCGGCCCTGCGGCCGCGGCGCGCTGCACGTCGTCGCCGTGGACGACAAGCGGTACGCGATGCTGCGCGGCCGGGGGGCCAAGCCGCGCGGTGTCGCCGCGACCGGCCCCGAGCCGCGCCCGCTGCAGCGGGCGCATCCGGCGGCCGTGGGCAGGCTGCGCGCCAAGGACTGCGTGCTGGTGCGCGAACGCGCCGACGCACCCTGGCAGTTGCTCATCGACGTGGAGCACCCGATCTTCTTCGACCACCCCAGCGACCATGTGCCGCTGATGGTCACCCTGGAGGGCTTCCGCCAGCTCGGCCACCTGCTGCTGCACCCCGGCGACACGCCCCCGGACGCCGGACACACCCTGCTCGGCATGGAGGTCGACTGCCTGGCCTTCGGCGAACTGGACACGCCCATCGACCTGGTGGTGCACGAGCGCGATTCCGGTTCCGGCACGACCCGCCTGACGCTGGACGCCGTCCAGGGCGGCGTGCGGCTCGCCAGCTGCCGGTCCCGCTGGGGAGCCGCCGGCCCGGCCGCGGGCGCCGCGCACCAAACCGCCGCTCACCGCGCCGCCGTTCCCCGGACCGCCTGAGTCCCCTCCCCCACCGCGTCCCACAGCTCGCGCACGCGCTCGGCCAGCCCGCGCCGCTCCAGATCGGGCGCCGTACAGTAGGCGCCCACCAGGATCACCGTGGCGAGGTCGGCCAGGGCCGCGGTCGCCGTCGTCTCCTCCAACGCCCGGCCCGCCTCCGCGCCGTCCACCATCTCGGTGGCCAGCGCGCGCAGATCCGCCAGGATCTTCGGCGGTTCGGGCCCCACGGGCGCCTCGTCCAGCACCAGCCGCAACGCCGCGTTGAACCGCACGTCGGACTCGACGCGTTCGGCCAGCGCGCAGCACAGCGCGCGCAGCCGCTCGCGCACCGGGAGGTCCGTGGCCGCGTACCGGGCGAGGATCTCGTCCACCACCTCCTCGAGGTGTTCGGTCAGCGCGCGGGCCAGGTGCTCCTTGGAGGCGAAGTGGCCGTACAGGGCGCCCTTGGTCAGTCCGGTGCGGGCCGCCACGTGCTGGAGGTTGGCGCGGGGGTAACCGTGCCGGACGAACTCGGCCGCGGCGGCGTCGAGGACCAGTTCATGGGTGCGCAGCGAGCGCGCCTGCTTCGCCATCGTGCGTCCCTTCGATCGTGCGAGAGGTGGCGGGCGGCCGGGACCCTCAAATAATACCTTCTTGAACGCACTTTTTTGGTGCGGGATTCCGACAAGGAGCAGACAGCATGCCCTCCAACAGTGCTCTGGGCACGGTCGCCGACCACGCCCCGTCCGCCGACCGGGACCGCCGGCTGGCCCAGGAGGTCGTGGCCGAACTGACCTCCGCCGGTCTGCCCCGGCATTTCGTCCCGCGCCGATGGGGCGGCGCCGAGGGCCGATTCGCGCCCCTGCTCGCCGAGGTGGCGGCGGTGGGCGAGGCCTGCACCGCGGCCGCGTGGGTCGGAATGCTCTGGGCCGCGCACGCGCGCTATGCGGCGCTGCTGCCCGAGGAGGGGCAGCGGGAACTGTGGGGCGGCTCGCCCGACGTGCGGATCTCGGCCGCGCTGATGCCGCCCAGCGGGTCGGCCCGGCCGGCCGACGGCGGCTGGCGGGTGACGGGGTCCTGGGGGTGCGTCAGCGGGATCGACAGCGCCGAGTGGGTGCTGGTGGCCGCGCCGGAGCCGGCCGAGGACGGCGGACGGGTGCGCGTGTTCGCCGTGCCGGCCGAGGCCGTGGAGGCGGCCGACACCTGGGACGCCACCGGACTGCGCGGCACGGGCAGTCACACCGCCGTGGTGCGGGACGCCTTCGTCCCGCACCACCGCTCGTTCTCGCAGGCCGAGTTGATGCGCGGCGGCGACGCACCGGGCCTGGCCCGCTGCCACACCGTCCCGGCCCAGCTGGCCGGCGGCCTGCTGTTCTGCGCCCCGGCGCTGGGCGCGGCCCGCCGGGCCCTTGCCGTGTGGTCGCAGTGGGCTTCGGGGAAGGCACCCGGCAGCGGGCGCCCGCACCGCGACAGCGCGGCGGTGCGCGAGACGCTCGCGGTGGCCTCGGCACACATCGACGCGGCCGGACTGCTGCTGGAGCGGGCCGCCCACCGCGCCGACACGGCACCGGTCAACTCGGCCCTCGTCACCGGCAACCAGCGGGACGCCGCCGTGGCCGCCGGGCTGCTCGCCGACGCGGTGGACCGGCTCTTCCGCACCGGCGGCGCCCACGTCCGCGAGGGCGGCGGCGAACTGAACCGGCTGTGGCGCGACGTCCACACGGTCGCCTCGCACGGCGTGCTGCGACTGGAACCGGTGGCCGCCGCCTACGCCTCGGCCGTGCTCGGCGCCGACGCCCCGGCCCGCACCAGCGCCGCCTCCCGCTCCAGATAGAAACCGATCTTCCAGTCGAGGTAGCGCAGCGTGGAGTCGAACTCCCTGGACCGGGCACGCAGCACCTCCCGGTGCGCCTCGAGGAGTTCGCGGCGGGCGGCGATCGTCGAGTCGCCCGCCCGGTACAGCTCGACGTAGTGGTTCATGTCGGCCGGGAGCATCCCGGTGCTGCGCAGGTGGTTGAGGAACTCGAGCCAGCGCAGGTGGACCGGGCTGTAGGCGCGGCCGCCGTACGGGTCCTCCTGGGCGCCCTCGATCAGCCCCTGGTCCTCGTACCAGCGCAGCGTCTCGGCGTCGAGGCCGCTGATCCGGACCACCTCCTCCAGGGAGTAGGTCTCGGCGTGGCTGGTGACATAGGCGGTGGGACGGTTGTCGTGGGTGGCGTGGGTGGCCTGGGTCGTGGCCATGGTGATCCTCCGGGTCAGTGGCGCCAGGACGTGGCGGCGCGGTGCGTGGTCAGGGCGGGGCGGTGCCAGGTGGGTCGGGTCCGGGCGGGCGCGGGCTCCTCCGCGGCAGGCGTCCGCCGGGCCAGTTCCAGCAGTACGGCGGTGGCCGCGGCCAGTTCCTCCGGGGTGGGAGCGCCGCGCAGCACCCGCAGGACGGGACCGTCGGTGTCGTCGCTCATACCGGCTGGTTCCCGTGCTTGCGGGACGGCAGGTCACGGTGCTTTGCACGGAGCATGGCCAGCGAGCGGACCAGCACCGCCCGGGTGTCGCGCGGGTCGATCACGTCGTCGACGAGGCCGCGCTCTGCCGCGTAGTAGGGGTGCATCAGCTCGGACCGGTACTCCGCGATGCGCCGGGCCCGGACCGCCTCGGGGTCGTCGGCCGCGGCGATCTCCCGGCGGAAGACGACGTTCGCCGCACCCTCGGCACCCATCACGGCGATCTCGTTGGTGGGCCAGGCCAGCGCCAGGTCGGCACCGATGGAGCGGGAGTCCATGACGATGTAGGCGCCGCCGTACGCCTTGCGCAGCACCAGGGAGATCCGGGGCACCGTCGCGTTGCAGTACGCGTACAGCAGCTTCGCGCCGTGCCGGATGATGCCGGCGTGCTCCTGGCCGACGCCGGGCAGGAACCCCGGCACGTCGACGAGCGTCACCAGCGGGACGTTGAAGGCGTCGCAGAACTGCACGAACCGCGCGCCCTTCTCGGACGCGGCGATGTCCAGCACCCCGGCCGTCGTCGCGGGCTGGTTGGCGACCACGCCGACGACATGACCGTCCAGCCGGGCCAGCGCGCACACCAGGTTGGCCGCCCAGGTGGGCTGCACCTCGAAGTACTCTCCGTCGTCGGCGATCTCCCCGATCACCCGGTGCATGTCGTACGCCTGGCCGGGCTCGGCCGGCACCAGGTCGAGCAGGGCCTCGCAGCGCCGCTCCGGATCGTCCGACGGCACCTCGTACGGCGGCAGTTCGCGGTTGTTGGACGGCAGCAGCGACAGCAGGTGGCGTACGTCCTCCAGACAGCTCGCCTCGTCGTCGTAGGCCGCGGCGGCCACCCCGGAGACCGAGGCGTGCACGTCGGCACCGCCGAGCCCGTCGTGGTCCACCTGCTCGCCAGTCACCGCCTGCACCACGTCCGGGCCGGTGATGAACATCTGCGAGATGCCGCGCACCATGAAGACGAAGTCGGTCAGGGCGGGCGAGTAGGCGGCGCCGCCCGCGCACGGCCCGAGCATCACGCTGATCTGCGGCAGCACACCGGAGGCCGCCACGTTCCGGGTGAAGATGCCGCCGTAGCCGGCGAGGGCCGAGACGCCCTCCTGGATCCGGGCGCCCGCCCCGTCGTTCAGGCTGACCAGCGGTGCCCCGGCGGCCAGCGCCAGGTCCATCACCTTGTGGATCTTGGCGGCGTGCGCCTCGCCGAGGGCGCCGCCGAAGATGCGGAAGTCATGGGCGTAGACGAAGACGGTGCGGCCGTCGACGGTGCCCCAGCCGGTGACCACGCCGTCCGTGTACGGCCGCCTGGCCTCCAGTCCGAAGCCGGTGGCACGGTGCCGGCGCAGCGGCTCGATCTCGGTGAACGAGCCGGCGTCCAGCAGGAGTTCGATGCGCTCGCGGGCGGTCAGCCTGCCGCGCGCGTGCTGCTGGGCGCTCGCGCCGGGGGCGGGGCCCTCGTGCGCGAGCTCCCGTATCAGCTCGAGTTCGGCGAGCCGGGAGCGGGTTGTCCGGGGCGGGGGATGTGGGACGGCGCGTTCCTCCATGACGGTCATGCGTCCATCATGGGCTACTTAAATTCCTTCGTGAAGGTATTTTAATCTCACTTTACCTGAGCGGTCCGGGCACGCGAAGGCCCCGGTCCCGGGAACGATCCCGGGCCGGGGCCTTCGTACGGTGGCCGAGCGGTCGGCGAGGGGAGGATGCACCGCCCGGCCGTCCAGGGGCGCGTCGGACGCCCCTAGGCCTTGTCACCGGCCTTCTTGGTGAGCCGGGGCAGCAGCAGGGCCGTGGCCGCGGCCGTCGTCAGCAGCATCGCCACCCCGATCACGAAGCTGGTGTCGAAGCCCCGCTGGAAGTGCGAGGTGTCCGCGATCAGCGCGCCGAAGGCCGCCACCGCGATGCAACTGCCCACCTGGCGGAAGGTGTTGAGCACCGCGGCCGCCGTGCCCGCCCGCTCGCCGTCGATGTTCTCCAGGATCGCCGCCGTCAGCGACGGCACCGCGAACCCGCCGCCCAGGCCGATCGGGACCAGCAGCAGCACCGGGATCAGGTACGAGGTGTGGGAGGTGACCGTGAGCATCAGCAGCGAACCGGCGGTCATGACCAGCTGGCCGATGGTCATCGGCACCCAGGCGCCCTTGCGTGCGGCCAACTTGACGCCCGCCATGTTCACGATGGAGATCAGCGCGCACATCGGGATGAACATCGCGCCGGTGCTGACCGGAGAGGCCCCGCGCACCTGCTGGAAGTACATGCCGAGCAGGAAGATGGCGCCGTAGAAGACCGCGTTGATGGTGAAGCCGGCGGCCAGGCAGACCAGCACCGTACGGGACTTGAAGATGCTCAGCGGCACCATCGGGTGCTCGCGCCGCGACTGCGTCACCACGAACACCGTCGTGGCCACGACCGCCAGCGCCAGCGTGCCCAGCACGTCGATGCTGCCCCAGCCCGCGCGGCCGCCCTCGATCACCGCGTAGGTCAGACCGGCCAGGGACGCCACGACCGACAGCTGTCCGAGGAGGTCGACCGGGGCCGCACGGCGGGGCGAGGGGGTGATGCGGGTCAGCATGGCGAGACCGAGCGCGCCCACCGGAAGGTTCAGGTAGAACACCGCCCGCCAGCTCAGCCCACTGGTGAGCATGCCGCCGACCACCGGGCCGACGGCGACCGCGACGGAACCGGCGGCCGTCCAGATCGCGATGGCCCGGGCCCGCTTGCCCGGGTCGGAGTAGGTCTGCCGGATCAGCGCGAGCGAGGCCGGCACCATCAGCGCGGCCGCCCCGCCCTGCACCATGCGGGCACCGATCAGCGTGCCCAGATTGGGCGCGATGCCGCAGGCCAGGGAGGCCACGGTGAAGGCGGCGAGGCCCCAGGCGTAGGCCCGGGTGGCGCCGATCCGGTCCGAGAAGGTGCCGGCCGACAGCATGAAGGCCGCGAACATCAGGGTGTAGCCGTCGACGATCCACTGCAGGTCGGCCATCGAGCCGCGCAGGCTGTGGGAGATGGCCGGCAGGGCCACGTTGACGACCGAGCCGTCGAGGGAGATGACGAAGAAGGCGAGTAGGGCTGCCGCGAGGACGGTGGTGGGGGAGCTGCGCCGCGGGGTGGACGGATCGCCGGCCGGTACGACCGGGCGCCGGTCGGTCCGCGCGGACCGGGTCAGAATGGCCATGGGAACTCTCCTTGGAAGCGGCCGAGTTGGTGGGGGGACGGGCGGGATGCGGAGCGCGGTCAGGCGTCGGCCGGCGCGGCGCGGCGGCGGCTGAGTTCGGCGAACTCGGGGTTCGTGCCGAGCACTCCGCCCTCGCCCCAGCGGTTCTGCGGGATCTCCTGGATGTAGACAGTGATCTTGTCGAGGGGCGCGCCGATGACGCGGTGCACCGTGGCGGTCAGCTCCTCGATCAGCTCCTGGCACTTCTCGTCGGTCTGGTTCGGCCAGGTGGTCATGGAGAGGATGGGCATGACGAAGCTCCTTCGGGCGGGAGGGCGGGAGGGCGTTCGGAGTGCGCGGGCGGGAGGGCGTTCGGAGTGCGCGGGGTACGGGGCTTGCGTGACGTACGGGCTGCGCGGCGCACAGGGGGCTTGCGTGGCGCACGGACTGCGCGGCACACGGGCTGCGCGCCACACCGGGGGGGTGCACGGCGCACGGATTTGCGCGGGGCTACGGCGTACGGCGCTCACGGACACAGAGGCGCACGGGCGCCGGGATCCGCGCCGGGGTGGTCTGCGGCGCGTGAGCCAAGGGCGCGGGACGGGGCCTAGAGGCCGGCCGAGGCACCGCCGTCGAGAGTGATCGCGGCACCCGCGACATGGCGGGCGGCGGGTGAGAGCAGGAAGGCGGCGAGCCGGGCGACATCGGCCGGGGCCGCGAGCGTGCCGAGCGGGGTCTGGGCGGCGACCTGGGCGCTGACCTCCTCGCCGGTGGCGCCGGTGCGGTCGCCGATCGCCTTGGCGATCTCGTCCCACAGCGGGGTGCGCACGGCACCGGGGTCGAGCACGTTGACCCGGACGCCACGGCGGCCGAGGTCCTTGGAGACGGACTTGGCGAAGGCGGCGAGAGCGGCGTTGACCGCGCTGTTCACCGGGAAGAGCGGGTCGGGGTCCTTGCGGAAGACCCCGCTGACCAGCACCACCGAGCCGCCGCCGGCCTCGGCCAGCGGACCGGACAGTGCCCGGGTGAGCCGGACCGCGCCCATCAGCTTGCCGTTGAAGGTGGTCTGCCACATCTCGTCGGTCGTCTCGTCGAGGGGGGCCAGGGGGCCGTCGCCGGCCGTGTGCACCAGCCCGTCGACCCGGCCCAGCTCCATGAGCAGCGCGGCGACGGTGGCGTCGACCGAGGCGCTGGAGTTGATGTCGGTCTCGTAGGTGACCAGCCGGCCGGCGCCGCCGGTGCGGGCGTCCACCTCGGCACGAGTCCGCTCCAGCCGGACGGCGTCACGGCCGAGCAGGGCGACGGTGGCGTCGGAGCGGGCCAGCTCCTCCACCACGGCGGAGCCCATGCCGCCGGTGGCGCCGCTGACGACGATGACGGGGGCGACGGTGTCCACGGTTGCCTCGATTCCCGGGGCAGCGCCCCTGATTGACGATACGTCAGGTCATGTCGAGCGGCTCGGACCGAGCCGCTCCGGCCTGACGATGAAGAAGGTAGCGGGGTTCGGAGGCGCGCGCAACCATCTAGTTGGTTTTCGCCTGGGCGGCTTCCCCGGACGGCAGAAAGGGAGCCCGGGAAAACCCGAACTCCCTTGCAGGTGAAGCCACATGACACCCCTCGGACGGGACCGCGGGGCAGGACTCTCAGACGGACCCCTGCAGCACGTTGTCGATGATCGAGTGCCCGTGCGCCACCACACTGGCCCGCAACAGCGCCCAGCCCGACTCCGTGTCGCCGTCCGGCCCCAGCATCAGCCGGCGCTGCTGCGGCACGATGAACGGCCAGGACGCGATGCCGATCAGGGCGATGAGCACCCGGGCCGCCGCGGTGGGGTCGTCGACACCGAGGGCGAGGCTGAGCGCGGCCGTCTTGTGGACGTAGTACGCCTCACGTTCCTTCTCGTCCGGGATCGCCTTGTCCCGGTAGTGCAGACCCTCCCAGGCCAGCAGCCGCACCAGGTCGGACCGGCGGTGGTAGTCGAAGACCTCACCGACGTAGGAGCGCAGCCCCTCCTCCGTGGTGGGGATGGGGACGGCCTCGGACATGTGGGCGTACACCTTGGCCATCACGGCGGCGAACAGGGCTTCCTTGTTGCCGAAGTAGGCGTAGATGCGCTGCTTGTTGACGCCGGAGCGCTCGGCGATGCGGTCCACGCGCGCACCCGCGAGACCGTGCTCGGAGAACTCCGCCTCGGCGGCCTCCAGAAGCTTGGCGCGGGTCTGCTGTCCCTTGGGTGTCTCAGCCATGGGAGGAGCCTAGTCCACCGTGAAACCAACTGGATAGTTCAGAAAAACCAACTAGATGGTTGCGCTGGGGCTCGGACGTCCTCTACGGTCTTCACATCGGCCCCGCCACCCCGGAAGAACCGAGGCGGAAGAGGCGGCAGGCCCTGTGCGTCCCCGCACGTCAGCTGTTCCTGTTCGACGCTCCTCCCGTTCTGCGGCCACCCCTCGGGCATCGGCCGCCCCACCAAGGAGAAACGCATGTCAGCCACAGCCACTCCCCGGACCCTGCTGCTCGTCGGTGACCGTTTTGTCGGATTCGCCGTTCAGCAGGACGTCCTCACCGTCTCGCAGTTCATCGAGGAAATGCGCCTCGGGGTGTACTCCTGGGACTCCCAGCCGATCCGGGTCCGGGCCGGCCAGGGCGTCACCGTCGACGAGTGGGAACTCGTCCGCGGCGAGGCCCTGCTCCTCGGCCTCGCCGAGCGACTCGACTTCGACTTCCGGGCGCCGGACCTGGCCGGCCGCGGCGAGGCCCACAAGCACCGGAGCTGCAACACCCTCATAGCCGACCTCAGGCGGGACGGCGAGGACCTGTTCTCCGCCACGCTGCGGGTCCACAACGACAATGAGCTGCTCATCGACCACCAGACCGGCGAGCACGTCCAGGGCATGGTCGCCGTCGAGGCCGCCCGGCAGATGTTCCTCGCGGTCAGCGAGCGCTATCACGCCTCCCGCTACCTGGACCGGTCGTACTACTACGTCATCGAGTCGCTCAACACCGACTTCGAGAACTTCCTCTTCCCACTCGACGCCACGATCGTCTACCACACGGTCCGTGCCGAATTGGACAACCCGGACCGGCTCTCCTTCGAGGCGGAGATCTCCCTCCACCAGGCCGGCCGCCGCGCCTCGATCACCACCGTGAGCTACACGGCCTTCGACTCGCCGGTCATCGAGGCCAAGGAGCACCGCAGGGCCCGGTCGGCCGTCGAGCACGCGGTACGCACGGCATCGCCCGCGGCCACGGCGGCGGGGGCCGCGGCCGCCGCCCGGCAGCCGGTGCTGGTCGGCGCCTGAGCCACCGACGTCCGTACGACACCCGACCGCCGCGCCGCGGCGCCCACATCGTCAGGCACACCACCACGACGCGCACCTTCGTCAGGCACACCACCGTCACACGCGCCTTCGGCGCCCGCACCACAGTCACGCGCCACCTCTTGGGCGCCCACACCATCGCCACGCGCACCTTCGTCACGCGAATCCCGAACTCAGACACACAAGGAGACCGTCATGTCCGCTTCCGCCTCCGCCGCCCTGATCACCGCCACCGAACTGTTCGCCAAGCCCGAGCAGATCGACGCCGTCGCCGAGGCCTGGCAGCGTCACAACGACGCGTCCGGCTTCGCGGGCCGCATCCTCTACCGCGGCCTGGAGAGCAACTCCGTGCTGGAGCTGGCCCCGCTGGACGGCTTCGAGCGGATGGAGGAGCTGCGCGCCGACTGGTGGAAGCTGTGGGAGGCCGTCGGCCCGCTCGGCGAGGGTGACTTCCGGCGCCAGTTCCTGCAGTTCGTCGAGGCCCCCAAGCCGGCCGCCGGCGCCTTGCCCGACACCCGGTACGTGCAGATGCGGCACGTCGAGGTCGTGCCGCGCGTCTACCGGCAGTACCGCGCCTGGCGTGAGGAGACCATCTTCGACGTCGTGCGCACCTCGGAGGAGGTCAAGAGCTTCCAGGCCTTCCACTCGCTGGCCAGCACCGAGCCCGGCGTGATGTTCGTGTCCGGCTTCGACGCGGACCCGGCGAAGTACATGGAGGCCTTCACCTCCCCGCGCTACCAGCAGATCGTCCGTGAAGCCGGCGACACCTACATCACCGGAGGCGACAACGGCCTGTACACCCGCATCTACGAGCGCGTCACCGCCGCCTGACCCGCCGCCCACCTCCCCCGGCCGGCCGCGGAGCCCCTGTCACCGAGCAAGGCGTCCCGCGGCCGGCCGTTCGCACACGGCCCCATACGCCCCACGGCCTCATACGGCTCATACGCCTCATGGCCCCATACGCCCCATGACCCCATCCGCCTCATGGCCCCATACGCCCCATGGCCCCGCACCGGCTTGCGACCGGCGAAGGAGCAGAAGGAGCACCCGACATGACCCTCTCCCCCGTGGCCCCGGCACCCGTCGCGGCCACCCCGATGACCCGGACCTACGACCTGAGCGTCACCACGCAGGGTCCGCTGTACCCGCCGAGCGAGATCGTGGACGAGAACGGCGACTTCGTCGTCATCGGCCGCGTCAACCGCCCCGGCACCGACGGCGCCACCGTCTCCGAATGGGGCGGCGCCGTGGTCTCCCCCGACAGTCCGCTGCCGCCGCTCGGGCAGAACCTGCCGTACGACGTCGTCCGCGAGCTCGACCTCGCCGACCCCACCGGACCGGACGCCCAGGTCCAGCTCTACACCCTGCCCCTCCCCCTGCCGTGCAACAACTACCCGATGCTCTTCGCCCCGGACCAGCGCCCCGACGCGCACGACGTGCGCCGCCCGAGTTATCCGCTGCACGGCGCCCCCATCCCGGACCTGCGGGAGGAGGACGGCCCGAAGCTGCGGGAGCCGATCACGCTCGGCCAGTGGATCAAGGCCCGCGGACAGCTGGAGGTGCACGTGCCGGCGCACCGGCGCAGCGCGGACTTCTCGTTCGCCTTCACCGGTCTGATCCCGGACAGCCTCTACACGGTCATGTCGCTGCGCGAGCACGACCTCGACCCGGCGGGCCCGACCCGCCCCGGCCCGCTCGGCGTGCCCAACGCGTTCATCAGCGACAGCAACGGCATGGCCCACTACCGGGCGACGCTGCCCAACCCGTTCCCGGCGCCCGGCACCCCGGGCGCGAACCGGGTGATCAACGTGGTCGTGCTGTGGATGAGCTACCAGCAGAACTACGGCGGCGCCATCGGCCACTTCGGTCTCGGCGGCGACATCCACGCCCAGCTGAAGCTGCAGGGCCCGAGCTTCGGTGAGTTCACGACCCGGTCCACCGACTGACGCCGTACGGACAGCAGTTACCGCCCTACCGCCACGACACCCGGGAGTGAGTGACCGTGAACACCCTGAACAGCACGAAAACAGCGAACACCGCGAACACCGCGATCGGCATCATCGCCACCGGCTCCTACCTGCCCGCCACGGTCGTCGACAACGCAGAGGTCGGCGAGGCGGCCGGGGTGAGCGCCGAATGGATCGAGCGCAAGACCGGCATACGACGACGGCACCGCGCCGCCCCCCACGAGGCCACCTCGGACCTCGCCGCCCAGGCGGCCCGGCAGGCCCTGGAACAGGCGGGCCTGACGCCCGACGAGATCGCGTACGTCGTCGTCGCGACCTCCACCCCCGACCACCCCCAGCCCGCCACGGCGGCCATCGTCACGGACCTCATCGGGGCCCGCCGGGCCGCGGCCTTCGACGTCAACTCGGTGTGCAGCGGCTTCATGTTCGCGCTGACGGCCGCGGACCGCATGCTGCGCGCGGACGCGGCCGACGCGGCGGCCGGCGGGCGGACGCCCGCGCAGGGACCGTACGCCCTCGTGATCGGCGCGGACGTCTACTCCCGCATCCTGGACCAGGCCGACCGCAAGACCGCCATCCTGTTCGGCGACGGCGCGGGTGCCGTGGTGCTCGGCCCGGTGCCGGCCGGCACCGGCGGCATCACCACCAGCCTGTCCACGCGCGGCGACCAGCATCGGCTGATCAGCGTGCCGGCCGGCGGGAGCAGGCGGCCGGCGTCGGCGGACACGCTGGCGGAGGGCGCGCACTGGTTCACCATGGACGGGCGCGGCGTCCGCGGCTTCGTGCACGAGAACCTGCCGGGTGCGATCCACACCCTGCTGGACAAGGCGGGGGTGCCCGCCCGCACGGTGCGCCACTTCGTACCGCACCAGGCGAACGGCGTGATGCTGGCGGAGGTCTGGCCCGCGCTCGGCCTGGACGCGGCCCGGATGCACCTGGCCCTGGTCCACCACGGCAACACCGGCGCCGCCTCGGTCCCGATCACCCTCGATCTGGCGCACCGCCGCGGACTGTTCAGCGAGGGCGACGTGACCGTCCTGTCGGCCTTCGGCGGCGGTATGTCGGTGGGTTCGGCCCTGCTGCGCTGGGCCCCGACCCGGCACGCCCGCCCGGCCAGGACCCGCACGGAGACGCTCGTCCCGGTGGCACCGGTGCGGGAGCCCGTACTGGCCGGGGCGCGGTGACAAGGCCCGGCGTCAGCCGGACGGCAGCAACGACAAGCGCGCCCGTGGAAGAGCCCCAAGAGTAAGCAGCGGAGAGAAGAACGCGACCGTCACCAGCACCCGCCCCCGTACCCAGGAGAAGCAGTGATCACGATGGAGACCACCGACCAGCAGGCCACCACCGCCCCCCTGTCCCCCCGTTCCGCCCGTTCCGCCCATGCCCGCCTGTACGTCCTCGCCAACGGCAACATGGCCTCGGTCCAGCACGACGGCCGCTGGTACCTGCTCAACACCGGGCCGGAGGCGAAGACCCCCGTCCTGCGCCTGGCGGGCGACGTCGACGACGCGGCGCTGGAACCGCACATCTGCCGGAGCATCGACTGACCCCGCACACGCGTCGGGGGACGGCGGGCCACAGCCCGGACCGTCCCCCGACGCCCGTGTACGGCGCCCCGCGCTCAGCCCAGCGGCAGGGCGCACTGCCCGGAGCAGTCCGCGGAGTGCTCGTCCCGGCCCATGGACCAGCAGGCGAGCGCACACCCGGACACGGCGGTCCCCGCCCCCTCCGCACGCCGGCCGAGATAGCCGCGCACGGCGGGGTCGTCGCCGACGGCCCGGGGATGGCCGACGCAGTCGAGCATGGGGAAGTCCGAGGGGTGGTCCCCGTAGGCGTAGCAGTCGAGCGGGTTGACGCCGGGGTGTTCGGCGAGCAGCCGCAGCACCGCCGCCCGCTTGCCCTCGCCGATCACGGACTCGGGCACCTCACCGGTGTAGCGGCCGTCGGCCACGTCCGGCGTGGTGCACAGGACGTGCCGGGCGCCGATGTGCGCGGCGATGGGCTCCAGGCAGGGCGGGAAGGAGCCGGAGACGAGCACGACCTCGGCGCCGGCGGCACGGTGCCGGTCCAGCTCGGCCACGGTGGACGCGACGAAGAACCCGGGGTCCGCGACGGCGAGGGAGAACCACTCCCGGCCGAGAGCGGTCATCTCGGCCGCGCTCTCACCGGCGTAGGAGCGGTAGTAGAGGCGGTTGACGACCTCGCGGGGCATGCCCGAGGCGGCCCGCTGCCTGATGTCCCCGTGGATGGACCGGTAGCGCTCCTCGCCCGCGTCCCCGTAGCGCCGTACCAGCTGGAAACGCAGGAACTCGAACATGCTCTTGCAGTCGATCAGGGTCTCGTCGACGTCGCAGAAGACCAGATAGGCGGGCCGATGCCCGCCGTCGGCCGACACCTCGGCGTCCATGTCTGCCATCACTGTCATGCCCTCAACCTCCCCCTGGGGTGCCCGGCACGGCGCCGGGCCGCGAAAAAATTCGTTCTGGAAGGTATCATTAATCGGGCGCCAGGGGGAGGGCCCGCACGTAACCCACGATCCCCGACCCGGGCCGCGACTCCCCGACTCCAGCGCCCGTCACAGGACTGATCCGGTACCCTGTGGTTCGAGCGCCCCCACGGGCGCCCGAACAAGCCCCGCCTTCGTAGCTCAGGGGATAGAGCACCGCTCTCCTAAAGCGGGTGTCGCAGGTTCGAATCCTGCCGGGGGCACCAGGGAAAGGGCCCCGGACCGATCATGGTCCGGGGCCTTTGACATCCAGCTTTGACATCAACGGGGGCGGTCACTGACGACCATGGCGCTTCCGCAGCAGCCGATCCATGTGGCTCATGGCCTCGCGCTGGGTGTCCTGGACGACATGGGTGTAGACGTCCATGGTGATGCTGATCTGGCTGTGCCCAAGGATCTCCATCACGACGCGGGGCGCGACTCCGGCCGCCGTGAGGAGCGTGGCCGTGCCGTGGCGAGCGTCGTGCAGGCGGATGACGCGGAGGCCGGCGGACTGGGCGACGCGGGTGAAGGAGCGGTACAGGTTGCGCGGCTCGACCGGGCGGCCGGTGCGAGTGGTGAAGACGTAGGCCGAGTCCTGCCACCGCTCCCCCGCCTTTGCTCGGGCAGCTGCCTGCCGCATGCGATGCCAGCGCAGAGGCGCGATGCAGAGGGCAGGGAGCGGGACGGCTCGGCGACGACGGCTCTTGGGGTCGTCGTCGTACAGGACGCCACGGCGCCGCTGGGTCTGCTGGCGGACGTACAGGACCCGGTTGTCGAGGTCGAGGTCCGACCAGCGAAGGCCGACGATTTCGCCCCGGCGGAGGCCCATGGCGATGGCGAGCACGAAGGCCGCGTAGAGCGGGTCCTTGCGGGAGGCGGCGAGGAAGTCGAGGGTTTCGTCCAGGCTCCAGGGCTTCAGCTCGCGGATGTCGGTTCGGGGCGGCTCGACGAGCTTGGCAACGTTCCGCGCGATCAGTTCCTCACGGCAGGCCGAGGACAGCGCTGAACGCAGGACTCGATGGGCCTCCTTGGCCGTTGCCCCGGTGGTCTCCTGCTCCAGGCGCACGAGGAACCGGCGGACATCGGGGACGCTGAGAGATTCGAGCCGCTTGGCGCCGAGCATGGGCACCAGGTACAGCCGGACGTGCGTCTCGTACTTGTCGTACGTGCTCAGCTTCCGGCGAGTCTTGATGACGTTCTCCACCCAGTACGGCAGCCACTCGGCGAGCTTGGCCGACCGGGTCGGTACGGGCACGCCCTGGTCCACCTTGGCGAGCAGTTCGCGGCGCTTGGTGTCGCACTCCGCCCAGGTCTTGCCGTAGGCGAACTTGCGGGCGCGGGTGCCGTCCGGCTGGAGAACATAGACCGCGCACTGGTAGCGGCCGTCCTTGCGCTTGGTGATGGTGCCCGCGCCGTTCGGGTTGCGCTTACGTTGACCGGCCATCAGGCGGCCTCCTCGATCTGACCGAGGATGAAGTCCCGGACGGCATCAGCAGGAATGCGGCGAGCGCCATCGATCTTGATCGAGGTCAGGCGACGCGAGCGGATCAGGTCGTAGACCTTCGAGCGTCCGAGCTTCAGCCGGACCATGACTTCCGGCACGGTCAGCAGTTCGGCGGTAGCGGTGGTCATGCTGCGGCTCCTTCCAAGGCGCCTTGGTCGTTTAGGGCTTCGCGGGCGGTCTCGCGGTTGTGTTGGATATCGCGGCGGATGTTGGCGGCGAGCCAGGATTCGCCGGGGGTGTGGCCGTGGCCGGCGTAGGTCCAGTGGGCGAGGGTCAGGGTGGTTGCCTCTTCGTCGTCGGGGTCGGGCAGGCCGAGGGCGGCGCGTTGTTGGGCGACGCGGTAGTCGGCGCGGACCTGGCGGAGGGCGCCGAGGGTGGTGGAGTAGCGGCGGGATTTGGTGGAGAAGTGGCCGCGGAAGCCGAGCATGTGAGCCCAGCGGGCGAGCTGGCGTTCGGGGTAGAGCGCCTGGAGGTCGATGCACGCGGCCATCAGGCGCCGGGCGTGTTCGGAGATCTCCAGGCGGGCGAGGTCTTCGCCCAGGCCGGTGCCGTGGCAGCCGGTGCAGCGGCTAAGTGCAGAACCAGCGCGGTCGTACACGGCGGAGCGGCCGGTGCCTCGGCATGTGCGGCAGTGGACCGGAGTGTCCGCGGCGCCGGAGATCTCGGCGGCTTTGGTGGCGTACTTGGCGACGTAGGAGGCGACCGCTGCTTCGGTGATCTCGGAGCCTTCCCCGAAGGCGCGGATCGGGCGGACGTCGAGCTGTGTGCCCCAGGCGAGGGTGCGGGCGGGCTGGTCTCCGGCCGGGTCGATGTCGACGGCGACGCGGGCGGCTGCAGCATGGATGGCGTTGGTGAGCAGGTCGAGGGTGGCCCAGGTCGGGGGCGGGGTGTCCGGTCCGTCGGGGCCGTCGAAGCGGATGACGGCGTGGAAGTGGACGGCGCCGCGCTTTTGGTATTCGGCGACCTTGCCGAAGGAGACGCGGGACTGTTCGTGGGCGTCCTTCTGGGTGAGGCCAGCGCGGCGGGCGATCTCGCGGCGCAGGTAGATCGTGAAGTAGCGCCACAGTTCGGGGGCGTGGTTGTTCCACAGCACGGCGCCGGCGTAGTCGTAGGTGTCGGGGTCGAGGGGTGTGCCGAGTTCGGGGGCGTCCTCCCGGTGGTGGGTGCCGCAGCGGCAGGGCCGGTTGCCGGGCCGGTTGTGGACGGGGCCGAACGACGGGGCGGTGAGGGTGGCGAAGACCCGGGGGTGGTCGCGGATCGTCTCGGGTGTGCCTTTGGCGGGGTCGCCGACGAGGCCGGCGCGGATGAGGTGGTAGGTGTCGCCTGCGTAGGTCCAGGCGCAGGACGGGCAGCGGGAGGCGCGGCGGTTGCCGCAGGCGATGCGGAGCCGTCCGCCAGGTTCGCCGTCCGTCGAGTAGGCATGCAGCAGCTGCCCCGTGGACGCATCGCGGGTGGCAGTGGAGCCGATCAGGTGGATGGGGTCGGAGCAGCCGCCGGTGCGGCGGATCTGGTCTTGGAGGCGGTCGAAACCGGTGGACCCGGCCAGCCTCAGCACGTCGGCGAGGGTGGCCGGGTCCAGGCCCGCCATGGTGGCGGAGTCGGTCACGCAGTCACATCCTTTCGTGTGCTGGACCGTCGGTGGCCATGGCGTCCAGGGCTCCTGCCGCTTCGATTGCTGCGACGGCCAAGTTGCACAGGGCCTGCGAGGTACCGAGAGAGGCGATCAACGCGATCTCGACGGAGTCGCCCTCAACGCGGAGGCTGACGAAGGGGTTGGCGCGGTCCGCGAACGGCGTGACGCGGAAACGGGTGTCCGGCTCGATGTGAGCCGAGGTGGTGAGGCTCTTCACTCGGTCACCTCCCGACCTGGACGAGGACGTTGGCCGGGAGGGTGTAGCCGGTGCCCTTGCAGGCGCGGCAGTCGACGCGGAGGGTGACGCGGGAGCCGTCGCGGTGACGGATGCCGGTGGTGATGGCGGCGGTGGCGAAGCCGTCGCAGTCGCGGCAGACGGGCTTGTTGCGGGCGGGCTGGGGCATGATGGGGCTTCCCTTTCGGGTCCGTTGGATCTGGAAGAGGTGGAGCCGTCCGGGGCGGCGGATCTTTGGCGAGAGAGCCGCCCCGGAGGGCGTTACTTGATGCGACCGGAACGCTTACGTCCGGCGTTCCAGATGCGCTTGTCTTCCTTCGTGGCGGTCCCGTCCTTGATGCGCCCGTAGATCTCGCGCTCGAGCTGTGCGCCACGGCGCTTGCCTTCCTCGATCTGCCGGTCCCGCTCGTCGAGGTCGATCTCGGGACGCTTGCTGAAGATGCCCATTGGGGGTTCCTTTCGGGATCAGTGGTGGGTGTTGCGTCGACCGTGGCCCTTGGCCGCGTACATCGCGGCGTCGGCAGCGGACAGCGCGTCGGTGAGGGTCGGGACGGGCAGATGCCGGCGGTGGCAGCAGCCCATCGAGGCGGAGACCGGCAGGACGTGGCCGTTGTGGTGGACCGGCTGGTCCATGGCCTTTCGCAGGGCTTCCAGTCCGGTCGTGTGGTCGGGGACGGTGACGATCGCGGCGAACTCGTCTCCGCCGAGGCGGGCGGCGATGCCGTGGCGGCCGCACCAGCTGCTCAACCGGTCGGCAGTCGCGGTCAGGACCGCGTCTCCGGCGAGATGCCCGTGGGTGTCGTTGATGGCCTTGAAGTCATCCAGATCGACGAGGAGGACCAGGGCGCCGGGGTGCTTGGAGAGCAGGCGTTCGGCGCGGGCGGTCCATCCGGCGCGCGTGTGCAGGCCGGTCAGGGGGTCACGCCGGGCGGTGGCCAGACGCCGCAGGAGCACTCCACCGTGGACGGTCCAGCCCAGGGCCGGTAACCCGGCGGCGATCAGGCTCGTGTCCATACGAGATCACCGCCCCTGCTGGAGGTCTTTGACGAGCAGGCGTAGGACGACGGCGACCACGGCGACGCTGACGCCGGTGATGGCGACCGCCAGCAGGAGCGAGACCAGGACCGCGCCGACGACCAGGACCACGGCACCTCCGCCCGCGGCGAGGGCGAGCGCGCTGCCGGGCGTGAGCTGGACGGTCCGCCGACCCGGAGCCGAGGCGATCGGGGCTGGGGCGGTGGGCTGCGGCTGGAGGGCCGCCGGGGGCGGTGCGGTGTCCTGAGGCGGGTATTTCGGTGTGAACACCACGAGTTGTCCCTTCTGGTTGGGTCAGCTGACGAGCATGGCGATGACGGGGCCGAGGAAGCTGTGGGCGATCAGGTAGCCGCCGAGGAGGAGCAGGGCCACGAGCCACCAGGGCGGGCGGACGTGCTTGACGCCGAGGTAGCCGAGGGCGATGACCGCGATCGAGAGCGGAACGTCCATGACAGGGGGCTCCTTCTAGGCCTTGCAGCGGTGGGTGCGGGCAGCGAGTTCGGCGCCGGCGCGGGTGGAGTAGTCGGCGTCGAAGCCACAGCCGGGAGCGGTGCAGGCAGCGGTGTGCGTCTCGCGGCCCCGCCCGTTGTACGAGGTGGCGACCTGCACGGGGCCGATGCGGATCACGTCGCGGAAGCGGCGGTGAGCAGACACGGTGACCTCCTGTCGAGTCAGGCGAGTTGGAGTTGGCTGGTGATGGCGCGGGTCATCTCGGCGGGCAGGCCGAGGCGGGCCGAGAGCGTGTCGGCGGGCATCGGGGACCCGGTAGCGGCCTGGTGGGCCTCGGCAAGCTTGCGGGCGTGGTCCAGCAGCGCGGCCGGGACGACCGGAGCGGCAGCCGCGGGCTTCACCGGGGCCGGTTCCGGCGCGGGAGCCAGCTCGGGCGCCGGCGCCGGGTCGTCGGTGCGGTGTAGCGCGACCTCGGGCGTGGCCGGGTCATCGGTCTCCGGTTCTGCCGCTGTCGGGGTGGTGGGTGAGTGGACGAGGAGCGTGCCGCCGAGGAAGGCCAGGGCGGGCCAGCCAGCGACGAGGATCCGCAGCCAGGCGGGCACCTGGTGCAGGTCGAGGAGTCCGGCGGTGGCGATGTTGGCGCCGAGCGAAGCGCCCAGGGCGATGACGAACCAGGTCCAGGCCGAGCGGTCACGCCGAGCGGTCCGCAGCCGACGCCAGGCGGCGACCAGCAGCAGATCGACGGAGACCGGATAGGCCCAGCCCTTCCAGCCCGACTGACCAGCAGCTTCGGCCAGGTCGTGCAGGTGGGCGAAGGACAGCGCACCGGCGATCACGGCTTGGATGAGAACGGGGTCCGGGCGGATGGTGGCAGCCATAGGGGGTCAGCCCTCCAGGCGGGGGTAGCTGTGTCCGGCGGGCGGGTAGGCGCCGGCGTCGCTGAGGGAGAACTCGGCGCCGAAGGCACCGGCCATCACGGCGGTGAAGGCGTCCCATTCGGTGTGGCGGGTCAGGTGGTGGACGAACGTCTCGTACAGGTAGCCGAGCCGGTTGATGTCGTCGCGTTCGGCGGCGGTGTACTCGCTCCAGTGCTTACGGCCCATCGGGGGTTCCTCCCGGTTTTCGGCATGGCGGGGCTAGGGACCTGGCGCGAACGCGGTCGCGCCGACCGTGGAACGGGGGGGTGTCAGTCGGTGGCCGGTCGCGGCTTGACCAGCGACGGGCCGTCCGCCGGCGCCTCGATGGGCGCGTTGGGGCGGAACGGTTCGAGGAAGGGAAGGTCCGGGACGAGGTGGGCGAAGTTCCGGCAAACAGCGGCGACTTCGTCGCGGGAGGTTTCCGGGGTGCGGATCTTCGACCAGCCGCCGGAGGCGTCCGCCGCAACGGCGGTGCCGGGACGTTCCATCGGGATCAGGCTCGCGGCTGGTACGGCGTCGGGGGCGACGTCGGCGAGGCCCATCTCGGCGGTCTGCTTGTCGTTGACGCGGTGCACGACCCGGCCGGTGAGCTGGGCGCGGAGCATGGTGGCGCCCTTGCCCAGGTCGGAGCCGAAGCGCTGCCCGCAGATCTCCAAGTAGATGCCGACCGCGCGGGCCATCTGCGCCAGCCGGATCAACGCGGTCACGATCTGCTCGCGGCGCTCCTCATCCTTACGCGAGGCGATCAGGAACAGCTCCGCAACCTCGTCCACCAGGACGACCACGGGCACCGGCCGCGCGGACTCCTGGAGTTCCCAGATGTCCGAGGCCCCGGAGGTGCTCAGCAGGTCGAAGCGGTCTTCCATCTCCGCCACCAGAACCGCGAGGAGGGAGGCGGCATCGTCCGGGGTGGTCACCAGAGCCGACAGGCGCGGCGCGTATGCGGACTGTTCCACCCCGCGCTTGCAGTCGATGCCGGCGAGGGCGACCGGAAGTTGGGCCAGACCCTTGATCAAGTTGCGCTGGTACATCGACTTGCCCGACCCGTTCGCGCCCAAGGTGAGCGCCATAGGTGCCTTGCGGTAGTCCCGCTCGAAGGCGGTCCCGTCATCGCGCAACGCGACCGGCACGACCATGTCGTGCGGCACGGCCTTACGGGGCATCCGCACCCGACGCAGCACGTCATACCCAGTCATCCGCAGCTCCACGAAGCCCGGCTTTGTCTCCCGCACCGTCACCGAGTGCACGCCCCAGGCATGGCGGAGCCGTTCCGAGGCGGCAGCCACGTCGGCGGGCTCCAGGCCAGCCGGAAGCCGCAGCGTCACCCGCAGCCCAGTCGACGTGCCCCGCACCCGGCGGATCTTCGGCGGTACCGGCTGCACCTCACGCCTAGCCAGGTTCCGGGTCACGAACGCCCGCAGACCCGACGGCCGCACCGTCAGCCCACACACATCCATCGTGGACCGATACGAGAACCCGAACCGGGCCAGCGTCACCGGCAGACCGACCAACGCCCAGTACGCGCGAGGCGCCCGCACCTTCGCGTAGCCGACACCACCGGCGGCGGATAAGCCGGCCGTGGCCTCCAGCCACATCGTCACGTCAGTCATGGTCAGGCCGCCGGCGTGATCGCGACCGCGCGGAACGAGATGCCGTGGCGCTTCTGGCCGTTGAACTCGTTCTCCCAGTCACGCGCCTTCAGCCCGACGACCCGCACCGGCATGCCCGGCGCCAAGCCCTCGGGGTAGCCGGTCTCCGGGATGGTCACCTGGTAGAGGTTCCCCTCCCCCTCATCCGAGACCAGCAGGCCCACAGTCGACAGGGCCGCGCCCGTCTCTCGGTCCATGGCCCGCTCACCGGTCTTGGCGTTGGCCAGCTTCGGCGTCGGCGCGGTCGCCACGAACACCACAGCGGTTGAAGTGTCGATCTTGAAAGACGGCATTCCTAGCTCTCCCTCGTGGGACGAGCCCTAGACCTGCGTCGTCATCCCGGCGGATGGCACGAGGCCCAGGGCGCCTTGGTACTGCGACACCATCGAAGCTACTCGCAGAAAAACTGCGAGTCAACAGAAAAACTGCGACTAGTAGCCCAACTCCGGGTCTGCGAGACTGAGGGCGACGACAAGGAGGCAGAGATGGCCAACTTTGGGCTTTTTGTTCGCTTCACGCTGCGCGAGGGAGCTGCCGAGGCGTTCGACGCGCTGGTCCGCGAGACCGCCGAAGGGATCCGAGCGCACGAGCCCGGAACGCTGGTCTATGCGTGCCATGAGGTCGAGGGCGCGCCCAATCAGCGCACCTTCTTTGAGCTGTACGCCGATCACGCCGCCTTCGAGGAGCACGAGCGTCAGCCGCACACGCGTCACTTCCTGACCGAGCGCGACAAGTACGTCGAGAAGACCGAGGTGGACCGCCTCCAGCCGTACGCCGGCAAGTACCCCACCGGAGCCGAGAAGTGACGACCTCCGACACCAAGGCCCTTGGCCCCAGAGTCAAGGAGCTGCGCCGCGCCGCCGGTATGTCACAGAGTGACCTTGCCGCCGCGATGGGGCGCTCAGAAAGCTGGGTGTCGCAGGTCGAGAGAGGCGTACAGCCCGTCGAGCGGCTGTCGGTCCTGCAAGCCCTGGCCGACGCACTCAATGTGCCTGTGCGAGAGCTTCGGCCGGACGCTCCTCCAGCAGAGGAATCCGAACCAGAGGCCCAGGCGAGGAACAACGATCTCGATGGCCTGCGGGTAGCCCTCACCGGTCACCCGGCACTGGGCAGCCTTTTCCAGCAGCCGCCGGCCGAGGCGACCCCATCGGTTGCCGACTTCCGTCAGCAGGTAGACGAGGCCTGGACGCTCGTGCACGCATCGAGCTACGCGGCACTCAGCGATCACCTCGCCCAGCTGCTGCCCAGCATCGAGACCGCAGTACGCCACGCGCCCGCGGGCGACCGCACGGAGCTTCATTCCCTACGCGCCAAGGCGTATCAGGTGGCCGCAGCCAGCTTCACGCGGCAGGACCAGGCAGATGCGGCGTGGATCGCGGCAGACCGCGCATTGCAGGCAGCCGAACTGGCGGGCCAGCCGTTGGAGGTGGTTGCGAGTCTGTTTCGCATGGCGCATGCCTTCATGAGGCAGCAGCACATGGAGCAGGCGGAGCAAGCGGCGACTTCCGCTGTGGCTGTCATGGCGCCGAGGGCAGAGGCGCCGGCATGCCCGCCGGAAGAGCTCTCGCTGTTGGGTGCCATGAACCTGGTCCTTGCGGTGATCAACGCGAGGGAGGGCAACCGGGCGCGGACTCATGAACACATTGAGCGGGCGCGAAGGATCGCGGCGCGGTTGGGGGAGGACCGCAACGACTTCGACACGGAGTTCGGGCCGACGAACGTGGAAGTCCACGCCGTGAGCACCGCGGTTGAGCTGGGGGATGCAGGGCTTGCCCTGGACGTGGCTCAGGATGTTGACACATCGGGCCTGTCGCCCGAGCGGCAGTCGCGTTTCTTGCTTGACGTGGCGCGAGCACACGCGCAGCGGCGACACGTCGGCGAGGCCACAGCCGCGATTCTGGAGGCTGAGGCTTTGGCGCCCGAACAGATCCAAGACCACCACCTGGCCCGCGAGGTCATCCGCGACTTGATCCAACTCTCCGGTCCCCGGGTGCCTGAAGCCCTGCGCGACTTGGCCGAACGGAGCGCTGTCCTCTAGACCGACCTGTTACAGGTTTCTCTACCTCATCAAGCCCCGGCTGCGCTCCGCTCCGCCGGGCGCGCTTCCGGCTCCGCTGCGGGCGACGCTCCTGCCTCCGGCCCGCTCCGCCCGCGCTGCGCCGACGCGCGCCCACTGGTGGATAGGGCTGGTGGCCATGAGTCGATCACCGCCTACGTGACGGTCAGAACAGTGCCTCCGGCGGGGGATCGGCCGGCACCGGGATGGAGGGGGCGCCGTCGCCGACCGCGGGTCCGTCATGGCGGATGCTGGGGCTCCCATCCCGCACACCATCGACCCAGGCAGAGCCGAGCAGACGCGGCCCCTGGCGTCCAGGTCGTTCGTACAGTGGCGCGCTCCACCTGGACGCCAGGAACCACGCCCGCTCCACGGTGTGTGGGTCGACGGCGTACGGGATGGGAGCTGGGGAGGGTGGTCGGTGCTGGGGGTGCGCATCGAGATCGAGGGCGACATGGTCACCCTGGCACCGCCGCCCAACCCTACGATGATCGACCATTCGTACTTTAGTGACGTTCATCACTGGGTAAATCGGGACAAAGGTTGTGTAGCTACACGCATCTATGGATGCGTTAGGGTGGGGGCGGCCGAGTTTGTCAGTGTGTTGTGATATGGCGACGCAAAGATGCAGGTCAAGAGGTCGCTATCTCGTAGCTAGAGGTAGCTCAAGTTGACCCTAGTTAGCCTGAGTTGGTTCGCCGAGACCGGCATGCCATGAACGTCTCGACGGAAACGTACTGTCGCGGTCGTGCCCTACCGTTGGAGCACCAACACCGAAGGGCGCGCCCGCCTTTGGGAAGAGGAACCGGGCGCGCCCTTCTGACAACCAAGGAGGACGTATGCCCATCCTGGGCTTCGGCGGACTGTCGGTGCTTGACGCCCACCTGCTTGACACTCTCGCACGCGGGCGTCGCAGTATCAAGAAGATCATGATTCCGTCGGCCGTGATCATGGCGTGTGTGATCAACGCCGAGGCTGTGACCGGTCTCATTCGCCAAGCTACGTGGCTGGTGGTCGCAGTGATCGTTCTGATCGTCGTGCAGGCGATCGCAGTGCGCCTCCCTCAGCCCCGTGTCAAGCCCGTCGTCGTTGTCTGACACCAACGTCTGACACCAACAGCGGCGAACACGGCCGAACGAGAGCGGCCCCCAGCGGTCGGTAGACCGCCGTAGGGCTGGGACCCCTCCAGCCCTCAGGGGGCACGTAATCGACCTGATAAGGATGAGGGCAGACCTCAAAGCCTGGGGCCCATACGGGCGCCGGCCACAGCATCGGCCGGCGCCCGTCGCCTTGACTCGGTCCTTGAGGCTCCGGCGACCTAAGCTCTTCGCCGCCCGGCGGTAGCCACAAGGAAGATCGGAAGCATGACAGCCAGAAACACCCAGTAAGCGACTGTCATCAACAGTGGCTCTCCGACGAGGAGCATCAGCAGCCCCAGCAGCAGGCTGCCGTCAACATGGATGCCGATGAGCGGCATTGTCCCGCCGGCGAACCCGATCCACACACACCACAGACCCCAAACACCAGCAGCAAAGCCCAACAAGACAGCGAGAGCCGACACCCACCCAGGCAGCTCTTGATCGCGCATGTTCCCCCCAAGGAATCCGGCGCTACTGTGATCTAAACCACAGCGACGGAGGATACAGGGCGGTGTGCCCCTCACGTGCCCGTTCGGAGGGAGACCGGCGGGGAAGGACGGGGAACATCGGCGAAAGCCCCGAGAACGCAAAGGTCAGCGTCCCCCAAGCTCAGCACCGACGCGGTTACGCGATCTGCCAAACCGGTGCTCCAGGTGAAGCCCAGCTCTAAAGCCTGCCGGAGTTGCCGACCAGCGTACGGCCCCCTGATCATGCTCAACCCCAGACCGGGCAGGCCACCGGCCAAAGTCGCTCCACCGACCTCGTCTATGTTGCTGAAAGCTTCTCCCACATGGGCCGCCCTATGGTGAGATAGGCGGCCGAGCACATCAAGGCCGGAGGGGATGAAGTGGTCCAGAGATCAGCAGCGTTCGCCGTTGGTAGCCTTTTCCCGGAACTCAAAAGTACCTGGAAAGACGCCTCCTCCTGGGTGAAGTCAGTCGAGGAATCACTGAATCTGATTCCCTCCATTAGCGAAGTGAAAATAACCGGCGTAGCTGGCTCGGCCGTCTTCAATGCGGGCAACGATCCCGCACGCCATGACAACCTGATTCAGCATCCCATCCCGATAGGCGGGCGCCTCGAATTCAAAATCACCATTCCCGCTCGCATTCAAGAAAGACTCAAGCTGTGGCGAGTTAGCGAGAATAGTGAACTGACCGAGTTCTTGGTCATCACCGAGCTGGATCTTCCGTATCCGTGCACGTTCGTTGCCCCTCTTGGCCAGGGAAGGATTATTAGACCCTCGGGTGCTGTAATTGTTTTGCGCGAATTCCTGATAGAGGAGCTTGAAAAACTTGGCGACAAGTCACAAATCAAGCTGACGACACTGGGTCCCAGCCCCTTCCACATTGACTGTCACATCCGAGAGTGCCCAGAACAGGAGGAAAGCCCGCCGGGTGAACTGATCATCCCTAACGTTTGGCTTAGGAAGACTCTGGGGCGCGGGTACGCGCGATGGGACTTTTTTTTCCTAGCGGGATCCTTCGAAAGCCCCGGCGCGGTGCGCACTGCTCTGGTTGAGCATGTGAAGCCGGAATTTGCTACGTACTACCGTCTGACATGCCAGCGCAATGTACAGCGTTTCAACGTTGCAGCAGCGTCCGCGAGGGCAGAGGCAGCTGTAGCGACCTTCAGGCTGCGGGGGGCGCGGAACTGGATGCGCAGGGTCACTAGACTTCGAGGCCTCCTGCGCGATCTGAATCTGGAAATCCTTCTGCTGCAGATGGGTATCGCGAAGGACCAGGAACGCAACAATAAATTGCTGGACAAGCTTCGTGATCGAAGCGTTCCTCTTGTCATCGAGAAGGAATTGGCAGAACGGGCTGAGTTGAATTTTTCCACGGAGCTGGACACGTACGGTAAGGTGTTGGAGGTCCTGGAAACCCAGCACACGCAGACCGTGCAACGAATCACCGCTTTTTCGGTCTCACTCCTCGGTGTAATAGTCGGTGCTCTACTTACTGCAGCGCTTCGTCGCTAACAGCGCATGACCCGTGACCGCCTCTGCGTGATCACGATGACCGTGGACAAGTAACCGCCCAGTTCGATGGCGGCCCCAGGGGCTCGCAGTGCAACAGGTATGACCATCAGCGACCCATCCACATAGAGCTAAGGATCAGACGGCTTCTGACATCCACGGCTGACATCAACGATGCCGGACAGGGGCGCACACCAGCGTCTCTGTCCGGAAGCCGCACCAGTCGACTGCTGCAGTCGGAGCGGGCTCGGATCGAACTCCTAAAGCGGGTGTCGCAGGTTCGAATCCTGCCGGGGGCACAACGCATTACCGCTCTGACCTGGGGTTTCTCCCCCAGGGAGGGGGCTTATTCGGCCTCGGACGTCTCGTCCGGGGCCGTTTGCGTGAGCGGTGCGTGAGCGGACGGTGTGCCAGGCCCCGATATTTCTCCGGACGGATCAGCACCGTCCAGCACGTTCGCCTCCACCGCCTCGGCCTCGCCCTGGGCCTCCGGAGCGTCGCCCTTGGAGGCGGCACGGGCGCGCGGTACGAGCCTGGCTGCGGCCTCGGCGATCGCCAGGTCCGCCTCGGGAAGCAGGCTCGTGTACGTGTCGGCCGTGATGGTGATCGAGGAGTGGCCGAGCATCTCCTGGATGTCGTTCAGGTCGGCCCCGGCCGCGTGAGCCAGCGTCGCAGCGCCGTGGCGGAGGTCGTGGAGCCGGACCGGCGGGAGGCCGATCTCCTTGTACAACTCGACGAACCGCCGTGTGACGTTGGCGGGGTGGAGCATCTCGCCGTTCTCCTTGGTGAAGACGCGACCAGTCTCCACCCAGGCGCTCTCCCACTCCTTGCGGCCCTTGTCCTGCTGGGCGCGGTGCCGCTTGAGGGCCTGGACCGTGTCGGAGTCGAGTGCGATGGTGCGTGCGCCGGCGTCGGTCTTCGGGTCGTCCTCGTACACCTCCCAGCCGTCGACGACGAGTTGCTTGGCGACGGTGATGAGGCCGGCGTCGAGGTTGGTGTCGGTCCACTTCTGCCCGCACGCCTCGCCTCGTCGCAGCCCGCGGAACGCGATGAGGTGGAACAGCGCGTACAGGCGGTCCTCCGCGATGTGGTCGAGGAAAAGACCTGTGTGCTCCGGGGTCCACACCATCACCGGCGACGGCTTCTCACCGGTGCGCTTCCAGTGGAGGATGCGCTCGTCCGTCCACACGAGCGCCTTCGGCCGCTTGCCCGCCTCCAACTCGACGTGGGCCGCCGGGTTGAAGGTGATGAGCTGCTGGGCGATCGCAGCGTTCAGCGCGGCCCGCAGGGTGGAGCGGACGCGCTGGCGGGTGGCCGGGCCCACGATGCGGCGGTAGGGCTCCATCTCCTCGATCGCCGCCTTCATCGCTTTGCGGCGGGCGCGATGCTCCCGGCCCTTCCAGGGGATCTGGGCGAGGTCCTCGAACGCCTTGCGGCGGGCTGCGTTGCCTTCGGCGATCTCCACGTTGGCCTCGGCGATGGCCTCGAACATCTCCGTGAGGTGGGTGCCCCGGAGACGGTCGAGACGCAGGTGTCCGATCCGCGGTTTGAGGTGCACCCTGATGTTGCTCTCGTCGCGGCTGATGGCGCTTTGCCGCCCCTTCTTGCCCGCCAGCCACATGTCCAGCCATTCGCCAACGGTGAGACGGCTGGTCAGGTCCAGGCCGTGGCTGAGGCGCCTGCGGGTCGCCTCGATGTCTGGCAGCGGGGCCTTCTCCTCGGCAACCTTCTCCAGCAACTCCGCAATCTGGGCCAAGCCCTCGGCGTCGTCAGAGTCGGCGAGGCCAAGCAGGGTGCGGACGTGGTCGAGGTCCGCCTGAGCGGCCTTGAGGGACTCGTAGCCGGCGCGGCTGAAGGAGCGGCGGGTGCCGTCCTCGCGGGGCGGGAGCTCCTGACGTATGGAGTAGGAGCCGTGCTTGCGGCTGGAGAGCCTGGGGCACTTCTTGCCGAGCGGCTTACCCGTGTGAGGGTCGCGGCAGTAGCAGCGGCGGTGGGTGGAGCCCTTCAAAGGCGTTCCTCCTGGATGGTGTCGGCATCGGGTTCGGGCGGGTCGACGTCGCCCAGTGCGGGTGGCAGATGAGGTGGTGTGGCCCCCTCCTCGCGGAGGTCGCGGCGCAGGTAGCGGAGCCTGTACTTGGCGGAGACGACCTGGTCGGCGTACTTGGCCTGCCGACGCTCGGCTTCTTCCTTCTCGGCGCGGCTGGTGGCCGTCTTGGCCGTGAATCGGGCCTGTTCTTCCTCTTCGAGCGCGGCGAGAGCGGTGCGGACGAGGCTGGCGTGGAGTTCGAAGTCGGGGACCAGGCCAGCGTCGTAGCCGGGCACATCCTCCTCGCCGGTAAAGCGGCGCAGGGCGTCCCAGGTGGGCACAAGGTGCTGGAACGGCAGTTCCTGGGTCTTCTCGACGTAGCCGACCGGGAAGATCAGGCAGACCGGGTACGTCTCCAGAGCGGCGGCCAGGACCATCACGTCCACGAGGGGAAGGTTGGCCCGGCGGCCGGACTCCATGTTGGCGATCACGTTGCGCGGGATGGGGTGCCCGAGCTCCTCGCACCGATCCGCCAGTTCCTGCGCACTCCATCCCATCTCCTTCCTTCTGCGCCGCACTTCGCCGGCCATGTTGGCCTTGATCCGGTCGGCCCACTCCGGGACGTCGTCCTCGTCACTTCCATCATGGAAACCGTGCTGTGTCATAAAGACACAGTAGCTTCGTCATCCTGGTTTGTAGACGCCTGGAGACGGATGTGATGACCGTGTTCGCCGAGGGCTGCATAGAGAAGGGCGCACTGCATGCGCGACAACGCGACGGCCGGAGACTCGAAGAGCTCGAAGGGGATGAGCCGGGAAGAGCTGCTCGCCCTGCCTGTGGCGGTTGACCTGGACACGAGCAATCGAGCACTGGGGCTCGGCCGGAGCAAGGGCTATGAGTTGGCGAAGCGGGGCGCCTACCCGTGCAAGGTGCTGCGCCTGGGCAACGCCTACCGGGTGGTGACCGCAGATCTGTTGGAGCTGCTGGGTCTGGCGGCGTGAAGGGGAGGGAGCGTAACAAACCGTTCTGCGCTGAGCTGACACAGAAACGCTGGACTGTTGCCCGGGGCGGACGTACTGTCCGTGTTCCCTCGGGGAACCGAGCGAGCGTCCCGACTCGGGACATAGCGCGCGTTCAGTGTCTGAACCCAGCGAGCCTCCGGCGCGGCAACGCCGGAGGCTCGGGAATCCCCGTCGCCCGCATCCCACGAACGATCCGCGCCGCTGGGCCTGCATGCCCGGCGCCGCAGAAGAGGAGCCACCTGGTGCAACCTGAGAACCCCGCGCCCTATTCCACCCTCGTACCCCCTGCCGCCGCATGGCCGCCGGTCGCGGTGCCAGGCAAGCCCGAGGAGGGCGGACCCGAGCACGCTGCGTCGGTCGCGGTGGCCGAGACATCGGCGCCGGATCCAGAGCCGACCATCGGCTCGGCACTGCTGGACGAACTACGTGCACAGATAGCGAAGTTCGTGATCCTGCCCTCGCCGGAGGCGCTGGATGCGGTGACGCTGTGGGTGGCGGCGACGCATCTGCAGCCGGCCTGGCAGCACGCGCCGCGTCTGGCGGTAGTGGGGCCGGCGAAGCGGTGCGGCAAGTCGCGGCTGCTGGACGTGCTGACCGAGACGGTCCACGAGCCGATGCTCACCATCAACACCACACCGGCTGCGGTGTTCCGGTCGATCACCGAGGAGCCGCCCACGCTCCTGGTGGACGAGGCGGACACCATCTTCGGTACGCCGAAGATGGCGGAGAAGAACGAGGAGATGCGCGGCCTGCTCAACGCCGGCCACCAGCGCAACCGCTACGTCACGCGGGTGGTCGGCAACGACCACACCCCGCACCGGTTCGCTACCTTCGCCATGGCGGCGCTGGCGGGGATCGGTGACCTGCCTGACACGATCATGGATCGGGCTGTGGTGATCCGTATGCGCCGCCGGGCGGAGGGCGAGCGCGTCAAGCCCTTCCGCTCCCGACGCGACATCCCCGCTCTGCACGACCTGCGCGACCGGATCGCTGTATGGGCAAGGCCGCTGCTGGATGAGGCTGCGGACCTGGAGCCGGACATGCCGGTGGAGGACCGGGCCGCAGACACCTGGGAGCCGTTGGTCATCATCGCGGACCTGGCCGCCGGATCCTGGCCCCGTCGCGCCCGAGAGGCGTGCGCACGGATGGTCGCCGCAGAGGTCGAGGCAGAGGAGGACCGGCCCGGTGGAGCCCGAATCCTCGCTGACATCCGCAGGGTGTTCGTAGCCCAGCGCGAGCCCGACAGCCTTACCACGGACGAACTCCTCCACCAGCTCCGGCAGGATGCCGAGAGCCCCTGGGCGGAGTGGGGACGCAACGGGCTGAACGCCAAGGACCTGGCAGCGATGCTCCGGGAATTCGATATCAGGCCCGGCAACGTTCGCCTCCCCGACGGAACCCAGCGCAAGGGCTACATGCGCAACAAGTTCCTCGACCCGTGGCGGCGTTACTGCCCCACTGTCCACCCAGTGGACACCGAGCCTGCCGCCCACAGCGCAGACTGACCCCCAATCCCCTGGTGCGCGTGCCTGCCGTCCCTGCCGTGATCTCGCAGGTCAAACGGCATGCAGACAAGACGGCAACCGGGGACAAGACGGCAACGCGATCATGGTGAATCGCTGTCGCCGGGAGGACGCCGCCCGGATCCGTCTTGTGCCGTCCCACGCGTCCTCGCCGCATCACCGCAGGTCACAGCCTTGCCGGTCAGGACGGCACAACGTGGCAATGCCGTCCTGACCGGCAGAGGGACACGCCGAGACGCCGCCGGCTGGCCGCCCGCCGTCAGGTCGCGCCGCACACGCGGGAAGACGCCCGAACGCCGCCGGTACGGCACATCAACACCGCTGCCGTACCGGCCCTGACCTGCGCTTGCAACGGCCAAGACGGCAAGACGGATCACACCGCCAAACCCCAGGAGCACCCCGCTTGACCCCCCCCACCCTCACAACGACACCCACTCGTCGGGGGCACCGCCCCGACGGAGGACGGCTGTCGATGACCAAGCGCGACATCGAGCGGTACACGCTCGGTGCGGCCGGAGTCGTCATCGTCGCCCTTACCATCAGCGGATTCTGGCTGTCGTACGCACATCTCGCCGAGGTCGCCGGACAGCACGGGCTGCGTAGCTCTCCCACCCGCCGCTGGGCCTGGCCGGCCACCCTGGACGCCTTCATCGTCGCGGGCGAACTGCTCATGCTCCGCGCGGGCCTGCGCAGGGTGACCGGCAGGTGGGCGATCGCCCTTACAGCCACCGGATCGGTCGGCTCCATCGCGCTCAACGTGGCCGGAGTCAACGGCACGGGCAGCACCGGCACGGTGCCGCTGCTCGACTACGTGGTCGCCGCGGTCCCCCCGACCGCCGCACTGCTGGCCTTCGGTGTCCTGATGCGGCAGATCCACCAGCTCGTCGACCAGCCTGCGGGCCATCCGGAACCCGCGCCGGTCCAGGCGCCGGAACCACCGGTCACCGCCCCCGCCACGCTCGCCGAGGAACCGGCCGAGCCCGCCGAGCCCTTGCCGCCGACCGCCGTGTCGTGCCAGTCGACGAACCCACCGTCCGAGATCGCGGAGAGCAGGCCGCGCGGTGGCCGTCCGCCCAGCGCCACGCTTGACGAACTCGTGGAGATCGGCCGGATCGCCCTCGCCGAGCACGGCACGCTCACCCGGTCACTGCTCCGAAAGGCCGTCAAGGCCAAGAACCTGACGATCAGCAGCGAGCGGCAGACCGACGTGATGACCACCCTCCGGCCCGAAATCGATGCCGCCGCCGAGACCGGCCCGGACAGCGGCTGACCGGAACTCCTGCGGGGTGACCGGAACCCTTCCGGTCACCCCGGCCAGTCGGCCACCCGTCTCACTCGCCACCCACATATCCACACCTGTGGGCGACGCGGCGAGCGCCCCCATTCCACCGCCCCCTCCTGCGGCACTGCCCGCCCTCCCCACCCCTCCTGGAGCACCGCCCGTGACACACGACCCGCACCACCTCAAAGACACCCCCGACGAGCCGATACCGCCGACGAAGTCCCGTACGCTGATGAACCGTCTGCGGCGGGCGTTCGGACGGGGTGCCCCTGGCGGAGCCAGTAGTACCCCGAGTCCGACTCAAGGCCGGTCTTCGGGGGTCTCCGCCCCGGGGGTGGCGGAGAGGGCCCAGCACCAGGGGGCGCAGGACCAGGAGGCCGTGGCCGAGGGCGCCCCCGCCCCGGACACACTCCATGCCGTTCAGCGCCAGATCCTCCGCCCCGTACGACAAGACGCTGCCATCGCCGGCGAGTCCGCAGTGAAGAGCGTCCAGCCGACGATCCGCCGCTTCACCGGCGACAAACGCGATGACCGCGTCGGCCCCCTGCGCTTCACCGACGAAGAGCGCACCCGACTCAAGGAGGCCGCCGCCGAGCACGGCTACAAGGGCGAATCCGGCTTCGCCGCCGACATCGTCCTGGCGTTCATCAGCGGCCGGTTCACCGCCAACCTGCCCCTGTCCGAGGACCGCCGCCGCACCCACTTCTTCCGCGCCCAGGTCCTACGTCAGCTCAACCGGATCGGCGTCAACGTCAACCAGGTCGCCCGCGCCCTCAACAGCGACTACACCCCGCCCGACATCCGCCAGAGCCTGATCGAACTCCAGCAACTGCTGGAGCTGATCGCCGAGGCCCTGCGCCAGCCCGCCGACCCGGAAACGGAGGCTCCCGCGTGATCGCCGCCATCAAACCGGCCGGGTCCAACACCCGCGGCCTGCTCGCCTACCTCTACGGACCCGGCCGCCACGACGAACACCTCGACCCGCACATTGTGGCCGGATTCGCCATGCTCGGCATGCCCGACCCCGGCCGCGACGAGAACGCCACCCTCACCGAACTCGCCCGCTACCTCGACGAACCCGTCCGGCTGCGCAACAACGAGTTCGGCAAGAAGATCACCGACCACGTCTGGCACTGCCCCGTCCGCGCCGCTCCCGAGGACCGCTACCTCTCCGACGCCGAGTGGGCCGAGATCGCCCAGCGCATCGTCCAGGCCGCCGGCATCGCCCCCGCCGACGACGACCTGGCCTGCCGCTGGATCGCCGTACGCCACGCCGACGACCACATCCACATCCTCGCCACCACCGTCCGCGAGGACGGCCGCCGCCCCAAACTCCACGACAGTGGCCTCCGCGTCGGCGACGCCTGCCGCGAGATCGAGAAGGACTACGGACTGCGCCGGCTGAAGAAGGGTGACCGCACCGGTACCCGCCGCCCCACCCAGGCCGAAATGCACAAGGCCGAACGGCTCGGCTGGGAACAGAGCAGCCGGGAGTGGCTCCAGGACCGCATCCGTGCCGCCATCCCCCACGTGACAGGCGCCGAGGAATTCATCGCCTACCTCGAAGCCGACGGCATCGAGGTCAAAGCCCGTCGCGGCCCGTCAGGAGACCTCCTCGGCTACACCGTCGGCCGCCCCGGCGACCTCACCGAGAACGGCGAACAGATCTTCCATTCCGGGGGCAGGATCGCCCCCGACCTCTCCCTGCCCAAAATCAAGGGCCGCCTCGAATCCAGCCGGCCCGAAGAACACCCCACCGCCCGCCGCAACCGCCCCAGCACCCCCTGGCACCAAGCCACCGACGCGCTCGAAACCCTCCACACCGGCCTCACCGACGACACCCGCGCCCAGGCCCACATCGCAGCCCTCGGCGAACTGATCGAAGCCACCGCCCAGAAGGCACCCGCCAACCTGCGCGCCGAACTCCAGGCCGGCTCCCAGGCGTTCGCCCGAGCCCAGCGCTCCCAGATCCGCGCCGAAGACCGCGCCGCCCACGCCCTGCGCAGCGCGGCACGCGACATCGTCCACACCGCCACCGGCCCCAACGGCAGCGCACTCGCCGCGCTGCTCGCAGCCCTCGTCTGGTCTGCCATCGTCGCCGGACGCTGGCACGAAGCGAAGAACCACGCTCACCAGGCCGATGCTGCCCGGCAGGCTGTCCAGCACCTGCAGACAGCCGCGGACCGCGCCCTCGCCGCCACGCTGGCCGAACTCACAGCCCGGCCGCCCAAGGAGGAGGCCCGTCGCGTTCTCGCGAACGACGTACGAGCAGCAGTCCCCGACCACGCCGAACGGATCCTCGCCGACCCGGTCTGGCCCGCGCTCGCCACCGTCCTCGCCGACGCCGAAGCCCGCGGTCACCCACCGCACCAGCTCCTCAAGGAGGCCGCCACCCAACGCGAACTGACCACCGCCCGCCAACCCGCCCGCGTCCTGATCACCCGCATCCAGCACACCGGCCGAAACCCGGCACCCAATCGCCGCGCCGAAGCCGCCCGCCGACGCTCGACCATCGCGGGCTCGGTCGGCACTTCCCAGAGCCGTGGCCACCAGATCACAGCTGCGGCATCGACGCTCACCGAACAGCAGCACCGGCAGCGTCGGTAGGGACCAACACTGCCTGCACCCCGGCGACATAGCTGTCAACGCTGATGCCCTCGCTCCTTCGTGGTGACGAGGACATCAGCGATTTCTGCGGTTTTGCCACGTTAGGCGACCTTCGCTTCACATGGGACACCTGAGGCATCAGCCCGCGTGACGCGCAACAGGGCGGCACAAGCCAGGATCTCGACCAGGTGCTCGGCCAGGAGCCCGACGTGCGGGTCCGGCTGAAGTAGGGCGGTGACATGGCCACGGGCGGTGCGCTCCCTGGCCCACTCGTGGTCGAGGTTGGTGAAGTCGTCGTCGATCCAGATGGCGGGCGCGTCGCCGAGCCAGGCGTCGACGTGGTCGCGTTTCCACAGGTAGCCGTTGGGGTGGCTGGTCGTGATCTGCGGACGCGGCAGCTCGACGTGTGGCAGGGGCGGGAGGCCGAGGAGCGGGCCGATGAGCGTGGTGGCGTCCTGGCGCCAGCTGGTGCACCAGACGGGGGTGACCAGGCCGGTTCGGATCACGTGCATGAGCAGGGGGCCGTGCGCGGGGTTGAGCCAGATGGTGACCGGGTTGTCGGCGGTCCTGCCGGTGGGTACGACGTCGTGGCGCATGTGGGTCTCGGGGATGGCTCCTTCCTCGTCCGGGAAGGGGATGAGGACGCCGTCGATGTCGAGAAGCAGGTAGGGCGGGTGCATCGGGTTCTCCCAGGGGAGCCGGGGCGGGGGTCAGAGCTTGCGCGCGGTGATCAGCAGGGTGGTGGGCCAGAGGCCGTGGCGGGCGTCGTGGAATTCCTGGGCCGAGGCGAGCCAGAGGCCGGCTCGTCCGAGGTGCTTCTCCCAGCGGTCGGCGTCGAACTCCCAGCGTGCGATGGGCAGGCGTGTGCGGTCGGGGAGGGTGACGTAGTCGCGGTCGGGCCGGTCGTCGGTGGAAGGGCGCCTGCCGCCCCGCTGGGGGTGGGGGACGGAGAAGGCGAGGGTGCATCCGGGTTTGAGGTGCTGGGCGATGGCCGGGAGCAGCAGTTCGGGGGCTACGAGGCCGATCGCTCCGAAGACGGAGTAGATAGCGTCGAATCGCTCGTCGGAAGCCTGCAGGTAGTGCAGGGCGTGTCCGGCGACGAAGGTGAGATTGTTCAGCCGTCCGTAGTGGGAGCGGGCGCGGCGGACCTGCAGGCCGACGAGGTCGACGCCGGTGACATGGGCGCCGTAGCGGGTGGCGAGGTGGGCGGCGTTGTGGCCGGGGCCGCAGCCGAGTTCCAGCAGTCGCTTGCGGCGCAGATCCGGTCCGAGGATCTCGGCGCCGGGTCCGCTGCCGGGGCGCGTAGTCCATTCCATGCGCGCGGGGACGGTCAAGGGCTCGGCGGGGGCGGCCGTGGTGCGCTGGAGGGCGTGGACGTACCAGGGGGACGCCTGGGCGAGCACGTCAGACCTCCAGGAGGTGGAGGACGTCGGTGAGGTGGCGGCGTACGGCCTTGATGTAGGCGGGGTCGGTGGCCGGGTCGTTGATCCAGCGGATGGACTGCTCCATGAACCACTCGACGGCCCAGACACGGTGCCAGCCCAATGCCCACTTCTCCGCCGGAAGCCCGCCTCGCTCGGCGAGGGCGTCGGGGGTGCCGCCCTCGGTGACGTACGTCTCCAGGAAGACGCGCAGTTGTACGGGGTCGGGGTCGTCGATGGTGCCGTGCCAGCTGGCGAGGTCGAGCAGGCCGGGGCCGGTGAAGGCGCGGGCGAAGTCCAGCAGCCGCCATCCGCGCCGGCCGATGTGGAGGCTGGTGGGGTGCAACTCGGAGTGCACCCAGCCGAACGGGCCGACCGTGGCGCCGGCCGAGCGCGTCTCGGCGGCTTGGGCGAGGCGGTCGAGCGCGTCCTCGATGTCGTGGGTGTCCTCCCACCGGTCGGCCTTGCGCAGGTGGCCGAGGTGTTCCAAGGCCCGCGCCGGGAGGCCGCGAAGACCGTCCTGATCGAGGACAGGCAGGGCCGCGGCCGTGCGGGTGCGGTGCAGAACCACGGCTGCGGCGGCGCCGTCGAGGTCGTCGGCTTCGCGGATGGGAGCGCCGAGGTCTTCCAGCAGCATCCCGAGCCAGCCGTTCAGCACTGCCGAGGCGTGAACGGAAGGAACGGGGACGCCGAGCGTTTTTGCCAACCGGAGAGCCTGGTCCTCCCTGTCGAAGGGCCTCCTGGCGTACTTGAAGATGGCGGTGCTGCCGTCGGTGAAGGTCAGGCGCTCGACGCCCGACATGGACCAGACGCGCACCTGTTCACGCGATGCGCAGGTTTGGTCAGCGAGGGTCAGCAGGTTGTCCAGGAGTTCGGCGTTGAGGGTCGCGTCCATGAAGGGCTCTCCAGTGCGGTGGTGGCGTCCGGGGCGGGCGAGAAGTGCCTGCCCGCCCCGGAGCCGGGCGTGCGGTGCGGGTGCTATGCAGCAGGGCTGACGCGATGGGCGTAGACCTGCTCCATCCAGTCGGCCTTGAAGGCCGCGAGGTCGTCGCGGAAGGCGGTCATCGACGCCCCGTAGGGGGCGACCACGCCGCCGACCTGGTCCGGCACGGACTGGCAGCCGTGCACGAGCCGACCACCGAGGGCGGCGTGGGCCTTGATGGACTCGATGCGGCGGTGCTCGTTGAACCAGCCGCCGTGGTAGACCTCGTCCAGCATCCCGCCCATCTCGTCGTCCAGGTCGAAGACGACCGAGGTGGCGGCCGGGAAGAACCAGCACGGGCCGACGTTGGAGATGTGACCGTCCAGCTCCACCTTGTTGAGTGCCATCAGCGTGGCCGCCTCGCGCAGCATCCGCAGGTGCTCGGCGGTGATCTACGGCAGGCCGAGGCCGGCGAGGTGCTCGTCGCGGAACAGGTAGGCGTACACCTCGTAGGCGGTGGACAGCACGCGGGCGGCGTCCGAGGTGGACTCGCCGTGGGCCTTGACGAAGTCCAGGGCGAGCTGCTCGACCGCGCTCTCGGTGGTTTCCTCCACGTCCAGGAGCTGGGACTTGACCAGCTCCCAGTCGGCGACGAGCCAGGTGTTGGACTCGAAGCGGAAGAAGTACTCGGCCGGGTTGATCGTGATGCGCCGGCCGTCGACCTGGATGCCGGGCAGTCGGCTCCAGCGCTCGTCGAACGCCTGGGGCAGCTTGACCGTGATGGCCGTGGTGTCGATGGTGGTCACCGTGTCTCCGTCTCTGATCGGCCGGGTTCGGGCACAGGCATGCCTGAACCCGGAGCGGCGGTACGGAACTTCGGGGAGCCGCCCGGCCGAAGGGGGGATCCTGGTCACGGTGTCGGACCGGGCCGGGCGGCTGATATTCAGTGAACACGCCGTCACCCACGGTGGGTACGGTGAGAGGCGGTTGAAGCGGTATACGCGGTTTACAGCTCCGGAGCGGAGGCGATCGTGGCAGCGCAGAGAGAAAACAACTCCCGCCTGCGCGAGACCATCGAGGCGACGGGCTGCACCTACGAGGCTCTGGCGAAGGACATCCGACGCATCGCCGCAGAGAACGGCGAGACCCTCCAGACCAACAAGTCGGCTGTCTCCCATTGGGTGAACGGCAACCGCCAGCCGACCGGCCGGACCGCCCGATACCTCGCCGAGGCACTGTCCCGGCGAGCAGGCCGCACGATCACTGAGACGGAGATCGGTCTGCGCGGCGGCGAGGCACCGGCCGAGCAGGCTGATCCCGTCCTCGCCGCGACCGACCTGGGCCGTGCCGACGTCGAGCGCCGACGCTTCCTGGCCGTGGCCGCCTTCACCGCAGCCGGCGTCGCCATGCCCCTTGCGTACGACCACGAAGCCACGGCCCGCATGCTCCGGGCCCGCACCGGCAGCTCCCTGGTCGGTGCGGAGGACGTGGACGTCGTCCGCCAAATCACCGCAGCTTTCAGTGCCGCCGACGAGCGTCTCGGTGGCGGCCATGGGCTCACCACCGTTACCGCTTATCTCGCCGACACCGCAGCCCCCATGCTCCGAGGGCGGTTCCCGAACGAAGCCTTACGCGGGGAAGCCTTCGGAGCGGTCGCAGAACTCGCCTACCTCGCAGGGTGGAAGCACCACGACCTGGGCCAGGAAGGTGCCGCCCAGCGCTACTACCAGGTCGGCTACCAACTCGCCTGCGAAGCAGACCCGCACGGGCACGCCGCCTGGATGATGCGCGCCCTCGCCCACCAGGCCCTCAGCCTCAAGCTACCCCACCACTGCGTCGACCTCGTCGAGGGCGCACTGACCTGCGGCCTGGGCCGCGTCGACGGTCAGACCGAGGCGCTGCTCCACATCACCCATGCCCGCGCGTACGCCGCTGTGGGCGAGAGGCCCGCAGCGGCTCGCGCCCTGCTCGCCGCCGAAGATGCCCTCCTACGCGACGACGGCCCACAGCCGAGCTACTCCCGCGTCAGCGGCCCGGCCGCCGGCACTGTGGCCAGCCACACCGCCCGCACACTGACCGACCTAGCCGATCACGTCGGCACTGAGCAGCAGCACCGAGACGCCCTGGTCCGCTGGGACCCGCAGAAGTACAGGCGCGTCCACGCCCTCACCTACGCCGACCTGGGCGACAGCCTTGCCGCCCAGGCCCGCGCCGACGAGGCCGTCGCCGCCTGGTCCCAGGCCCTGACCCTCATGGAGGGCATGACCTCAGACCGCACCCGTAAGGCGATCAGCTCGCTTCGCTCCACCCTCGCCGTCTACCAGGGCCGCAGGGTGCCCGGGGCGGCCGAACTGGCCCGCCGCGCACGCGAAGCACTGGCCTAAGCTGCCCACCAACCGGCCGACGAAGGGACACGAACCGTGGCTCAGCCGAACACCGACGACCAGCCCAAAGCCCTGCCGCCCGCCCTCGAATCCATGACCCTGCTGGTCGCCGCCGTCATCGTCCACGACAAGGCCACCAACCGCGTCGTCCTCCTGCAGCGCAGCCAGAACGCCAAGTTCGCCCAGGGCATGTGGGACCTGCCCGTCGGTAAGAGCGAGCCCGGTGAGCCGATTACCGAGACCGCAGTGCGCGAGCTGTACGAGGAAACCGGCCTGACCGTGAAGCCGGGCTCCCTGAAGGTCGCCCACATCATCCATGGTGCCTGGGGCGTCGAAGCTCCCAACGGTTTCCTCACAGTGGTCTTCACCGCGCACGACTGGACCGGCGAACCGGAGAACCGCGAACCTCGCAAGCACGCTCAGGTCTGCTGGGTCGACGCCGATGCCGTCCCAGAGGAGTTCGTGGACACCACCGCGAGCGCCCTCCACCGCTATCTCACTGGTGGCCCTCAGGTATCGCTGGATGGGTGGAAGTAGGGATCAGCACGGCGCCAGCGTGGCCCTGCGCGACCCGGAGCAGGGGCCATGACGTCGGCGTAGGCGTCAATGTGGTCGTCGGGGAACCTCAGGGGCTGTTCGCCCTCGTCAGCGTGGGTGTCCGGCTCCTCAAATTCGTCCGGATCGGGCCAGGGCACCGGCAGCGTTGCCTGGTGTGGTCTGGATTGTGGTGGCTCAGGCCACGAGTGTCCCTGCCTTCTCTGGGGCGGCGATGTCCTTCCGGGTGACCGAGAGGTACACGACCAGGCCGAGGATGACCGCCAGGAACAGCACGCTGGTGACGACGGTACCCAGGCCCAAGCCGCCGTCGCCGGTGGGCTGAGAGAGGTAGTCGCCGACGAAGGCGCCGAGAGGCCGGGTGAGGATGTAGGCGTTCCAGAAGCTCCAGACCGCGTTCAGGTCGAGGGAGAACCACGCGAGGGCGATCGCGGCGATGGCTGCGGCGAAGAGCACGGCCGATACCCAGTAGCCGAGGTTTATCTCCTCGGCGACCAGGTCGCCGGCGGAGGTGCCGAGCGCGAAGGTGAAGAGGACGGCGAGCCAGTAGTACGCCTCGCGGCGGGTCGTGTCGATGTGGTGGATCGACAGGGTGCGCTCGGTGCGGTACCAGAGGGCGAAGACGATCAGTAGGGCGATCGCGAAGACCGTGGTGGTGGTCTCCAGCGGCACGCCCCTGTTGTCGGTGAGATTGTCGCTGACCAGGGTTCCGACGACGCTGATCAGGGCGACGGCGGGCCAGTACACGCCCGGGCGGTAGCCCTTTGTGCGGAACTGCACCACCAGGACGACGGTGAGCAGCGCGCTCATCAGCAGCGAGACTCCGGTCAGCCCGAGGCCGGCCTTCTCGTTCAGGAGGTCGGCGGCGGTCTCACCGACCGTGGTGCACAGCACCTTGATCACCCAGAAGCAGACGGTGACCTCGGGCACCTTGTTCCAGCGCAGCCGTTGACGGGAAGGGGCTGCCCGGCCGACCTCCTCAAGCACCGGATCCTCAGACGTCTCGTATGCCATGTTGCCCGACCGTGCCATCGGGTGCCTGAACACATCCTGACTGCCGCCGTGGATCACCTGCCCCGCCCGTTCCGTGCGCGCACCATGGCTCCATGCACACGCACGCACATGGTCTCCGCATAACGGTCTTCCGTCCCGCCCCTGCCCCCGCGACGGAAGAAGACCGCCATGCACGCACCAGCTCCCACCGCCACACCGGCGCCCACTGACCGCGCGACCGCCTGGCTGCGGCGCCGTCTGGGCCGGGCCGTCGTCCTGTCCTACGCCGCAGCCCTGCTCGTGCCGGGCCCCGGCCTGTGGCTGCGCCACTCCCACGCACTGCGGCTGGGACCACTGATCCGACTGCCGGTGTCCACCGCACCATGCCTGCTGTGGCTGGTGCTGTTCTCGGCCGGACTCCAAGTCCCCGTCCGTGAGCTGGGCCGAGTCCTGCGGCGCCCGAGTGCACTGCTCGCCGGGCTCGCGCTGCACCTGGCGATCCCGTTGCTGGTCATCCCGCTTATCGCGGTCCTGCTGCACGCCTCGCCCGACTCCGACGGCGGCAGCGGCCTGGTCACCGCGATGATCCTGATCGTCGCGATGCCGGTGGCCGCCGGCGCCACGGTGTGGACCGGCAAGGGCGACGCTGACCAGCCGACCATGGTCGGCCTGGTCCTCGCCTCCACCCTCCTCAGCCCACTCACCACACCGCTGGTGATCGAGCTGCTGTCTCCGCTGCTCAGTGCCGGCTACGCCGGCTCGCTGGCTGCGAGTGTCCACACTGCGGGCGATGGGTTCACCTTCGTCGGCGTGGTGCTGCCCTGTGCGGCGGGCATCCTGGTCCGGCTCGCCCTGCCCGCGTCGTTGCTCGGCCGGGCGCTGGGCGCAGTCGTGCCTGTGGCCCTGACCGGCTCGCTGGTCCTGACGTACGTCAACGCCAGCGGCGCCCTCGGCTCCTTCGTCGCTCGGCCACGCCCGCTGCTGCTGGGCGCCGCGCTGGTCGTGGCGGCACTGGTCTGCCAGCTGTCGTTCGTGCTCGGCCGCTGCGCGGCGCGGCTGCTGCGGCTGGACCCGCCCGCCGCTTCCTCGCTCACCCTCGCCTGCGGCATGAACAACAGCAGCGCCAGCGCCGTACTGATCACCGCCGTGCTCCCGGACAAACCACATCTACTGCTCCCGGTCCTCGCCTACGGCCTGCTCCAGAAGACAGCCGCCAACCGAGTCGTACGGGTCCGGCCTCCCACGGTGTTGCGTTCTGTTGCCTAGAACGGTCCCCGGCCCGACGCCGGGGGCCGCAGGACACCGGTGCGCGCAAGCTGTCGCAGCATGTTCCCGGGATGCGACACGCGTCGATGGCTGCGACCGTATGGTTCGACGCGGGCCGGCCCGCACGTGAGGCAGTCAACAGCGGCCTGCTTCCCATCGTCAGGCGGCTGACCAGGGAAGATAGAGAACTTGGACGGGAGTATCTAGGGTCAGCACGTGGCTTTCATCATGGTGTGTGAAGACGACGCGGCGGTCCGCGGCGTCCTCAAGCGCGCCCTGGAGCATGACGGCCACACCGTCTCCGTCGCCGCCACGGCCGACAGCCTGCTGCGGCAGCTCGCACCGGCGCCCCATCTGATCGTCCTGGATCTCGGGCTGCCGGACGCCGACGGCCGTGATGTCTGCCTGGCCCTGCGGGCTCGCGGCGTCGACGCGCCGGTGTTGATGCTCACCGCCCTGGACGGCCTGCATCACAAGGTGGGCGGCTTCGAGGCCGGCGCCGACGACTACATGACCAAACCCTTCGACATCCCGGAACTGCTGGTCCGGGTCCGGGCGCTGCTGCGCCGGGCCACCGTGACGCCCGCACCGCGCGAGGTAGTCCTCGATCCGGCGAAGCACGTGGTGACCTACGATGCGGTGAGCATGAGTCTGACCCCGACCGAGTTCCGTCTGCTGGGCCGCCTGATCGCCTCGCAGGGCGACGCGGTACGCCGCCACGCCCTCATCGCTGCCGGCTGGCCACACGGAGCGCAGGTCAGCGACAACACCCTCGACTCCTATGTGCGTCGGCTGCGGGCCAAGCTCGGTCCGCTGGGGGTTGCCGAGCGTCTGGCGACCGTCCGCGGCGTGGGTTACCGATGGCAGTGACGGGATTCCGTAAGCGGGTTGTCGCGCTCACCGTGCTGATCGCCACCGCCGTGGTCGCGATCCTGGTCGTGGTCTCGCACGTGCTGCTGAGCCGGGTGACCGACGCCGACGCGCACGATCTGGCACGTACGCGCGCCGAGGCGGTCGCGGCGAACGTCACCGCCAAAAGCGGCCGCGTCGTTCTGACGGAGAACAGCAGCGAGGCGCTGGACGAGGTCGCCTGGGTGTATGCCGACGGCCGCCTGATCGACGGAAACGTCCCGACGAGCCTGGTCGATCGCGTCGAGGAGCTCGCGGACTCCGGGCGACCGCAGACCGCGACGGTCGGCGATTACCTCCTGTACGCGCGGAAGGTCCCGATCCACGGCCACCACGTCATGGTGATCGTCCGGGTGGACCTCACGCCCTACGAGACATCCGAGCAGCGCAGCCTGACCTTGTCCCTGATACTGGGCGGCCTCACGATCCTCCTCGCCGGCGGTGTCGCACACCTCGTGGTGCGCCGCGCGCTGCGGGTCGTGCACGAGATGGCCGCCCTCGCCGACGACTGGGGCCAGCACGAACCCGGGCGCCGCTTCAATCTCGGCGTCCCCCGCGACGAGTTCGGGGAACTGGGGCGGACCCTGGACCACCTCCTGGAGCGCGTCGACAACGCGCTGGCGGACGAGCGCCGGCTCACCGACGAGATCGCCCACGAGCTGCGGACACCGCTCACGGTCCTGCGGGCCGAGGCGCAGTTGGCGCAGCTGTCCGGCGAGCCGGTGCCGACGGAGGCGGTGCTGTGCGAGGTCGACCGCCTCGATACGGCGATCACGACGCTTCTGCGCGCCGCGCGCGCACGGACGGACGAGGGAACCCGGTGCGACCTGCGCTCCGCCGCACGACAGGCGATCGCCGGCCGCGCAGTCGAGGTCGCCTTCCCCGCAAACGTCGAGGTCGCCGTGGCGGCCGACGTCGCCGTGTCGCTGCTGTCACCCCTGCTGGACAACGGCCTGCGGCATGCGAAGTCCCGGGTGTGGATCACCGCCCGCAACCAGGGCGAGGCCATCGTGGTCGATGTCCTGGACGACGGCCCCGGATTCGATCCCGCCGAGATCGACCGGGTCTTCGAAGCGGGGGTGACCGGCGGCGACGGGTACGGGCTGGGACTGCCGGTGGTCCGGCGCATCGCCGCCTCGGCCGGTGTGGAGGTCCGCGCGATCGCGGACGGCCGCGGTCACGTCGAGGTGACACTCCCGGCCGCCCGTGCAACCGCGTAGTCAGGTTATGTGCAGATTCCCCGCGTAAACCTCCCCGCATGACAACGACAACGGAAGCCCGCACGCGCAGCGGGCGTCTCATGCTCAACAAGGTTCCCGAGGTCACCATCTGGTTCTGGGTGATCAAGATCCTGTGCACGACCGTCGGTGAGAGCTTCGCCGACTGGATCAACATGAAGCTGGGCGTCGGCCTGGTGAACACGGCCTTGATCTTCACCGCGGTCTTCGTGGTGGTCCTGGCCGTCCAGCTGCGGCTGAAGCGGTACGTCCCGTTCCCCTACTGGCTGACCGTGGTCGTTGTCAGCGTCACCGGCACCCTGTACACGGACATCCTGACCGACCAGCTCAATGTGCCGCTGTGGATCAGTTCCGCGGTCTTCTCGGTACTGCTCGCGGTGGTCTTCGGTGTCTGGTGGCTGCGCGAGCGCACGCTGTCGATCCACTCGGTCACCACGCTGCCGCGGGAGTCGTTCTACTGGCTCGCCGTTCTCGTCACCTTCGCGCTCGGCACCGCGACCGGCGACTGGACCCTTGAGCTGACCGGCTGGAGCCCGGGCGCCTCGGTGCTGCTTCCGCTCGGCCTCATCGCGGCGATCACGGCACTGTGGAGGTTCGGCGCGAACCCGGTGCTGTCCTTCTGGCTCGCCTACATCCTGACCCGCCCGCTGGGCGCGAACATCGGCGACTGGCTCGCCTCCCCCAAGGTCGCCCAGAACCCGGGCGACCCGACCGGTCTCGACCTGGGCACGTTCACCACCAGCCTGATCTTCCTCGGCCTGATCCTGGCGACGGTGGTCTACCTGACGGTGACGCGCTCGGACGTGACCGAGACCCACGAGGCGACCCACGCCGCACCGGCCACCAGCAACCCGCGCAAGGAGCGCACCGCGCTGGCCGGCTTCGGACTGCTCGCCGTCGCCACCGCGGGCCTGCTGGTCTGGGCCCACGGCCAGCCGCACGTCGGCCCGGCACCGGAGGAGGACAACACCTCCGCCGTCCAGATGGCTCCCGGCCAGGCGGTGAAGAAGTTCCCGCCCGCTAAGGTCGCGGCACTGAAGAAGCTCGCATCGACCTCGCTCAAGGACGCACGCTCGGGGGACGCGGCCGGAGCCCATGCGGCAGCCCAGTCGCTGCGTGACCTGTGGGATGCCGACCAGGCGTCGCTGCAGCCGCTGGACGGAACCGGCTGGACCTCCATCGACGCCCAGATGGACAAGGTGCTGGGGACCTTCGGCATCGACCACTCGAACCCGCCGATGTCGCCTGCGCAGCAGGAGAAGGAACTGAACGCCCTCCTGACGGACATGGGCTGACAGACCGCACAGCGCCCGCCCGGCCCACCCGGCCGGGCGGGCTCAGTGTGCCGCAGAATCCCATGGGACTGGCGCTGACCAGGGCCAGTCAACTCTTCGTCCCGGCCCACCGCTCTAGCCGCAGCACTCAAGGCGGTAACCATGTCCCCTGAGCGTGCTGATGTGAGGCAACCGGCAAGGGCGGACGGACTCCTCGGCGGCCTGGGTGAGACGTCGGCGCAGGCCGGCCATGGTGACGTCGAGGGTCTTGGTGGGGCCGAACCAGTTCTCGTCCCACACCTGTGCCATCAGCGTTTCTCGCGAGACGGCGGTCCCGGGGTTCCTGGCGAGCAGGGCGAGGAGGTCGAACTCCTTCGGCCGCAAGGCGATCTCCGTGTCATGAAGGGTGCAGCGGCGGGACGTGGTGTCGATGACCAGGTCGCCGAGCCGTAGTGGGGGCTGCGGCTGCGACGTGCTGGTCTGTCGGCGCAGGTGGGCGCGGAGGCGGGCCAGCAGAACGGTGAGGCTGAAGGGCTTGACCAGGTAGTCGTCGGCGCCTGCGTCCAGGCCGGCGATGACGTCGATGTCGTCGGTACGGGCGGTGAGGATCACGATCAGCAGGTCGGGGAAGCGGGCGCGCAGGGTGCGTGCGAGGTCCAGTCCGTCGAGGTCGGGCAGGCCGAGGTCCAGGAGAACGGCGTCGTAGGCGGTGCGGTCCGTCTCCGTCAGGGCCGAGGCGCCGGTGCGGCTCCATGCGGAGGCGTAGCCGTTGACGCGCAGGCCGGTTTCCAGGTGGCGTCCGATGGTGTCGTCGTCCTCGACGACCAGGATGTGCAGACGGCTGCGGTCCGGTGCGGCAGGCGTGCCCATGGCAACAGAGTAGGCAGGTCGCTTCCCTGCAAGCGGGCTCACAGGTCGCGGAGTTCCTCCACCGCGGGGCGCCGGGCACCGCGGATGCCGTTCAGGGCTGCGGCCAGTACGGCGATCAAGGCGGCCAGTCCGGTCAGGATCAGGTAGACGCCGGGCACCGCCAGGGCGGCGGGCGGCGGGTCGAACACGCCGGTGAGTACCTTGACCAGCATCTCCGACAGCGCCCATCCGATGACGGCACCCCCGGCCAGGCCGCCTGCGGCCAGCAGAAGGGCCTCGGTGAGGACCATGCCGCGCAGCTGGCGTGTGCGTGCGCCGAGGACGGTGGCGATGGCGAAGGTCCGGCGGCGTTCGGCGAGCCCGAGGGCGAGGACGAGTCCTCCGGCTCCGGCGGCCAGCAGGACGGCGAAGGCGAGTTCGATGCGGGTGAGTCCGGCCAGGTCGACGGAGGTCAGGCTGGTGCCGACGGTGCCGCGGGTCTGGGTGAGGTCGCTGACGGTGGCGCTGGTGCCGAGCTGCGAGCGCAGGCGCGCGGCGATCTGCTTCTGGTGGGTGCCGCCGGTGTCGAGGAGGAAGGCGCCGACCGCGTCGCTGCCGGTCGCCTTGGCGATGTAGGAGGCGTTGGCGACGAAGAAGCTGTCCTTCGGTGCCGTGGGGAACTCCTTGGCGATGCCGGCGTAGTGGAAGGGGACGGTGCGCAGGGCCTTGGTGCGGGCGTCCTGGATGCGCAGGTTGACGGTGTCGCCGGGAGCGAGCTGGAAGTCGTTGACGGTCTCGACGCTGACCAGCAGGTTGTCCGGGCGCTGGGCCAGCTTGCGCATGAGCTGCTGGGCGGTGCCGCCGGCGAAGTAGGCGTCCTGGAGCGAGGTGGCCTGCGCGATGGTGCCGGGGCGGACGCCGTAGAGGTCCTGCAGATCGGAGCCGACGTAGGCGAAGCGGTGCTGGAGGGGTTCGACGTGCCGTACGCCGGAGATCTTCAGGGCGGATCCGGCGCCGGGTGGGACACGGGCACCGGGTGGTTCGGTGACGGTGACGTCGGCGCCGTTGGTCAGGCGGGCGTCGACCTCGGCCTGCTGGCGGTAGGTGGCGTTGAAGACGGCGGTGGAGAGCGCGAAGGACACGGCGAGGGCGAGCAGCACCACCGAGCGGGCCAGGGGGCGGCGGCGCCGGGAGAGGGTGGCGGCGGTGGTGCCGGCGAGGCTCGCGGTCAGCGGGCGGGCCAGCCGGGCCAGGGCGGGGCGGCCGTGGGTGAGGGCGAGGAGGGTGAGCCGCCACAGCAGCAGGGCGGCGCCGATCCACAGCAGGGCGGGGCCGAGGAAGGCCCAGTAAGACACCGAGATGCTGGGCACGCCCTCCGGGGCGAGGACCAACGCGTACTGGTTGCCGGAGGAGGCTCGGAAAACCAGCCAGGAGCCGATCAGGAGGGCGAAGTCCAGGCCGTACCGCATCCACCACGGGTTCCTGGTGCTGCGGGCACCGGACTCCTTGCGGGTCTCGGCGACGGTCACCGTACGCAGGTCGCGCAGGGCGGGGACGAGGACGGCTCCGGCAGCTACGGCGGCACCCAGCACGAAGGCGGTGCCGTACCAGGCCCAGGTGCCCGCGCCCGCTCCGAAGGAGGCGGCACCGAAGGCGAGGCGGCCGGTGAGTGCGGCTATACCCAGGCCGGCCAGCCCGCCGACGAGACCGATCAGCGCCGCTTCCAGCCCGGCGAGGGCGGTGATCTGGCGGGGGCGCAGGCCGCGCAGCCGCAGCAGGCCCTGCTCCTGGCGGCGCCGTTCGCTGCCGGCCGAGGCGACCGCAGCGGTCAGGGCGGCGGCCAGGACCGCGCCGGGGACGCCGAGGAAGAGGAAGAGGATCTGGGCGTACAGGGCGTCCTGGCGGGCGGAGTCGAGGGCGGCGCCGATGTTGTTGCCGACCAGTGCGGCGCCCGCGGAGCGGGCCTCCAGGTTGTGGGCGGCGCCGGTGACGGCGGTGAAGGCGGCCGCCGGATCGGAGGGCAGGCGGGCGTCGTCGCGCGCCACGTGGATCTGGGTGGTGACCGCAGAGGCGCCCCGAGTCAGCGCGGCGAACCTGGCGGCGGGCAGCAGGACGACGTTGTCCGGGGGTGCGGTCGGCTGGGACTGGCTGGGTGCGCCGACGGTCTGGAAGAGGGAGTCGGCCTGGGGCAGGTCGACCACGCCGTCCACCTTCACCTGTCGCACTCCGATGCCGGGAAACTGGACGCCGATGGAGTCGCCAGGGGCGGCGTGCAGGTTGGAGGCGGTCTGCTGGGCCAGCAGGACGCCGGTCGGGGAGCCGGAGAGGGTGCGGATGGCGTCGGGGAAGAGGGTGCGGTAGCCGTCGGGCAGGCCGAGGGCCATGCCGGGGCCTGTGGTCTGGGTGCTGCCCTGGACGCGCGCGGTGAAGCCGGTGGTGTGGGCGAAACCGACGGGCAGGGCGGCGCGGGTTCCCGGCGCCTTGCGGACCAGGGACATCACCGCACCGGGGTCGGCGCCTGGCTGTACCTGGACCTGCCAGTCGACGGCGACCGAGCGCACGGCACGCTGGGTCATGGTCGCCTTCGACGCCGTGAGGAAGGAGCCCAGCGCGGCGACCAGGGCGACCGCGAGGGCGATCCCTGCCAGCGCAGCCAGCAGACGTCCGGTGCGATAGCGGGCCAGGCCGGCCGTCCACGAGCCGATCATGACACCTCCTCGGGTGCGAGCAGCCGGCCGTCGCGCATGGCGCGCCGGGTGGTGAGGCGCGCGGCCACGGCGGGATCGTGGGTGGTGACGACGAGGGCCGCGCCCGTGTGGTCGGCGGCGGTGAGGAGGGCGTCGAGGACACGGCCGCCGGTGGCGTGGTCGAGGCGGCCGGTGGGCTCGTCGGCGAGGATCAGGCGCGGGGACTGGGCCAGCACCCGGGCGACGGCCACCCGCTGGGCCTGACCACCGGAGATCTCCTCGGGCAGCCGGTCCGCCACGTCTGCCGCATCCACGAGGGCGAGCGCCGCGAGGGCCGCCTGCCGGGCCTCGCCTTCCGGGCGGTCGGCGAGGACCAGGGGCAGGGCCGTGTTCTCGACCACGTTCAGGGCTGGGATCAGGCTGTCGCCCTGGAAGACCAGGCCGATGTCGTATGGCCCGAGGGAGGCGGCGCGGGTCACCGTTCCGCTGGTGGGCTGTTCCAGCCCGGCCAGCAGGTGCAGCAACGAACTCTTCCCCGACCCGGAGGGGCCGACGACTGCGAGCCGATCGCCGGCCCCGATCTCCAGGTTGGCACCGTGCACGGCCACGACGGCCTGCGTCCCTCGACCGAAGGTGAGAGCCGCGTCGGTGCAGGTCACGAGTGCCTCATCCGGTGGCATCGGGCACCCCCTGCGGCGCGGGACGGGCGGTCTGGGCCGAGGCGTCGGTGGCCCTGCCGTCCTCCAGTGCGATCACCCGGTCCGCGCTCCTGACGACATCGGTGCTGTGCGTCACGATCAGCACCGCGCATCCCTGCGCTGCCCGCTCCCGCAGCATCGCGAGGACCATCTGCTCGGTCTCCCCGTCCAATTCGCCGGTCGGCTCGTCCGCCAGGAGGACAGCGGGGGAGTTGGCCAGCGCGACGGCCAGCCCTGCCCGCGCCAGCTCCCCTCCGGACAGCTGCCGGGGCAGCGCGTGCATCCGTTCACCGAGGCCCACCTGGGTCAGCAGTTCCCTGGCCGAGGCGGCCGGCTTACGGCCCGCGGCGCGTTGCGGCAGGCGGACGTTGTCCCGCACGCTCAGATGGGGCAGCAGATTGCGGGTCTGCAGCAGCACGCCGATGTGCCGGGCGCGCAGCCGGGCCCGCTCGGTCTCGGGCCGGTGGCTAATCCGTACGCCGTCCACGCGGACCTCGCCGCCCGAGGGCTCGTCGAGCCCGGCCAGACACGCCAGCAGAGTCGACTTGCCGGATCCCGACGGTCCCACGACCGCCACCGTCTCACCCCGCCCGACCCGCAGCGACACCCCGCGCAGCGCGAGCGTCTCCTCCTCGCCGGCGCGATAGAAGCGGTACAGCTCACGGGCAGCCAGCACCGGCTCGGACGCCATGGTGCTCACCGCCAGGCGAAGGAGTCGCTGATGATGCGCCACGGGTCGACGTTGTCGGCGTTGACCGGGCCGGACAAGGTCAGATCCACCTCGTGGCCCGACCTGTAGAAGGCGTACCGCTCGAACCCGTCACGCACCACCTTGCCCGTGACCGGGTCCTTCGCCGAGTCACCCTGATAGGTCAGCCGGACGACACGGCTGGCGTGCCGGGACACCTCCGACACCTTCGGCGCGGCGAACTTCGGCACCTGGGAGCGCAGCTTGGGGACAACCGTCTTGGTGACCGAGTCGACCGTGGGCGCGGTGGACGCGGAGACTGCCGTGATCCTCACGGTGTTCAGCTTGTCGGTGAACACCGTGCCGCCGCCCTGCTCGGTACGGGCCCAGCCCTCAGGCACCTTCACCGTGAAACCGGAGAAGGACCCACCGGTCGGCCGGTAGACGACGTACACCTGGTTGTCGGGGATGTCACCGGGCGGATTGGACTCGGTGGGAGCGGGTGTCGGTTTGTTCTGCCCGTTTCCGACGCGCTCCGAGGAGGCCGACGGCGTTGATGTCGTCGAACCGGAACCGGAGTGCGAGCCGGAACCGGAACAGCCCGCGGTCACCGCCGCGACGATCACCAGCCCGACTGCCGCGGACGTCCGTGCATGTGCTGCCATCACCACTGCCCTCCAAGGAATCCCCCGGACCGGACGGTCATGGCACCCACGCTAGGAAGCGGCCGGTTAACGCCCTGCTCGCCGAGGGTTAGACGACGGCAAAAGCATGAGCCCAGCCCCGCGCACCCCGCCGAACCGCCGCATGATGAGGGCATGAGACAGCGCGTGGTGCGAGTCGCCCTCACCGCCGCGTTGGTCGCCGTGGTCCTGCTCGCCGTCCCCCTGGCCCTGGCCATCAGGTCCTCCCTGTACGCCGGACAGCGCGACACCCTGGAACGCGCCGCCCTCGCCGCGGCCGTACGGGTGAGCCCCGACTATGCGACCGGTGACCCGGTGGAACTGCCCAGGGCGCCGGCAGGAGGGCATCTGGGCCTGTACGACCCGCAGCAGGCCAAGCGGGCGGGCAGCGGCCCTGGGACGGCGGACGCGCCGGTCCACCGCGCCTTTGGCGGACAGGTGGTCCGGGGACAGTCGGGCGGCGACCTGGTCGCCGCCGTACCGGTCTCCCACGCCGAGCAGGTGATCGGCGTGGTCCGCGCATCCTCCCCTGTTGGCGCCGTACGCGACCGGGTCCTGGCCGCGTGGGGCGTACTACTCGGCGTGACCGTAGTCGCGCTGACCATCGCGGTACTGGTCGCCCGCCGGCAGGCTCGGGCGCTGGCCGCCCCGCTGGAGGACCTCTCCCGCCACTGCCAGGCCGTCGCCGAAGGGGACCTGAACGCGCGGGCGGCCCCCAGCAACATCACCGAGATCGATCAGGTGGCCCGCACGCACAACACGATGCTTCGCAGCCTGTCCGAACTCCTACGCCGCGAACGCGACTTCGCCACCAACGCCTCCCACCAGCTGCGCACCCCGCTCGCTGGCCTGCAACTCACTCTGGAGGCGGGCCTCGCCCAGTACGACGACGCCCGACTACGCCCCGTGCTGACCGAGGCACTGGACACCACCCATCGCCTCCACCAGACCGTGGAGGAAGTGCTGCGCCTGTCCCGCTCCCCGGACCGGCCCCGCCCGGCCGCCGGGGACATTGCGGTGGCACACCTCCTTCAGGAGACGCAGGAGCACTGGCACGGCCTGTTCGCCGCCGACGGCAGACGCCTGGAGTGCGGCGCACATGACGCACCCGCGGATGTCCTGGTCCCCAGCGGCCCAGTTTCGGAGGTGCTCGGCGTTCTGCTGGACAATGCACGGGTGCACGGACGCGGAACCGTGCGACTGGTGGTGCGGGACCTGAACGACGCCCTCGCCTTCGACGTGAGCGACGAGGGAGCCGCGGAGGGCGAGCCAGCGCAGCTGTTCGACCGCGGACACACCGGCGGCGGCCACGGGACGGGCATCGGCCTCGCACTCGCTTCCGAACTGGCCCACTCCATCGGCGGCCGACTCTCCCTCACCAGAAGGACTCCGGCCACGTTCACCCTCCTCGTCCCGGTCCGCGGGGCCGGCTCCGAAGACAACGCACCGGCCTGCAGATGAATGCCTCTCTCCGACATGCTCGGCTCCGGGGTGTGGCTTGTTCGCCTGCCCTGGTGTCGAGCCGGTCCGATGGGCCCGGATCCACGACGGCCACCCGCACAGACGGTGGACCTGCGATACCACCGGGCGTGACAGTCCCGCAGCCGTGCCCTCGCCGGAGCGGGTGTTCCCGACGGGGAGGCCCGCTCCGACATTGCCGACCGATGCCAACGTGCGTGCGCGATGCGTGAGCGGACTGTCCGGCACAGGCCACCATGAGCCGGATGAAGCACCCAACCGCGTGACGTTGACCAGGCGAGACAGCATCACGCGGCAGCGCCGCGCACGACCCGGCAAGGATTCGATCCCACTCCTAAAGCGGGTGTCGCAGGTTCGAATCCTGCCGGGGGCACCAGGCAAAACGGCCCGGACCGATCATGGTCCGGGCCGTTTTGACGGCACCAGTTGACGGCAGTCGCCTCTCAGGCGGCAGGCAGACGGCGTTTGAGCAGCCGGTCCATGTGGCTGATCGCCTCCCGCTGGGTGTCGTGTACGACGTGCGTGTACACGTCCATCGTGATGCTGATCTGGCTGTGCCCCAGGATTTCCATGATGACCCGTGGCGCGACGCCGGCCGCCGTCAGCAGCGTGGCGCAGCCGTGCCGCGCGTCGTGCAGCCGGACCACCCTCAGACCAGCATCGGCTGCGACCCTCGTGAAGGACCGGTATACGTTCCGCGGCTCGATTGGCCGACCGTTCCGCGTGGCGAAGACGTAGCCGGTCTCGGACCAGGCGACGCCTGTACGCGCGAAAGTCTCCCGCTGCCGAAGCCGGTGCCAGCGCAGCGGCGCGATGCACAGGGCGGGCATCGGCACCACACGGCTACGGCGGCTCTTGGGGTCGTCGTCGTACAGCGTTCCCCTGCGACGCTGGGTCTGCTGTCGCACGTGCAGAACGCGGTTGTCCAGGTCCACATCCGACCAGCGCAGACCCACCAGCTCCCCGCGCCGCAGGCCCATGGCGATGGCCAGCACGAACATGGCGTACAGCGGATCCATGCGCGCGGCCTCCAAGAAGGCCAGCGTCTCCTCCAAGGTCCATGGACGGATCTCCCGCTGCTTTACGCGCGGCGGCTCCACCAGCGACGCCACGTTCCGCGTGATCAATTCCTCGCGCACGGCTGCGGTGAGCGCTGTGCGCAGTACCCGGTGCGCCTCCTTCGCGGTCGCGGCCGTGTGGGCGTTCTGCACACGGGTGATGAAGCGGCGCACGTCCGCGACGCTCAACAACTCCAGCCTCTTCGTGCCCAGCAGCAGCGCAGCAGACCTCAGCGACCGCCCCGCCCGTAGTTCGCACCGAGGGGGCCTGGGGTTCCAATCCCCTCAGGTCCACGCAGCTCGAAGCCCCCGCCGGGACAACTGACGGGGGCTTTGCCCAAAGTCGCTACGCCAGCCTCGCGTGTCAGTGGCCGGCCGTAGCCTTTGGCCATGCATAGAGGAGCAATCACACGGGCGTCCGTGCTCAAGGCCATCGCCGAGCACGACGAGTTGGGCCGCGAGGCGTTCCTGGAGACGTACCACTTCGGCAAGGCCCGTTCGTACGTCCTCGTGCATGAGGGGCGGGAGTACGACTCGAAGGCGATCGCCGGAGTGGCGCACAAGTGGGATCAGGGCCGTGCGCTGGCGCCCGGCGAGTTCAGCGGCGGCAAGGATCACGCAGTCGCCTGGTTGAAGCGTCTTGGCTTCCAGGTCGAGAAGCTGATCTAGTGAGTATCAGTCGGGCTGCGGCGAGGGCGGGCCGAGGCGTCGGGGGCGAGCAGCGCCTAGCCTGGCCGGCCGGGCTGACATCAACAACCGGGTTCCTGACGGCGGAAGATGACGGCAACAGAGCCGTACGCATGGGGACCCTGGCGGTAGCAGGAGGACTGCCTTGAGCCCTTGGAGTAGCAACGCGGCAGCGCGCATGTAGCCAAGAATGAACTCCTAAAGCGGGTGTCGCAGGTTCGAATCCTGCCGGGGGCACCAGGCAAAAGGCCTCGGACCAATCTGGTCCGGGGCCTTTGACATCTACTTCTGACATCGACGGAGGGTCACCCACGATTGGGGCGCCTCTGCCTGAGCAGCCGGTCCATGTGGCTCATGGCTTCTCGCTGCGTGTCCTGCACGACGTGGGTGTAGACGTCCATGGTGACGCTGATCTGAAAGTGGCCCAGGATCTCCATCACGACGCGGGGCGCGACTCCTGCCGCCGTCAGGAGCGTGGCCGCGCCGTGGCGAGTGTCGTGCAGCCGGATGACGCGGAGGATGACGCGGAGGTCGGCGGACTGGGCGACGCGGATGAAAGAGCAGTAGAGGTTGCGCGGCTCGACGGGGAGGCCGGTGCGGGTGGTGAAGACGTAGTCCGACTCCTGCCACCCTCCTATGCTCCTGTACATGAGTGACAGCGCCCGGGAAGGCCAGTCCACGCCACTGCACTCCGTGTCCGTAGCCGGAGTAGTGGTGCGTGAGGACGGCCGACTCCTGACGATTCACCGAGCGGACAACGGCGCTTCGGAGCTCCCCGGTGGCGTACTCGAACTCAGCGAGACCCCAGAGGCGGGCGTCGCACGCGAGGTCCTGGAGGAGACTGGCATCCTCGTCGAGGTGGACGAACTCATCGGCGTTCACAAGAACACGGCTCGAGGCGTCGTGGCCCTGGTCTCCCGCTGCAAGCCGTGGGACGGGGCCGAGCGCACGTCGAATGAATCAACCGCGGTCGACTGGCTGACGCCCGAGGAAGCCAGCGAGCGCATGGCTGAGGTCCTCGCGGTCGGACTTTTGGATGCCTTTGACGGCAAGGCCCACACGTGCGCAGCTACGACGGCCGTCAGTTACTCGCGGGATGATGGAAGATGATGGAAGTAGACAACGTGCGTCGACAGCCGAGGCATCTCACGGAGCTGTCCAGCGTCTTTGAGTTTCTTGACGAGGTACGCCTCCGCCCTGGCATGTGGCTCCGCGGTGACTCCCTCCAGCACCTCGACTCCATGCTGATCGGCTATCGAGCCGCGATGGTCGTGCACGGTGTCGAAGAAGACTTTGACTTCTGGAGCCCTGGCACTCAAGGCCCCTTCGCCGAGTGGCTGTGGCAGCGGCTCGGCCGTCACAGCCCGCTTGGCTGGGCGGTTGAGATCGAACGTGAGGCCCAGGAGGCCGGCACCCCTGCCGTGGAGCTCTTCTTCGACCTGCTCGATGAGTACCGGCGAGAGCGCCAGCCGACCGAGGGATAAGACTTTCCCTACTGGCCGGCGCCCGTGCCGCGCGCACAGCAATCAGCCGCCTGACGTCAGAGAAGACGTACGTCGTGGCTGGGCGGTCGGCTCCGCAATGAGCCGAGTTCGTCGTCGCCGCAGGCGACATGACCGCTTACGCCGACGCCGGCCACCTTGCCTCAGCCGCCGGCCTGGTCCCCGTCCCACGCGATTCCGGCCGTCGCACCGGCAACCTCCACCGCCCCAAGTGCTACAGCCGCCGCCTACGCAGAGTCTTCTACCTCTCCGCGCAGACCAGCATCATCCGCGACGGCCCCAACCGGGAGTACTGCCTCAAGAAGCGCGGCGAGGGCTGCAAAACGTCCAGGCCGTCATCGCCCTCGCACGAAGCGCACCCGTGTGCTGTGGGCCCTCCTGCGCGACGACCGAGCCTTCACCCCCACCCCGCCAGCCACGCAGACGGCTTGACTCGGTCACTGAAACTTGCGGCCAAAGCCGCTAGGGCGACCGCGCGTTCAAGGCGCAGGTTCCAGCAGGGAGGGGTTTTACTCGGCCTCGGACTCCGCGTCCGGGGCCGTTGGCGTGAGCGGTGCGTGAGCGGTGTGTGAGCGGACGGGCGCCAGGCCCCGATGTCTCTCCGGACGGATCAGCACCGTCCGGCACATTCGCCTCCGCCGCCTGGGCCTCGCCCTGGGATTCCGGAGCGTCGTTCTTGGAGGCGGCGCGGGCGGCGGGGTACGAGCCGGGCTGCGGCCTCGGCGATCGCCAGGTCCCCAACGGCACCGGCCGCGTGTCAGCCCGTGAGCAACGGCCCCGGCCGACGGAAGGGAGTCGCCCAGGGGTAGAGGCGATGAGTCGCGGGAGGTCCTGCGCGAACGTCTGCCGTTCGACGAGGCACGGCTCGCGGAGTGCCGCGTGTATGTCGCTCTCTCCGCCCGCGCCGCCGTCTCGCCCGTACCCGCGACCGTACGGCAGGAGACACCGGCTGCGATCCCTACAGGACTGCGGCAGACGCTGACCGCAGTGCCCACACGCCGCCTTGGACCTCTGCCGGCACCGAAAGGTCGAGGCCCGGTTGCTGTCGGCCGTCACCGATGGCCTCGAGTTCGACGCGGTCGGCGCGTACGGGGCCGGCCGCATCGCGCCCTCGTACAGGTTCACTTGTGACGAAGCGGCGATCGGACGACCCCGTCGACAAGGGTGCGGATCCGGCCCCTCCGAACCGTGCCCGCACAACGCGAATGATCAGGTCGGAGCCCAGTTCCGCCGCGCAAGCGCCGTCGCTTCCCAAGGCGGGAGCGCGAGTTCGGTCCTCGCCGACCGTCCAGCAGGCGGACCGCTCTGCCTCTGCCTCTGCCTCTGCCTCTGCCTCTGCCTCTGCCTCTGCCTCTGCCTCTGCCTCTGCCTACTTCATGCTGGGCTTTTCAACCACGCGATGAGCCGGGTCCACCAGCCATCCTCCGATCCGCCCGGTGAACCGCCCATGCGTCGAGGAACCTGTGTACGTCGCACCGTGCCACCCGGTCCGACCGGTTCCGGCCCCGATCGAGTCACCGGTACCCCTGTGCGTACAGGCGCGCGCTCCGCCGACTCACACATGCACCGCTGAGCCGTTGGCACGCCGGCGAGCACTTCCTCCACGTGTCTCCCGCAGCCCTCATAGGTCACCTTCCGGCATGATTGGCAGACAGCACGTCGGCACATGATTCCCCTTCAGCGACGCCCTCATTAACACCCTCATTAACGCCCCAGTAATATCAACAGTTTCGTCACAGCCGAATTCACATTTCCGCCACAAGCAACCCCCATACATGCACCGTCTCCACGAACAACTGACCCTCGCCTGCAGGAGGGACACCCACGGGAGTGGTTCACGCCCCGATATCGCGTGGCATACCTCACTCAGCGATGTCAGGCGTTCACGGCCGGAATCCTCCTGAGGTTGCCCGGGACACCGAAACAATGGTTCCATCTCGCCCGGTCGAGAAAGGAAGGCAGTGCTCCGCATCGTGACAGGCCATCACCGCGCCATGTGAGATCGTCGACCCAGGCGCGGCGAGGGCAAGAGACCGAGAACGGCAACCGCCCTCACGGAACGGGTGGTGTGCGCCGGTCAGAAGGGAGCAACGTGAGTTGCTCGCACGCCGCAGGATGCCCCCTCTTCCCCTTGCTCAGGGCGAGCTTGCAAGGCTGGCGCGACTACTACTGCGACAGCGAAGATCAGTGGCTCGGCTGTGCGCGCTACCAGGTGTCACTCACCGGCGAGCGTGTGCCGATCAGCCTGCTGCCCAACGGAGCCCGTGCGCGACACCTTGAAGACGCGGCCACCGGCCAGGACCGGTCCGGTGCCGCCGGCCCCGAACAGGGGCCCCAGCCCACCCCTCCACCACAACACAACCCCTGGCCGCCGGAGAATGCGTCCTGGTCACAGCCGGCACCAGCTCGGCCACCAGAGCCGGCAGAACCCGTGGCCGCGGCACCGGAAACCATGGCTCAGTTCAGGGCGGTGTCCCCGACGATTCCGGTCTCGCATTACCGGCCGTCACCCTCCCCGCCATTTCCCCAGCCCCCGGATCGCCCATCTCGGCGCGCGGGGCAAGGGCCCGCCTCGAAGCGCGGCTGGTGGGCTCGATTCACCGAATGGATGGGAGGCCCCGCATGAGTGGCTACTGGCCCTGGTGGGCCGGCGCTGCCGGGCTCGCTCTGATCACCATCAACTACGCCCTCGCCACAGACCGGTCTTTCGGGGTGTCGTCCGCGTGGGACCGCGTGCTGCACTGGCGCAGGGAGCGCCGCCTGGAGCGGATGGACGAGGAGTTCACCGACGAGCGTGCTCTGGCTGACGCTCTTGCCGCAGCCACGGCCGAGCACTTCGGCACCAGCCCCGCCGCGCCCACCGTGCCGCCGGTTCCGTACGGGACGTCACAACTGCTCGAAACGGACGCCGAACCGACGGTGAGTGAGGACACCTCGGTGACGAGCCCGGGCCCCGCCCCGCTGGTCACCCAGGCTGCTCTGCTGGTCTCCATCTTCTTCGGCGGTTTGATCGCCGCGGTCACCTCCGGGCGGTTCCACCTCCGCCTCGACATGGGCCCGGGATTCCGGAACGTGGTCACCGCAAATCCGGCCACCATGACGGTCCTGCTGTTCATCGGAGGCGTGTTGGTCGGCTTCGGCACGCGGCTGGCCGGTGGGTGCAGCTCCGGCCACGGACTCAACGGCTGCGGCCGTCTACGCCCGGTCAGCCTGGTCGCGACCGCCGTGTTCTTCGGTACCGCCGTCGCGGTGTCGTTCCTGCTGTGGAAGGTGATCTGATGCGTACTCGGGGCGCGATACTGCTCGCCAACATCCTCACCGGCCTCACGCTCGGCTATACCGTCTCCAACATCGGCTTCGGCGACTACACCGAGCTGAACCGCATGTTCACCTTCCAGGACCTGCGCATGCTCCTCTCCTTCGCCGGCGCCGTCGTGATCATCGTGTGCGCATTCGCCCTGCTGCGCGTTCGCCGCACCCCGGGGCGCATTCACGCCGGCGTGATCCCCGGCGCAGTGCTGTTCGGTACGGGCTGGGCGATCTCCGGAGGGTGCCCGGCAATCCCGATCGTCCAGGTCGCCGGCGGATACCTGCCCGCCCTGGTCACCATCATCGGCGTCACCGTCGGTATCCGGCTGTGCCGCTGGGCCAACGCCCGCTACTTCCACCTCGACCGCGGCTCCTGCGGCCTGTGACACCAGAGGGGTCCGGCAGCAAGCCCAGGCCCTGCGATGCGTGCGCGATGTGTGAGCGGACGGTCCGGCACGAGGTGTCACGAGCGGGATGGAGTACGACGCCGCGCGGCACTGCCCAGACAGGACAGCACCACGCGGCAGCCTCCGTCACCACCCGGCAAGGATCCGATCCCACTCCTGAAGCGGGTGTCGCAGGTTCGAATCCTGTCGGGGCACAAAGAGCAGGGCCGGCTCAGGAGGGGTTCCCTCCCAGGCTGGCCCTTCGGCGTTTCAGGAGGCGTGCCACAGGCGTGCCACTACGAGCCCGCAGGGTCCTTCTCGATCGATCTCTGTACAGCAAGCTACGGATCAGAAGGTGGCCGTGCCCCAGCCGTGCCCGATCGAGCGGGGGACCACGGGGCACACCGGGCAGTCACGTCACCCGGACACAAGAGCGGCTCCGACCGAGAACCGGGGTCAGGGGCCGTCCTCAGGCCGTGCCCGGTCAGCGGGACGCGGGCGGAATGCTCTGGTCGTACTGGAAGACGTTGCGGGGGTCGTAATCTGCCTTGATCCCGCGCAGTCGGCCGAAGTTGGACCCCCAGTAGGCGGTCTCCCAGTCCTGCATGCCGATGTTCGGCACGTTGACGTAGGCGCCGTCCACGTAGGGGCGCAGTGCCTGGCTGAATTCGGCGATCCAGGCCTGGGCCTTCGGGGTGAGCGGGTCGCAGACGCCCCGCTGGTCACTGCGCTTGCCCCAGCCGGCGCCGGGCTCGGCGTAGAAGAGCGCGTCGCGGTGCGGGAACGCCGTGCCGCCGCGGGGGGTCCTCCTGACCGCACCCCCGAACGCCTGAACGAAGTAGTTGCTGTCGGCCGTGGGCGCGTCCTTCATGAACGAGGCGATCACGTCGATCGCCTTGGCCGGGAACGGCTTCTTGGTGAATTGCGAGTAGAACTTCCAGTTCGCGGGTTCGACCGCGATCGGGGTCTGGAAGCCCGCATACACGTCACCCCAGTTTCCTACCTGCACCGTCATCTTGGGGCTGTCGATCGACAGGATCGGGACCAGCAGCTTTTTCGCCTCCGCGGGCGTTCCTTCCGCGAGGACCGCGAACAGCAGGATCTGGTTCGGGTGGATTTCGAGTTGGGTACCAAGGCGGTTGTCCATGTACGGCGCCGTGCGCTGGTAAGCCTCGAAGATCCTGCGCAGGTCGCCGACTCCGTCCCAGGTGACCTGCATATAGGTGACGCTCTTGAGCGGGGCCAGTTTGTAGGTCAGTGAGGTGACGATTCCGAAGTTGCCGTTACCCGCTCCGCGCAGCGCCCAGAGCAGGTCCGCGTTGTCGTGCAGATCGGCCTTGATCACCTTGGCACACTCGTCGCCTTCCGCGACGACGACCTCGGCGCCGATCAGGCTGTCGCAGGCCATGCCGAGCCAGCGGGTGAGGAAGCCGAAGCCGCCGCCGAGCGTCGCGCCGACCAGGCCCACACTGCCTTCGGTACCGGTCGTCACCGCGAAGTTCTGCTTGGCGAGCGTGGTCACCGCTTCCAGCTGGTTGAGCCCGGATCCCACCGTCGCGACGCGAGCGGCGCTATCGATGCGGACCGATTTCAGCTCGCTGATGTCGATCACGAGGCCGCTGTCGAGGTTCGACCAGCCCTCAAGGCTGTGACGGCCGCTCCGGATCCGCAGCGCGACGTCGTTCTGCCGCGCCCAGGTCAGGGCGTTGACCACGTCCTGGGTGCTCTGAGCGAAGACGATGACCAGCGGATAGTGGGAGAGGAGCTGGTCCCAGCCGAGGCGCGCGTCCGTGTACCCGGGGTCGTTGGGGCGGACGATGCGGCCGGTCAGCTTCGCCGCCGGGCGCTGTTCCCCGTACCCCTCGCTCCCGGCGCCCTCCGTCACGGCCCTCGTACCGGGGGCTTCGGCCGCCGCAACGGCCGGCACGACGACCGCGCCGGCGCCTGCGACCGCCGTCGTCTTGAGCAGTCTGCGACGGGAAAAGTCGTTCACGGTCCGTGTCCTCTCACCCACCAGTAGTTACAAATATGCCCCTTGTGGACTATTTACGCGAAGCGGACGTAAGCAAGGGCGCTCACGTAACACCGTCTCGACACGCTCGCAACCTCAGACGAGGGGCCTGACGCCGCAGCTCCGCACCTCCCGTGTCGGCCGCGCCCAGACGAAACCCGTCCGCGCACCAGCGCAGCACTTTGAGGCACGCGGAGGTCTGACGGACGACCCGGAGACCTTTCAGATCCCGCCCAGACACACCACAGAGCCACGCCACGGCACCATGGGGCCGGTGATCGAACTCCTGAAGCGGGTGTCGCAGGTTCGAATGCTGCCGGGGCACAAAGAGAAGGGCCAGCTCAGGAAGTGGTTCCCTCGCAGGCTGGCCCCTTCGGCGTTTCAGGAGGCGTGCCACAGACGTGCCACTGCGGGCCCGGAGGGTACTTCTCGGAGCGCTCGGAGGCCCCCCACCGCCTCGGGTCATGGCACCGAGCCGGTCGGCGATGACCCGGTCACGGTCGCCGGCAAGGGCAGCCGTTGGCCTCGACGCCTTCATTGGCGGGACATGAGACCGGCCCCTGACTCGCCTACTGGTCAGGGGCCATTTACACCTGCCTCTGAGAGGAGGCCGTTTGGTCCCATGGTGACCTCACTGCCACGACGGCATGCCCGACTCGCCACCGACCGCCGGAACATGCGCGATCCTCCACCCGGGCAGGACGTCGGCCAAACCGCTTCGGCAGCCTCGAGTCGAAGTCCGGCCGGTCGGTGACCACGCAGCGGTCCATCACAGTTACGCCACGGTTTCACCACCTTAGTTGAAACCGCGATTAGGCTGCGCGCGTGCCTCATCAGCCTCTATCACAAGCGTCCGCACATCGGCGCTTCCGCGCTGCAGAGCAGTCAGGGATAAAACGACGGCTCCTCGGCGCGCTTGTCTCCGTTGCCGTGCTCGGTGGCTCCGTGGCCACTGTGGTGGCCCTGACGGGTGCCACCAACTCCCCGTCACGCACGCCTGACGACGGCATCGGAGCACCGGCATCTGCCTCAAGCTCGACCGCCTCAACGTCGAGCAGCGTCCATGGCCGGGACCTGAGTTTCGGTCTCTCCTTCGGAGACACCCTGACCTGGATGACGGACGGGCAGCGGAGCGAGGCGATGAACGATGCCAAGGAGTTGGGCGTCCGATGGCTGCGGGTAGATTTGTCGTGGCGAAACATCCAACCCGACTCCGCGGACCAGTACGCATGGGACCGCTTCGACCGTGTGGTGGACGCGGCTCGCGCTCACGGGCTCGACGTCCTGCCCACACTTTCTTACACGCCGCGCTGGGCCGCGGATCCGAACTGCGCAAGTACCAGCCAGACGTGTCCGCCCGCAGACAACCGCCAATTCGCCGAGTTCGCGCGGCGGGCCGCCGAACGGTATGCGCCCAAGGGAGTGCACACCTGGGAAATCTGGAACGAGCCCAACATCAAGCCGTTCTGGAAGACCGGGCCCGACGCCAAGCGCTACGCTGCGTTGCTGGCCGCGACCGCTCCCGCCATCCGCTCCGTGGACCAGCACGCCTACCTCCTGCTCGGCGGGCTTGCCGCCGTGGACACGATCCCGTCCAGGCAGTACGTGTCCCATAAGACGTTCCTTGCGGAACTGGGTCGGCTCGGAGCGTTGAAGCAGGTGGACGCGATCTCATACCACCCGTACAGCGCTCCCCTGCTGCCCAGCACCGGAACCCCGACCGGCACCCGTTTCCAGGACATCGACCGCACCAAGGACAACCTCGTCGCCATCTTGGCGAGGTACGGCCGGCCGGGCATGCCGATATGGCTCACCGAGACAGGCGCGCCCACCTGGGGCCAGGGCAAGGCGGCGGACAGCGAAGAGGCCCAGGGCACCACGCATGTCACGCCCCGGCTGCAGGCTGAGTATGCCAAGGACCTGGTGACCGCGTCAGCGGCAATCCCCTCGGTGGACGTTGTGTTCTGGTTTTCGTACCGCGACGTCGAGCCCGAGACCCCCAACAGCCGCAGCTCGCGTCACTACGGCCTGACGTACTACGACGGGCGGCGCAAGCCCGCCTTCGCAGCTTTCGAGCAGGCCATCCGCTCCTACCAGAAGAAGCAGGGCGAGCAGGACTAGAGGGCGCGGAACAACTCCAGGTATCGGGCCGTGAGGTGAGGCCAGGCGTAGCGTTCCTCGGCCACGCGCCGGCCCTGTGTCCCCATCTGGTCGGCGAGGTCCCCGTTGGTCAGCAGCTTGGCGCAGGCAGCCGCTAGGGCGTCCGGGTCGCCGGCCGGGACCAGCAGGCCAGTTTCGCCGTCGGCTACGACGTAGGGAATGCCGCCGACGGCCGAGCCGACAACCGGTGTGGCACAGGCCATGCCTTCTACCAGTGCCATGCCGAAGGATTCGGCTTCGGTGAGTGAAGGCAGAGCAAGGATGGCGGCCGTGCGTATGGCGTCCGTCAGGGCGTCGCCGCTCAGCGCCCCTGGTGTTTCCAGCCGCTCAGCGACACCGAGTTCGTCGGCGAGGGCGCGCAGACCAGGGAGGGCGTCTCCGTCGCCGACCAGGCGCAGCCGCGTGTCGGACACGTCTGTCGCAATCCGCGCGAAGGCGCGGACGAGCACATCGACACCCTTCCATGCCGAGGAGCGGTCCATACGGCCTACGTAGACGATCGTGCGGGGTCGCCGGGAGGCCGGCTCACCGGCGGTGAAGCGGTCGATGTCGACGCCCGGAGTGATGCGTACGGCGTGCGCGTGGCCCTCGGCCAGAGAGACGGGAGAGACGGCGACCAGGCGCCGGGCGCGGGCGAAGACGCGAGGAAGGACGGCCTTCTCGTACAGCCCGATCAGCCGGTCCGCGAGGCCGCTGCCGGGCGACCCCTTGTGCATTGACCCCGAGTGGTACGTCAGGACCGTCGGCCGGCAGCCGGCCACAGCGATCGCTAGGTCGCCCAGCCCGGGTACAGGCGCATGTGCATTGACGACATCGGTGCCGGTCCGCTTCAGCCAGCGGCGCAGTTGCAGGGGCCACAGGGGGCTGAGGGGGGTGTTGGACAACTTCAGCCACGCACCGAGCCGCACGACCCGAACGCCGTCCTCGGTGGTGACGCGGGTGCGCAATCCCCCATCGAGACGCGTGGTGATGACGACCGCCCGCAGATCAGGATCGGCGGCAACCGCGGCCGCCAAGCGCGCGGTGTACTGCTCCACTCCACCGATCTTCGGCGGGTAGTACGGCGTGACGATGGCGATCGTGCGGTGGCGGCTCACACGGCCTCCCGCAGGCGGTCGGGCAGGGACTTGGCACGGGCGAGATAGCCGGGAAGGTTGGCGTCGAGGATGTGGCGGTACGGCTCGGGGTCTTTCAAGAGCGGTTCCGTCAGCGCCCACAGCCTGTCGTAGGTGACGTCGGCGATGGGCACGACCCACTCGCCGAGTCCCAGGTCGGCCATGATGCCGCGGGTTTTGTGTTCGTACTCGATGGCCACGCACGGGACGTCACTGGTCAGCGAAAAGATCACCGAGTGGAACCGGGTGCCGATGAGTAGCGTGCACTCGTCGTACAGTCCCTTGAGATCGCGGTAGTCGACGACCTCGTCGACCATCAGCGGGTCGCTCGTGCAGTATCCGGCGATCCTGCGCTCGCAGATGCGGTCGTCGTCACCGAGGTAGTCGGTGCTCACCTGGGGAATGAGAACTGCGCGGGTGCCGGTGGCCTGGATGGCGTCGATGGTGCGAGCGAGCTCACGTTCGTAGTGCTCCTGGGCGGCGGGGGCCAGCCAGCGCCTGGCAGTGATGCCCACCAGCCTGTCGTCCGGCCCGATGCCGAGCCGGGCTCGCCAGTCGGTCCGCCGCTCTGGGGCGAAGGCGAAGCCGGCGTCCACCGCCCGCTCGATGTTGCCGGCGGGTACCCCGCACGCCAGCAACTCGCCCACGCTGACGTCCTCGCGTGCTAGCACCGCCGCCGAGCGGCGCATGACCCGGCCGACCAGCCGGCGCTGGGCGGCGGCCGGGAACGGCCCGAAGGACTGCGGGGCCCAGACCACAGGGACGCCTGCCTTCTGGGCCAGCAGTGCTGGAAGGAGGACGAAGAAGACGTTCTGGTAGCCGTCGAGGCCGGGGCGGGCCAGGACGTAGCCGCCGCCCATGGACACCACCAGGTCCGCCCTGGTTACGGCATCGGCCTCGCGCCGTGCCTCGGCGGGCAGCACTCGCAGCACTGCGCGGGCGAGCGGGCTGGGCAGCGTCACGGCGCCGGTGCCGGCGAGGCCCAGCAGCGCCTTACGCAGCAGGCGGCGCGGCAGGGAAACAGTTCCGTCGGCGGCGTAGCGGCGGATGGAGCCGATGTTTGGCACACCCTCGAATGCCGGGTGCACAGTCGCGTCCTCCATCCCCGCGATCGCTACGTCGGCATCAGGGAAAGCCTCTTGAATGTGCTGCAGGCAGACGGAGAGCAGCGCCGCATCGCCCGCGTTTTCTCGGACGTACGCATTGATCACGACGATGTTCACGGGGCGGGCCTCTCGGAACGGGGGCGGGGCCAGGACGGACCGGTCGGGTAGGACGGAACGCCCGGGGTGGGGACGGCGGCGTCGAGGGCATAGGGCCCGGCGTAGGGGCGTGCGGCCTCGTCGGGACCGTCCAGCCGGGCTGCGGGGTTCTCCGGCTCTGCCGCGTATGTCCCCGCGAAGGACTCGGACGTCTCACCTGCCGCCGTCGCCGCACCGGCAGTCCCCTTCGCCGGTACCGCCCGTCCTCGCACCAGGCTCAGGGTTGCGAAGACCCCGGCTACGGCGTTGCCCACGGCCCATGCGTAGCCGACCCAGACCAGTCCCCGGTCGGCGAATGCCGCACTCAGGCCGATCGACAGGGCGGCCATGATCACATTGGAGCCGACCAGCTGACGCATGCGCTGGGCCAGCTTCAGGGCGAAACATGCCCAGGTATTCAGGGCCACAGGCAGAGCGGCGAATGCGAGGACGGTCAGGAGAGGCCGTGCGTGTTCCGCGTATCCGGCACCGAACACTTGCAGCAGCAGTCCTCCGCCAATGATCACCACCGCGGCAGCGGGGATCTGTACAGCCGCGATAATCCGCGCTGAACGCAGCATCAGTTCGCGGAACCGCGATTCCTCATGCGAAACCTCAGCGAAGACGGCCTCGCCGACGGCGGTGGAGACAGCGTTCAGCATGGCCGCGATCTGGAAGGCCACGAAGTAGTAACCGGCCTCGGCCGCACCCAGCTGGTGCAGCACGATCAGCGGAGTGGCCAGCACCGGTGCCAGGTTGATCAAATTGGAAACATGACTTGCCATCGAGAAGCGGAACTTCTCGCGCAGACGGGTGCCGCGCGTGCGCAGGTCAGCCCGAAAGCCGAGACGGCGCCGCAGCACGAACAGGGCGACGACCGCTGTCACCGCATACCCCACGCCGGCCGAGGCGACGATCCCGAAGACGCCGAGCCCGGTAAGGACTGCCGGGACGGCCACTTTGGCCACGCCCTGGGTCAGCCCGTCGATGAGGACGTTGTACTCGGGGATACGCGCCGCATTGAAGACCGACTTCACTAGCATGCTCGCGGCCGCGCAGCCGCAGAAGACGGCGAAGGCGACGGCCGACATCCCGTTGTTGCGGACGAATTCCAGCTTGGCACCGTACAACGGCAGCCCGAGCAGGTAGATCCCGCCCGCCGCACATCCCACAGCCCCCACCAGCAGCAGCGCCTGACTGATCTGCGCGTTGCGCACCTCCCGCTCGGCCGGGAATCTGATCAGTGTGTTGTTCAGGCCGAGCAGGCTGAACGTGGCCAGCAGCGACGTTGCGGAGATCAGCGACGTGGCGAGCCCGACCTGGGGAGCTGTGTAGAAGCGGGCGACCACGACCCAGAACACGAAGCTCAGTCCGGCAGTGACGACGGTGGAGACCAGCAGGAAGAAGGAACTGCGGTAGATGCGGTCGCCCGGGCGGCGGTGCCGGCCTCCTCGACGCGCCACAGAAGTGCGGTTGGAGACGTCCGTCATACGCGCTCACTCACCTCTGCCGCAGTAGTGCGCCAGGAGGGTCTGAACGTGGTCATCCCAAGCAAACGCCTTCTCCGCATACGTGCGGGAGTATGCGCCCATGCACGCTCGACGCTCCGGGTCCGTCGCCAGGGTGCGGAGCTCAGCGGCCAGTGCGGCCACGTCACGTGGCAACAGGGACACCCGGTCGCGGTCCAGATGGTAGGGGGCGTAGCCGGGGTCGTCGGTGGTGACGACCGGCAGTCCGGACGCCATCGCCTCCTGCACGGTGAGGGGGAAGCCTTCGGCGGTCGAGGGGAGCGCGAAGACATCACAGGCGCGGTAGGCGTCGGCCATGGCCTCTCTGGAAAGCGCGCCCAGGTGGTGAACGCCGGGGCGGCCGGCGAGGGCCTCGGTGTCGCCGTCCCCGGAGAAGACCAGGTCGTAGCCAGCATCAGGTGCATGGGCGGCGAGCAGCAGGTCGTACCCCTTCTTGGGGACGAGCCGTCCCGCGAACAGGACCAGAACCCGGTCTGCGGGCAGCCCGAACCGCTCACGGGCGAACAGACGTTCGGCGACAGAGGTGGCAGGCCGGAAATGTCCAGTGTCGACACCGTTGGCCAGGTGGTGGGCCCTGTGTTCCTGCGCGCCACGCGCTCGTACGAAACGGGCGACCGACGCGTTGAGAGTGAACACGGAGCGGGCGCCCCGCAGCAGACCTCGGCCTGCCACGCCGTACACCGCGCGTTGAACAGCCTTGACCAGGGGAGACGGGTGGTCAACGACGGCCACGTGCTGGGTAAGGACGTACGGAGTGCGGGTGAGCCGCGCAGCCAGTCCAGCCGCCCACGAGCTGAGGTACAAACAGTCGTGGATATGCACGGCGTCCGCTCGGCGTGCCAGCCGCAGCGCGGCCGTCAACAGGGCAGGCGAAAACACCGGGAAGGGCACCCCGGCCCGGCGCTCCGTGCCGTTCCAAGCGGCCACACGCACCACTCGTACGCCTTCCTCGACGGTGACGGAGGAGCGACTGGCGCTGGTGAGGACGGTCACGTCGACACCCTGTGCCGACAAGCCCTGGGCCTCGCGGTGCACGACATTTTCGATGCCACCGAGGTGCGGCGGGTAGTAGTGACTGACCAGCAGAACCCGTGGCGGTCGTGCGCTCATCGGTAGATCACCGCTCCCCCATTGCTGTAGATCAGGTCCCGAGAGTCCAGGACGTCCATCGGGTACCTGTACGTGATCAGATCGCCGCCGTAGAACACGGTCACATCGCCGGTGCGAGTGGGTGTGGTGCCCAGCAGCACGTAGGAATCCGTGCGCAGCGCGGCCGGTGACACGTCCGCGAGGGTCGGATGGGTGAGCAGCGCCTGGAGCCGGCTGTAACTGAACCGGTCGGTCTGCACCAGTCCGATGCCCTCCTGGGTCAGGCGCGCATCGAGCCAGAGTGCCGCCCGGCGCTCTTCGGCGTGGGGGTAGTAGATGGCGTAGTACTGACCGGAGTTGGAAAGCTGCAACTGCGCCGCATACCCACCCAGCACCTTGGGCACCACTCCGGACAGGTCGAGCAGCAGTGCAGCCAGAAGCGCACAGGCCATGGGCACGGTGCGGCGCCCGGCCCAGCGCAGCACCCACAGGGTTGCGGTGGCGAGGAAAGGTGCGAAGAAGAACAGACCCTGCTGGAAGGCGCGCAGCAGGCTGTAGTCCACGGACAGCTGCGGTACGAGGGTGAAGACGGCGACCATGAACCACGCGCCGGCGGCGATGGTCGCCTGGTCGCGCACCGGGCGGAACGCGGAGCGGCGTGCCCACAACGCCACCACGAACCCGATTACCGCCATCACCTGGAAGAACAGCGCGGCCGCCTGTCGCAGTCCGCCATTGAGCCCTGGCACGCTGATGCCGAGCCCATCGAGTATCCGACCGGCAGTGGTGAGCTTCATCGTCGGTACCGCGACCACGGGTGTGGACAGGCCGTCGATCTCCTTCAACGGCAGGTAATCCCCGCTCGCCCGCTCCGCCGCGGTCTGCTTCAGCAGATCCTGCTTGTACTGCTTCAAACGCTCGGCGGCAGGCACTTTGGCTCCGCCAAGAATGCTGTAGGCGGTGTCCGACGAGCCGGACTCCGACTCGCCGCCGAGCACGGCCGACGCCACCGCATGGAGGGTGCGCTGGGCCTGACCGCCGGTATGGGTGAGCGGGCCCGCCCACAGCAGGGCGAGCACGGCGGGCACCACCACCACCCACCACGTGAGGAAGGAGTGCATCCGGTCCTCGCGCCGCTTGCGTCGCAAGCGGTTCCGGCCCCCCCGGGACACCAGCCGCCACACCTTGTCGAGGAGGAAGGAGACCGCAAGGGTGCCGACGACGACGTAGGTGGTGGAGTAGTGCGACAGCACGATGCCGGCCAGCAGCACCACGAACACGATCCGGCGAAGGAGCAGTGGTCCCCGCGAGTCGGTGAGCACCACCATGGCGCAGCCCAGCAGCAGGAAGGCAATCTCCTGGCGACCGAGGTACGGCATGTCGGTGAAGAACGTCGGAAAGACGATGAAGTACACCGCCGACATCAGCGCGACCACGCGCGGGGCCACGTTACGCACCGCGCGGTGCACCAGTACTGGAGTGAGCGCGAACAGAAGCGGCAGGACGACTTTGAAGATCGCGGTGTCGGAGATTGCGGTGAGCTGGAAGATGCTCACCGGCAGCAGCGTGATGCTCAGGCAAGCGTTGTACGGGTCGTTGTACGCGCTGATGTCCCAGTGCTCGCCGCCGAGGGCGAGCCTGAAGTACAGGAACTCCTTCTGGATGTCATGGCCGGTGATGTACTGCCCGCGCAGCGAGGTGAGCAGCAGCAGAGCCGCGGACGCACAGTAGAGTCCGAACTCCAGGACGGGCACCGGATAGCGGCTCCGGCGCAGCAGGAGCAGGGCGATCAGCGCCGCGATCACGAACATGGCCACCATGCTGACGGCGCCGCCCAGGCCGTTGTTGAGCCGGATCGGCCCGGCCACGGCGAGGACGAGGGCGATCCCGCCGAAAGCAGCAACCGGTCTGACGCCCCGGGTCGCGAACAGCCCCCTCCCTTTCCTCGGCACGCGCTCGGCCCGTCTCGGCTCTGGTGCGAGCACACCGAGTACGACCAGGGCGGCGGCGGACGCGATCGTCAGGACGAGCCGGGTCAGCGGACGCTCGACGCCGAGCGGCGGCAATGCGGTGTTCACGGCGAGCGCGATGCCGATATCCGTCATCACCGTGAAACCGACCGAGAGCAGCAGCACGGCAGTCCCGGTGGTCACGATGCGCGTGGCCACACCCCGCCACAGCAACACAGGGGCGCCGAACAACAGCCACAGCCCGGCCAGCGTGCGCAGCGCATCGGGTGATTGGGGCAGAAGCTCGGCAACGGTCGCGGGGGCCAGGCTGAGCAGGATGGCGAAGCGTCGGTGAAACAGTGGGTGACGGAGGGCACGGCGCGCCCGGAGGGGCCGTTCCTCGCCAGCCGGCGGCCGCGGGTCGGGCTCGATGATGCGCAGGGACAGGGTGTCCTTCATCGTCATAGGCCCGCCTTGGCATAGACGCCCTCAACCAGCCCGACGACGTTCTCCCACGAGTAGTCGCGGGAGCGTTCGGCACTGGCGCGGGCCAGCCGGGCCCTGAGTGGGTGGTCGGCGGCGACGGCATCGATCGCCTTGGCAAGGGCGGCCGGTTCGGGCGCGGCCAGCAGACCGGTACCCCCAACCAGTTCCTGGGTGCCCGGCACGTCAGTCGCGACGACCGGCAGCCCAGCCGCCATCGCCTCCAGCACGACCAGCGGCATGCCCTCCTTGTCCGACGGCAGCACGAAGGCGTCCGCGTCGGCATACGCCTTGACGAGGTCCTCGCCGAGCAGTCCCCCGCTGAACTCGACGTTCCGCAGGCCCAGTCGGCCGGCCTGTTCCTCCAGCCGACTGCGTAGCTCCCCATCGCCGACGATACGCAGCCGTACATCCCCTCGCGTCAGGTGCAGGGCGTCCAGCAGTCGGGCCACGTTCTTCTGGGCACCGAGCCGGCCGACGTAGAGCAAGTTCAAAGGGCCAGGCGCGACCTCACGGGCGGGCATGAAATATGCCTCGGCCACACCGTTGGGCACGATGTGCACGCGGTCCGCGCGCACCCGGTAGGTGTCAGTGAGAAAGGCAGCCTGAGCGTCCGTCAGCGCAATGACCCCGGCGGCGGACCGCAGGACGCGGCCGAAGATGTGCTCCTTGTAGTGCGGCAGGAGAGTGCCCAGCGGCCCGGAGGCGTCCACGTCGAGGTGGAAGTGCAGCAGGAAGCGGTTGCCGCGCAGCCGAGCGGTGAGAGCGACCATCTCGGGCAGCAGGGCGTGCGCACAGTGCAGGTGGAGCACCGCGTCACGGGGCAGTCGGGCCAGATGCGCAGCCAGGCCGGGGGCGACGGCAGTGTGGGCGACCTCCACAGCCCGGTGCCGGTGCACCACGACTCCCTCTTCCCGGGCGATACGCGGTGCGTCGGCGAAGCCGAGGGCAGTAGTCAGGACCCGTACGTCGTGCCGCTTGGCCTGCTCCCGCGCCAGGTTGGAGACGACGCGCTCAAGCCCACCCAGATGCGGGGGGTAGTACGGAGTGATCTGGACGATGGTGCGCATGAGGCTTCCCGTGGGGTGGGCTGGTACGGCTCCTAGGAGCGGGCGGGTGTCGGTGAAATGGCGGCCAAGCGGGGGAAGATCAATGCAGGTGCATTCGAAGCCGCTGCGGATGCCCCGGTAGCGTCACCTCGACCAGAACTGCGTCACGTTTCCCACCGCCCTTGAGGCGCAGCCGGACGTCGACTCCGACCAGGGCGCCTGGCTTGGTAGTGACCGATTCCGTACGAGCCGCCAGGTGGCGGCCCTTCGCATCCTGGGCCCAGGTCCGGACGGAGTGCCGGCCGCCGGTGTCCCCGTGCTCGACGAGTTCCAGCGGTACGACGAGTTCATCACCGTCGAAGAAGGGCTCCTTGCCGAGGTACAGCTCGATGTAAGCCTGCTGCCGCTCAATGAAGGAGTCGCGCAGCGCGGACCGCACCTCGGGGATGGTCCAGGCGGCACCGCACAGCCCGAGCACGACCAGCACGCCGAGGACCGGCCCAAGTACCCGTCGCGGTATCCCACCTCCGCAGCCGGACCGTGCCACCGCCAACCGGTCGGGTTCGGCACTGTGAGGTTCCCGGCGCCGCCCACTGCGCAAACCTCGGCGGCTCTGGCCAGCGTCAAGGGCCTGTGGGGTCCGCTGGTCCCCGGCAGCCCGCTGCTCCGACTCTTCTTCGAACGGCGAGCCGCTCACGCCAATTCCAGAGGTACCTCATCGGAGGCGCGCTGTGCCGGCATGCTCGCCAGCGTCCTGTGACCGTTGATCTGCTCCCCCTTACCGGGGACCAGTTCCGACACATGCCTCGTCTTGGTGGTGAGTTCCTCCACGGCGGTCGCCGCGCGCTCCGCGGCCTGGGCGGCCCGCTCGGCGGCGGCGTTGGCCCGGGCCGCCTCGGCCAGCGGGACCAGGCGCGCAGGCGTGGTACGGAGTCGGTTGTCGCGGAGCTTGTGCTGGAACAACTGGCGCAGGTTGGCGACTCCGTCGGGGAGTGCGTTCAGCTTGACCTCACCGCCACGGACCCGGTATTCGATGGGGACCTCCAGGCAGCGGAAGCCGGCGCGGGTGGCCGCGTTCTTGATCTCCTGGGAGAAGGCCATGCCCGCCGAGCGGACGTCGATCGCCTGCCACACGTGACGCTGGAAGACCCACATACCGGACTGGGAGTCGCGCAAACCGTTGCGGAACAGGGCCCGGCTGAGCGCGCTGAGCGCATGATTCGCAACCGTGTGGGACGGCTTCATCGCGTGCCGGTTCTCGACGCCGAGCCGGTTCGTGGTCATGAACTCGATCTTCCGAGCGTCCATGATGTGCAGCAAATGCGGCAGAGCGTCGAACGGGTACGTGCAGTCGGCGTCACCCGTGGCGATGACCTCTCCGCTGGCCGCGTCGAACCCGGCCTGGTATGCGTTGCCGTAACCGCGCAGCGGCTGCGAGACAACCCTGGCGCCCAACGAACCGGCCACCTCTGCGGTGGCGTCAGTCGAAGCGTTGTCGACCACGATGACTTCGACCGCCCAGCCTGCTTCCGCCAACTCATGGCGCGGGATGGTCTCCATCACCGTCGGCAGGTTCTCGGCCTCGTTGAGCGCAGGGATGACGATGGACAGAGATCTCACAGAAAGCCCCCCAGGGCGCACACATGTTCCTAAGACATCAGCAGGAACCACGGGCCCCCTTGCCCGCTCCCGCCGGCGCCTCGACCCGTGCCTTACGACACGAGCCCCCTCCGCGCCGCGGGACCCCTGCGCCCGTTGCGCACGCATGTGCGCCAACGAATCGATGCCCCTTTCAACTACTTCACAGGCACCGTAGCTGATCCTCGCTTTATTCGCACATATGCTTGACTCAGTCGTTACCAAGAGCACTTATGTGTTAGCTCCAGACACAACAAAGGGCGTCCATGCCACACAAATCGGGCAAGCGTCCGTTCGACTAGGGCTCTCGGTTCTGCTGGCTGGACCATAGTCGTAGCCCCCCAGCGGCACGCCGGTCGGAGCCACGTCGAAGTCGGCCAGCCGGCCCGGGTACACGCAACGGAATCGGGCTGAGGTTCCCGAGGCGTAACGGGCTACCGTGTTCCGGGAAGCTGCAGGGTGCCGCAGCTCTCCCGATCGGTGTCAACGACAGCGAGAGCGCTACCGGCACTTGGCGCATCCTCTGACCGCGTCCGGGTCGGGCCCCGGCGCGGGCATCTCCGCAGCCTACGCGTACGAGCAGGTCGAACTCGGGGTTCGATCCCAACGGAGCAGCGCCAGGAGGCCCTGTGGTGTCACAGACGCTGCGCGGCCGCGTGCGAGAGAAGGAGGGCCGCAAGGCGGATTCCACGGCAGTGGCGGCAGTGATGACGGCAAAGCCGTTGCACGGCAACAGGCTTGCCCTACGATCCCCCCGAACCCAGGGCTGGACGCTGCACAACGCTCAAGACTGGACCATTTCTTCGAGCAGGCCGCGGACGCGCTTCTCGATCTCGTCGCGGATGGGGCGAACGGCATCGACGTCACGCCCGGCCGGGTCCGGGAGCTGCCAGTCGAGGTAGCGCTTGCCCGGGAAGACGGGGCAGGTGTCGCCGCAGCCCATGGTGATGACCACGTCGGAGGCCTGGACGGCTTCGAGGGTGAGCACCTTGGGCACCTCGGCGGAGATGTCGATGCCCGCCTCCGCCATCGCTTCGACGACGGCAGGGTTGACCGTGCCGGCCGGCGCGGACCCGGCGGAGCGCACCTGGACGCGGTCGTCCGCAAGGTGCGTGAGGAACGCCGCGGCCATCTGGGAGCGCCCGGCGTTGTGGACGCAGACGAACAGCACGGACGGGCGTTCGGCAGGGGTGTTCATGGCGGGTCTTTCTTGGGAGCGGGCCGGTCAGGTGAGTGTGGGGGCGGCGACTTCGGGTTCGCCCTGAAGCGGTGCGGTGCCGGTGGGGGTGGGTGTCCGGCCTCCGAACACCGCGGACACCAGCCCCAGTCCGAGCGCCGCACCGACCAGCTGGGCCACGATGAACGGACCCAGCGAGCCGGGGGCGATGCCGGCGAAGGTGTCGGTGAAGGCCCGGCCGATCGTGACCGCAGGGTTCGCGAACGAGGTGGAGGACGTGAACCAGTACGCCGCGCCGATGTAGCTCGCCACGGCCACGGGTCCGAAGTGGGCTCGTTCCGTGCGGATCAGTCCGAAGACCAGCAGGACGAGCCCGGCGGTCGCGACCACCTCGCCCAGCCACAGATGACCGGCGTAGCGGTCATGGCTGGACCACTGCACGAGCGGCTTGCCGAACATGGCATCGGCCAGGACGGCGCCGGCGATGGCGCCCACCGTCTGCGCCGGGAGGTAGACGGCGACGTCCCGCGCGGTCAGCCGGCCCTCGCCGCGGCGGCCGGTGGCCCAGGCCGCCAGGGTGACGACCGGGTTGAAGTGCGCACCCGAGACCGGCCCGAGCAGTGCGATGAGCACGCCCAGGCCGAAGACGGTGGCCAGCGAATTGGCCAGCAGCTGCACGCCGACGTCCCGGGACAGCACGGTCGCCTGGATACCGGAGCCGACGACCACCGCGACCAGGGCGGCCGACCCCACGGCCTCGGCGACGGCCCGACGCCCCAAAGACGCGCTCACGCGGTGGCCTCGGCCGTCTGCGACGTCTGCAGGAAGGCGGCGAGCCGGTCGAGGGTGGCAGGCAGCGCCCAGTAGTAGACCCACGTGCCCCGGCGCTCGCAGTCGATCAGACCGGCCTGCCGCAGCAGTTTGAGGTGATGCGAGATCGTCGGCTGGGACAGGCCGAAGGCCGGGGTCAGGTCACAGACGCAGACCTCACCGCCCGCCCGTGAGGCGATCATCGACAGCAGGCGCAGCCGGACCGGGTCGCCCAGCGCCTTGAACAGCTTCGCCAGCTCTGCCGCCTGGTCCTCGTCCAGCGGTGCGGCCACCAGCCCGGGACGGCATGCGCCGTTCTCGTCGCTCTGTCCGAGCACCACAAGGTCTTGCTTCGACATTCTTCTATGTTGACATCCTTCGATCCAAGTCACAAGGTTGCATCGACAGACATCAATGCAAGCCGATGGGAGCCCTGCCATGTCCCGTGCTCAGCTCGCCCTGCGGGTCAGCGACCTGGAAGCGTCGATCGCCTTCTACTCGAAGCTGTTCGGCACCGAACCGGCCAAGCGGCGTGAGGGATACGCCAACTTCGCGATCACCGCGCCTCCGCTGAAGCTGGTCCTGATCGAGGGCGAGCCCGGTGCGGAGACCCGCCTGGACCACCTCGGCGTCGAAGTCGAGTCCACCGACCAGGTCAACGCCGCCACCACCCGCCTCGAGGAAGCCGGCCTGGCCACCTCCGAGGAGAACGACACCTCCTGCTGCTACGCCCTCCAGGACAAGGTCTGGGTCCACGGCCCCGGCAAGGAGCCCTGGGAGATCTACGTCGTCAAGGCCGACGCCGACACCCTCGGCAAGGCCGCCGACCCCGACGCGACCGGCGACGACTGCTGCTCCAGCCGGACCACCGAACCGGCTTCGGCATCCTCGGGGTGCAGCTGCGGATGACTGTGGAGGGACTCCGCGTGACCACCGCGGAACAGCGGGCTGCCCGGCCCGCAGCCCGCTCGGCCGAGCGGCAGGATTTCTGCTTCTCCGGGTGGGACGCAACCCTGTGGCCACAGCGTCTTCAGGGTGTGGACGATGAACAGGAGCTCGGATGAAGCGCCGGTACGAAGAGGAATTCATGGCGTTCGCCGCTGCGCGATCCGCACCTCTGTACCGCTCCGCGTGCGTGCTCACCAGCGGTGATGTGCACCTCGCGGAGGACCTGGTGCAGGACACGCTGGGCCGCATGTATGCCAACTGGCGCAAGATCGCGCAGATAGACGACCCCGCGGCCTACACCCACACCGTCCTCGTACGGACCTATCTGTCCTACCGCCGCCGGCGCAGCAGCTCCGAGCAGCCCACCGGGGCCCTGCCGGACTCCGGTGCCACCACCGAGCACGACGCCACGCTGCGGGTCACCTTGCTCGACGCTCTCGGCCGGCTCTCCGCCCGGGACCGGGCCGTACTGATGCTGCGCTACTGGGAGGACCGCAGCGTCGAGCAGACCGCCGCGATCCTCCAGGTCCGGCCGGGCGCGGTACGCAACCAGAGCATGCGCGCGCTCGCCCGGATCCGGGACCTTCTGGGCCACGACCTGTCCGAGCTCGTCAGCTCCTGACCCCGGTGCCGCGGCACCTGCCCCGCCCTCTGCACCGACCCCGAAACACGGTGACCCGCCATGCCCATCGAAGAAGACTTCACCGAAGCCCTCCACACCACTCTGCTGGCCTTGGAGCCGCCCAACACCCCGGCCCTTCTGCAGGCCGGTGTCCGCAACGGCCGGCGCAGGCGCCGCCGCCGCGCCATGGCCGTCGGCGTGAGCGGAGCAGCCGTACTCGCGCTCGCCGGGCTCGGCGCGACGGTCGTTCCCGGACTGCTGTCCGACGGGCGAACAGCCGACCACAGGCTCGCCGGTCCGGCGGCCTCGGCCACCGCCGGCCCGGCCACGGCATCCGCCACCCCGACGCCGACCTTCACCGGCACACTGCCCGCCGGCCGCGCCCTTGCCACCCTGACCGCGCTGCTGCCGGCCGGCCTGACCCATTCGAGCCCGCCCGGCGGCCGGCAGTCCGGGCAGCTGTGGGTGGACGACGGCCACGGCACGTCGCTGCTCGAGGTGCACGTCTCCCGGCAGACCTCCACCACCGCGATCCGCAGCCACGTCTTCGCCGGAACGACACCCCTGGCCGACGGAACCCTGATCGAGTCCCGGCAGGCACCACCCGGAACGAGCCCCGGGCACGAGGTGGTGAACGTCCTGCATCCCGACGGGCTCTACGTCACCCTCATGGAGTGGCAGGCACCGAGCCAGAACGCCCCCTCGACCCGTACCACGCCGATCCTGACACCGGCCCAACTGCGGGCCATCGCAACCAGCTCGCGGTGGCAGTGACGCCCGCAGCGGCCGTGCGGCGGGCCGGCCCGATCACGGCGGGCGGTTCACCTCGGTGACTGTCCGACCGCGCCCGCGCCGGTGTCCACGGATGCAGCTCGGGGTCCCCCCGGCGCCGAGCACAGAACTGCGTGCGATTCCTTGGCGGTCGCGGCCGTGGTCTCCTCCTCCAAGCGGACGAGGAAGCGCCGGACGTCGGCGACGCCGAGGGATTCGAGCGACGCCGAGGGATTCGAGCCGCTTGGTGGGCCCCTTGCACCGGCGAGCAGTCGAGCGCGGCCCGCCTGTCTGCGGCAAGTGGGGTCAGATGCCGTAGTGCCACGCCGTGAGCATGTACGCGCCGTACCAGCAGCCGAACAGCGCGCCGGTGGACAGAACGAGCGCGTTGGTGCCGAGGCTGGCCCTGCTGAGGGCGCGGGCGAGGGGGACGACGAAGAGCACGGCGGTGATCACCAGGCGGAGTTTGCAGTGGTAGTAGCTGCTCTGCCCCAGAGCCGTCACCAGGATGCCGACCCCGTAGACGAGCAGGGGAGGCCAGGTGTCGCGCCGCCAGGTGAGGGCCGTGGCGGTGAGGAGGCCGAGGAGCAGGACGGCGGCGCTGACAGCGACCCAGCCGTCGCCGCGTGTCAGTGTCAGGCCTAGAAAGCCGATGAAGGAGCGGCCGTAGTCCCAGTAGGTGTTCCATCCGGACCGCTGGAGGACGAACCACGCATCCGGACGGCCGGCGCGCCGGCCCACCCACCACAGGTAGAGGGGCATGCCGCAACAGGCGAGTGCGACGGCGGCGACGGGACGCCAGGCGAACGGACGGGACCGTACGACGTACGGGACGACGGCGACGGCGAGGGCCGCCACGACCGCCACGGCGGCCGGCCGGGTCAGGCCGGCCAGCAGGCCGAGGGTGCCGGCGGTGAGCCAGGCGTTCCGGTGGGCGGCCAGAAGGGATCCGGCGGCCAGGGCCAGGAACAGAGCCTCGCTGTAGCCCATGCCGAAGACCACTGCCATGGGCTGGGCGGTCGCCAGCAGCACAACGGCGATGAGGGCCGTGCGCCGCCCGTAGAGCCGGGTCAGCAGCAGGTCGCAGATGACCAGAGCGGCAGCGAACGCCAGGTTCGCCGTCACGATGACGGCCATGCCGTAGTCCAGGCCGGTCACGGCGTGCACGGCGCGGGCGAGCAGCGGGAAGAGCGGGAAGAAGGCGAGGTTGCTGCCGGCTGGGTCATCGGTCAGGCCATGGGGATAGCCGTTCGAGGCGATCTGCGTGTAGCGCAGGCCGTCCCAGGCGAGCAGGCGGTCCCGCAGACTGGGCCCGCCCGGCGGAATCATCGCCGTCAGGATCACGAGATGGAGCAGGGTGGCCACGCCGTAGACCAGCAGTGCCGGACACGCTCTGCGCGCGGTGCGGGGCACGCGGTCCCACGGGGTGGAAGACGGACCGGCGGCGTCGCTCCCCGCGCCGGCGAGTTCGGATTCCCGCCTGCCGTCCGCCACGGGCTTCCTGAGCCGGGCAGCGGCCGAAAGAGGGGGGAGACGCCCGGGAGACGGCAGAGTCATGGTTTTCCTCGATGAGCTACCGGGCTCGAGCTGAGGGTTGTTCTGTGTCACCGATACAGGCGATTTTCCCCGGTGGGCGCGGACCGGGCAAGGCGAGCACCTCGCAGTTCGGCAACACCCTTTGATGGACAGGTGGTTTCCCGCATTGGAGTTGGCATCCGGAGCGCGGCGATGTGACCCTTGAGAGATGCACGGCAGGACTGTCCGGACGTGAGTTGGATATCCGTCCTCAACTTCGAAGTCGTCGAGGTGATTGCGAGCTTCGCGGGCTTCGGACTGGTGTGTCTGTACGCGCTGTTGGCGATGCTGGTCCGAAGAATTCAGGGGGAGCCGGTCAGCGGACTTCCACCGAAGGGCGAGGAAATCGCGGTGGCTGAGACGGGAATGCCGCCGACACCGCAGCCGTACTGATTCATGGTTCAAGACTGATTCATGGTTCGAGGCGGTCCTACGCGTCGTCCTCGTCGCGGCCGTCTTCGAAGACGAAGAGCGGTTTGGCGCCATGGGCGGGTGTTTCGGCGAACGAGACGGCTTCGGCGAAGCGTTCGAGCGGGAACGGCCGGCCTTGGGGGATGGTCAGTACGTCGTCAGCGACGAGGCTGCGGACCTCGGACAGCGCGCGCAGCGCATCCGCAGGTGAGGCAGTGCCGAACCAGCGGTTGAGCCAGAAGCCACGGACCACTTTGGTCTCGTAGATGACCGAGCGCGCCGACAGCGGAATCGTCAGCGCCGCCGGGTCGGTCTGCCGATGGGTGGAGAGCGCCCCGTAGACCACGACCTCTCCACCCGGAGCCAATGCCTGGGACACCTGGGCACCTACCTGGCCCGCGACACAGTCGACGGCCTTGCGCACGCCAGCCGGTCCTGCAATCTCATCCACACGTCGCAGCAGGTCCTCGTCCTCGGTGCAAATGACCTCGTCGCCACCGAGCGCCTTGATCTCCTCAACGGCACCCCGACGCCGTACCGCATTGATCGTGCGCATACCCAGATGCCTGGCCAGCTGAATGACGAGCCGGCCGACGGTGGAGCCCGCCGCCGTCTGCAACAGCCATTCTCCCGGCTGTACGCCGAGTTCGCGCGTCACCAGGAGCAGCGCGGTCAACGGGTTGACAGCGAGTTGACAGGCGGTGGAGTCGCTCAGCCGATCGGGGACCGGCAGAAGCCTGTGCGTATCGGAAACAAGGTATTCCTGCCAGGTGCCGGCCACAGGCGGCCCGGGTACGGCCGGGACAGCGACGGCCACCACGCGCTCGCCGACCTTCAGTCCCTCGGTATCCGGCAGTCCCTCGGTATCCGGACCCAGGGCCTCGATACGGCCCACGCATTCCATGTGTCCCCCGACGGTGGGAAGCTCGGGCGAGAAACCGTAGCGGCCACGCAGCACGTGCAGATCGCTGGCGTGAATCGGTGTCGCCTTCACACGGATCAACGCCTGACCCGCTTCCACCGTGGGAACAGGCAGGGATTCGAGCCGCAGGACATCGTTCGGCTCGCCGACCTCTCCGGCTACGAGCGCGCGCATGGATCGCGGCATGAGTGACCTTTCGTCTCCCCGTCGTCTCCCAGCACCCGGCGAACTCGGCGGACGTCCTGCGCAGGAACGACGCAGCCTCCGCCAGGCCCCGACGCCCTGTGCACAGCTCGCCGCGCCTGATCGGTCGCAGGTGCCACCCCTGCTCCCCCAGCTTGCGCTCCTCCGCAAGCGCTGTCATGTCGTAGACCGCCTTGGCCCTGCCGCGAGGCCCGCCACGTCATAAGAGCTGCACTCGAAAGCGCAAAGGTCCAGTGCCGCTGCCAATGCCAGTGCCCGTACCCGCACGCGAGCGACGGCGGCGAACCGGACTCCATCCCCTTCCCGGCGCGGTGCAAGCCGGCGGCACGGCGACGGCGGCTCTCGGGGTCGTCGCCGTACAGGAGGCCACGGCGACGCTGTCGTGCCGCCTCGTCCTCCGCGTGTACGCATGGCGCACTGACCTAGAAACATTTGGCCGCCGCCCTGGTGGCCGGCACTCCCACCGTCGTGGCCGGAGAGGTGGGAAGCGAGCTCTCCTCCGTCTCGGACGAGTCGCGCTACAACTACGTCCCTTTCTCCAGCTTTTCCCATCCGTACCTCGTCCTGGGCGGACACCCGGCAGTACGCCCTACTTGGGTGCCTGAAAGCCGCCGATCTCCTGCTCGAGCAGTTCGGCCAGCCGCAGCGGGGTGCGGTCCTCGGACATCGGACCGATGAGCTGTACCCCCACCGGCAGGTCCTCGGGGGACCGGCCCGCTGGTACGGCGGTGGCGGGCAGGCCGGGCATCGTGGCCAGGCCGGCCCAGACGAGCTGGTCGAAGTACGGGTACTCGGCGCCGTCGATGTCGATCCGGCGTTCCCTCGGATCGGGGTGGTGGTCGTGCGGGAACGCGGGAGTGGGCGTGACGGGACACACCACGACGTCGAACTCGGTGAACAGCTGCCGCCAGCCGTGGCGGTGGAGCTCGCGACGGCTGCCGGCCTCGATCCATTCGCGGTGGCTGAACGCCATACCGCGCAGCCGCGCCGCGTCGAGACTCTGGTCGTCTGCGTCCAGTCCGGCGGCGCGGGCCCGCAACTGCTCGTACCCTTCGACGGGGAAACGCGCAACGGAGCTCGAGAACAGCAACTGCATGTAGAGCAATGCGGCTTCCGTCAGATCGGGCAGCAGCGGGCTGTGCCGTTCGACGCGTGCGCCACCGTCGACAAGCGCGTCGGCCACCCGGTTCACGCCCGCGCGCACAGCGGACCCGGTCGGAATGAGCGGATGCTCGTCGAGGACCAGGACCCGAAAGTCGCACAGACGCTCATGGCGCGCGGGCGGCAGCGTCAAGGTGTGCGCCACACCGAGCGTCAGCGGGTCCGGCCCGGCCATCACGTCGAGCAGGAGCGTGAGGTCGCGGGCGGTGCGCGCCATCGGACCGACGACGGCGAGGTCGAGGTCGGCCGGCAGTGCCGGCGCGAGCGGCGGGACCATACCGCGGCCGGCCACCAGGCCGAGTGTCGGCTTGTGGCCGTAGACACCGCAGAAATGCGCGGGGGTACGCAACGAGCCGGCGAGGTCCGAGCCGATGGACAGCACGCCGAATCCGGACGCCAGGGCCGCCGCCGATCCACCGGACGATCCACCCGGCGTGCGTGCGTGATCCCACGGGTTGTTGGTGGTGCCGTAGATCTCGTTGAAGCTCTGCACGTCCTGCAGCCCCAAGGGCACATTGGTCTTGCCGAGCACCACCGCGCCGGCGGCCTTGAGCCGCGACACCTGCACCGCGTCCTCGGCCGGCATGTAGTTCCGGTGCACCGGCATGCCCCAGGTCGTGGGCAGCCCTGCGATGTTGTAGGACTCCTTGACCGTCACCGGGATGCCGAGCAGCGGCCGGTCCTCACCGCGGGCGCGCGCCCGGTCGGCTCCGCGCGCGGTGACCCGTGCACGGTCGAAGTCCGGCACACAGATCGCGTTGACCGCCTTGTCGTCCCGCTCGATACGGGCGATCGCCTCGTCGGTCAGTTCCGCCGAAGTCACTTCACCCGCGCGCAAGGCGGCCACGAGTTTCCCGGCCGTCTGAAAATTCGACTCCATGAATGCGACCGTACCGGCGTCTGGAGCAGGCCATAAAACGCCATTTCGCGCAACGGCGTGAATTCCTCTGCACCCATCAAGTTCCCGTCGCCCACGAGCAATTGACCCATTGCCGGCGGTGGCGACGCACGGTGGCCGGTCGGCCGGTTCTGGGCGGAGGCGCTCGGCGGGAGTGACGCAGGATGTCTGGTCCGCCGTCCACGGTTCCGGCGCGGGAGGGAGTTCCGCTGCTCTCAGGGCGGAGGGGAGCCCCCCGGACCGTGATCGGTCCGGGGACTTTCCCGTGTGTCGCGTGGTGCTGTCACCACCATCCGTCGTGGTCGCAGACCACCCGGAAGCTGCCCACGACACCGTGGTGACCGAACCGGCCGCCGCCGCCGAAACCGAATTCGCCGCCGCGGTCATGGGGCACCACGCCGAAGGTCTCGCTGCGGGGTCCCACGGTGGCGACCGGAGGGCCACCGTCGCAGTTGACGCCCCGGAAGACCTCGACGGTCCTCCTGCTCTCATTGAGGACGTTGAAGCTGTGCGCGCCCAGGCCGCTGGCCGCGGTGATGCACCCCTCGACGAAGCCGGGGTACGACCGTTCGTTGACGAAGATCCTTCCGGCTCCCCCGTAGCCGATACCGCGTCCGCCACCGCCGTCGCGTCCACCGCCGCCACCGGGTCCACCGCCGCCACCAGGCCCACCGGGTCCACCGCCGCCGTCAGGGCCACCGGGTCCACCGCCGTCGCGGCCTCCGTTCCCGCCTCCGCCCATGTTGGTGGGGCCCGAAGGAGCCTTGGCAGAAGCGGAAGGAGCTGCGGATGCAGTGTGTTGCGCGGGCTGTGAGAAACGTGGTGCGGGCCGGGAGGCGTGCTGCGCGGGCTCGGAGGCGAGGTGCGCGGGCTCGGAGGCGTCGTAGGCCGGCTGGGTGGGGAGTGGCTCGGCTGCCCGGTGGACGGGCCGGGAGGCCGGGGTGGATTCGGCGGTCGAGGCGTAGGTGATGCCGGCGGCTGCAAGGACGGTCGCGCCTATTCCGGCGCCGACCACAGCAAAAGCACGCGAGGGCATGGGCACTTCTCTCTTTCTCATGCGTGTCGGCCGGACGACCGATCTGCGACGAACGTACCGACAGCTCACATAACTGGCATTCCGGGCATGGCCATGGTGTGAGACTGTGGGGCCAACCAGGTGTCAGAGGCTCAGTGCGGCACATGTCCGGTCAGGGCGCACATGTCTGGGCGGTGCGGGCCCATCCCGCGCGATCCGCGAGCAGCGCAGCACCGAACGGTGCGTCAACCGCCTGAACCGGTGGCGCGGCATCACCACCCCTTACGAGAACACCGCGACGATCTGTGCAAGCTTCGAGGGCGGGCGGCACCTCGCCGGTCGGCGGCGGTGCGCGGCTCGCGCCGCCTTCGGCCTGCCTCGGGCGGGATGACCTGTGAGGGGTGATCATGAGTGTGAGGGAGCCGGCAGACAGCGGCGTCACCAAGGGCGATACGCCCCTGGCTGGATGTGCGGCGCTGGTGACGGGCGCGTCCAGCGGCATCGGGGCGGCCACCGCCTTGTCGCTGGCGCGGCGGGGCGCCGACGTGGCAGTGGTCGCCCGCCGTACGGGGCGGCTGGAGGAACTGGCCGCGGTGATCCATGAGCGGGGCGGCTCGTGCAGCGTTCTCACCGCTGACCTCGCAGACGCGGTGCAAGCACGCCGGGCCGTCGAGGAAGCCGTGGATCGCTGCGCGCGGCTGGACGTGCTCGTGAACAACGCCGGTTACGTGGCCATGGGCAGCATCGAGGGAGGCGACCCCGCGGCCTGGGAACGGATGGTCGATCTCAACTTCAACGCCGTCCTGCACCTGTCACAGGCGGCGCTGCCCCACCTGCTCCGCGCGGCAGCGAACGGCCCGCGCGGGGTCGCCGACCTCGTGAACGTCAGCTCGGTCGGCGGCCGGGTGGTGCGGAGGAACAACGGCATCTACTCGGCGACGAAACACGCGGTGGGCGCGTTCAGCGAGGCCCTGCGTCAGGAGGTGGCCGGCAGGAGCGTCCGGGTGGGGCTGATCGAGCCGGGCATGACGATGACGGAGATGGCGACCGGCCCCGGATCCGCCGCCGCCCGCGGCTTGCCGCAGAACGCCTGGCTGCAGGCCGAAGACATCGCCCGTGCCATCGCCTTCGTGGTCACTCAGCCCCCACATGTCGCCGTCAACGAGATCATGGTCCGCCCTACGGCCCAGGAACACTGACATCACGCACGCCCGGCCGCCTCCCGGCCGTCGGCCGGGCGCCCGACGCCACGGCGGACGGCAACGCGGCGACACACGGCAGCCGCATCTGGCACCGGTGTCCGAGGCGGGCCCGCGGCCAGGCCGAAGGGCAATGCGACCGCCGGTGCCACCGCGCACCGCTCGCCCGGGGCGGTGATCCGCCGCCCCCTTGTCCGGCGCGAGGTGGGGGAGGGCGTGCGCCGGGTACCCGGCTGTAGCAGCGGACCCGTGAGAGGAGGCGTCATGGCTCAGCATGTTCGCGACATCATGACCAGCCGACTGGTGACGGTGGGACCCCAGACGTCGGTGACGGCGGTGGCCCGGAAGATGCGTGACGAGGACATCGGCGCCGTCCTGGTGACCGAAGGCGACGAGCTGCGCGGTCTGGTCAGCGACCGCGACCTGGTGGTGCGCGCGCTGGCGGAGGGAGGCGACCCTGAGCAGCAGACCATTGCCTCGGCCTGCAGCGGCGATCTCATCACCGTGACTCCGGACGAGGACCTCGATCACGCGGTGGAGCTCATGCGCGAGCACTCCGTCCGCCGCCTGCCGGTCGTCGACCACGGCCATCCCGTGGGAATCGTCTCCCTGGGCGACATGGCGATCGAAAAGGACCCGGATTCGGCGCTCGGGGACATCAGCGCGGCCAAGTCGAATCGGTAGCACCCGGACCGGAAACGGCGCCTGGGGTCAGGCGGCGGTGATCAGGCGGCGGGCGGTCACTAAGGCGGCGGGCGGTCGTTAAGCCGCTCGGTGCCGCCAGGTGCCGTGAGGTGCCGTGCCGCCCGGTGCCTGGGCGCTCGGCTCCTGGGGGCTCGGCTCCTGGGGACTCGGCGCCCGCGGCTCGAGTGCCGCCGTGGCCGGCCTGGCGGGCGCCGTGTTCGGCCGGCCTGGCGGGCGCCGTGTTTCCGGGTGGCCTAGCGGGCGCCGTCTTCCGGGTGGTGCTCGCCGGAGGGGCCCGGTTCGCGGTGGTGTGCGGACGCCTCCGCCACCTGCTTGAGTGCCGAGGCCGTGGCAGAGTCACCGACCTTGGCGGGCTGCTCGTGCACGTGGCCCTGGGGGTGGGCGTGGCGGAAGCGGGAGTGCTCCAGCCTGTCACCGGGACGCTCCGCCATGGTGCCGGCGGTTTCCCGGGTGGCCTGGCCGGAGTCGGCCCCGGCAGGCCGCCCGCCGCTTCGTGCAGTGCCGTTCTCAACGCCTCCGGACTCGTCGGTCCGGGCCGTCTCCCGTTGCGCGTCCGATCGGGGGCGCGGCTGGGTCAGCCAGGCCACGGCCGCTCCGGTGAGCGCCAGGGGCCATTCCACCACCCCGGCGACACCGAGCACACCGGCTCCGGTGTAGACCGCCATCCGGCGACCACGTGGGGAGATCGCCCCGATCCAGTCGAGCGCAGTGTCGGCGACCCTGCCCACCTGCTCGGCCCCGGGCAGGCGGCGGAGACCGGAGCCGACGGCCCGCAACGGCTGAGGAAGATCCGATGAACTCGTCCTGATGTGGCTCACGTCCTGCTCCCTTGGCCCGTCTTCAGGTGCCATCCCCGAGTTTCCCGATGCCACCCCGCATATGCGGTACCCGACGGTTTGACAGGCCGGGGCAGGGACCCGGCCGGGCTCGGGCGGCCCCGGCGCGGCAGCCGTGCGGTGGGCCGGCCGCCGTACCGCGGTCAGGACAGGCTGCCCTCTTCGCACACCCGGCGGGCCACCTCACGGAGCTTGATGTTGTTCTGCTGCGAATATCGGCGCAGCACGTCGAACGCCTGGTCCTCGGAGAGGTGATGGCTGCCCATGATGATGCCCATGGCTTCCCCGATGAGATGGCGGGTCTCGACGGCCTGCTCCATCTGGGCGTGGGTGCGTGCGCTGGAGAAGGCCACCGCGGCATGGGAGGCCAGCAGCCAGCCGGCCGTCTCACTGACCTCGGTGAACGCCCCGGGCCGAGAGGAGTAGAGGTTCAGTGCGCCGAAGTCCTCGTCCTCGGTGAACAGCAGGAAGCCCATCATGCTGCCGAGTCCCAGTTCACGGGCGGCAGGCACGTAGGCGGGCCAGCGCTGCTCCTCGACGGTGAAGTCGGCGATGCGGAAGACCCGCTCGCCCTGATGGGTGCGGGCCGCCTCGAAACACGGTCCCTCCCGCAGGCGCTCCTGCAACCGGTCGCTGTCGATGACCAGCCGGTGCGTCGGGGCGAGGGTGTCCACACGCCTGCCGCTCAGGATCAAAACGCCGGCGGCCTCGCAGCCCTCGACCAGCTCGGTGGCTGACTCGGTGATCCGCCGCAGGGTTGCATCCACCGAATCCTGCGCCAGCAGATCACGCGCCATGGTCGCCATCTGCTGTGCGAACACACGCCAGTCCATGTCGTCTCTCCTGTCGCCGCCCCCGACAGAGCAGACACCTACCCGCTTCCCCACCGGTAACGACCCAAGGGGGCCGCAGTTCGACAGCGAGCGACGACTGGCCGGGGGAAGGGAATCCCCGACTCCACGTCCGGGACGCCTCCTCCGCCGCCGCCGTCGCCTCCGTCGTCGTCGCCGCCGAGACCGAATACGCGACGACACAACCGCATACCGGCGCTACCTGATCGGGCTCGTGGCGTCACACCTGAGCCGCATCCGAAATGCCGGGCAGGGGAGCTGTCGGTACGTTCATCGCAGGTCGGTCGCCCGGCCGACGTCCGTGAGACAGAGGGAACTGACATGGCCCCGCGTACCTTCGTTGTGGTCGGCGCCGGAGCCGGCGCGACCGTCCTTGCAGCCGCCGGCATCACCTATGCCCTGACCGTCGGATCGTCCCCGGCGGCGTCGTCCGTCCACCGGGCGGCACGGCCTGTCCACCGCGTGGCCCAGCCCGCGCGACGAACCGTTCCTGTGGTGGCCCCCTCGGCCGACAGGAACACCGGCGGAGCGCGGAGCGCGGGCCGCGACGGCGGTGGACGCGGCCGCGGGGAGGACGGAAGGATCTACTTCAACGAACGTGTGTACTCCGCCTCCGTCGACGGCTGCGTCACCGCGGCCTCCGGACTGGGCGCCAGCAGTTTCAGCGTCTTCAACGACAGCCGCCGGACCATCGAGGTGTTCCGGGGCTTCACCTGCGACAACGGCGCCCCGGTCGCCACCGTCGGTCCCCATGGCGAGACCTATGGCGTGGTGACCCGTACGGACCACGGAGGTGACTTCGGCGACGCCGGAGTCCTGTTCGGTGACGACGGCGTCGTGGGCAGTTTCCGGGTGGTCTGCGACCACGACGAGTGACGGCGTCATGCCTGCTCGTGGGGCGTCCTCGACGGTGGCAATGTGGAACACGTGAACCCTGTGGACGGCTTGGCCGGTCTGCGGCAGCTGCGGCGGGCGAACCGCGCGTTGCTCCTGCTCCCGATCGTCCTCATCGTGGTGATCACGGCAGTCGACCAGCTCGTCCCGGAGGACGTTCATCTCGGACCGCTCCTGGTGATCGCCCCCGCGATCACCGCCTCGTTCGCCGGCCCCTGGCTCACCGGTCTGGTCGGCTTCCTGTCCGTGGCGGCGCAGGCGTACATCGGCTGGCACTTCGGCGTGCTGTTCTCGCGCAACGTGCTGGTGCAGATCCTCGCCCTGACGGTGTTGTCGGCCCTGAGCGTGTTCTTCTGCGCGGTGATCGAGCGACGCCAACGCCAGCTGGCGCAGGTGCGGTCGGTCGCCGAGGCCGCGCAGCACAGCCTGCTGTGGCCGCTGCCGGAGCGCATGGGTTCGGTACGGATCGCCTGCCTGTACATGGCCGCCGAGGACGAGGCGCAGATCGGCGGTGACCTGTACGCGGCCACCCGCGTCACCGGCGGCGTGCGCGTCATGATCGGAGACGTCCGGGGCAAGGGCCTGTCCGCCATCGGCGAAGCCGCTCTCCTGCTCGGAGCCTTCCGGGAGGCCGCCCACCGGCACGCCACGCTTCCCGATCTGGCCGCCACCCTGGAACACAGCGTGACCCGCTACCTGGCCGACTTCGAGCCGTCCGCGGAGGCCGGCGAGCGTTTCGCGACCGCCTTGCTGCTGGAGCTCCCCGACGACGACCACGTCGTCCGCATGATCAGCTGTGGGCATCCCCCGCCCCTGTTGCTCAGCCCGATCAGCGACCTGACGGTACCCGGCCTGCACCCCGCGCCTCCGCTGGGCATCACGGAAGCGGGGCCGGATGCGTACACCATCGACGTGGCTCCCTTCGAGCCGGGCGACACCCTCCTGCTCTACACGGACGGCGCCATCGAGGCCCGGGACGCCGACGGGCGCTTCTACCCCCTGGAGACGCGGGCAGCCCAATGGAACAGGTCCGGTCCGGAATCGCTGCTCCACCACATCCAACGCGATCTGCTCGCCCATGCCCGCGGACGCCTCAACGACGACGCGGCCCTCGTCGCACTCCACCGCCAGGCCGAGGGTCACGGGCACCGCCTCCACGGGCGCATCGTCCACTCGGGCGGGGTCGGTCACGCCTCGTGAGCCGGGAAGTGGCAGGAGCGTTTCCATGAGCGTCGAGAAGGACTGGGCGTACCGGGTGGAGGAGCCGCACGGCTCCGAGGGCTGGCGTCCCTACGGCGAGCGCCCCGAGCGCTGGCACGGGACCATCACCACCGACGCGGAGGAGAAGGCCGCCGAGTACGTCGCCGCCCTCGTGGTCACCGACCTGGTGTCCGAGTGGGACCTCCGGGGGATCGCCCGCAAGCACGTGCGCGTGACCGTCTGGGAGGACGAGGAAGGCACCGGTCCCGAGGACGCGGCCCTCACGATAGAGATCCGGCCCCACATGGACGGAGTGTGAGGCCATCAGCCGCGCGCACCAGCAGGAGGGCGGGAGTCCGTTGATCACGGTGGCGCGGGGCACCACGGGCGCCCTCGTCCTCGTCGTCGTCCTCGTCGTCGTCGTAACGAGTGAATCAGGCCGTCAGGTGCGTGGCGGCCGGCGCCACAGCGGGAAGTGCACCTGCGTACCGGACACGTCGCGGGCAGGGAGCGTCCCCATGCCGAAGTTCCTCATTCAGGCCACCTACACGCCCGAGGGCACGAAGGGGCTGCTCCAGGAAGGTGCCAGTGGCCGCCGCGCCGCCGTCGACCAGGTCGTGGCCGGCCTCGGCGGGACGGTCGAGGCCATGTACTTCGCCTTCGGAGAGCACGACCTCGTGTGCATCATCGACTTCCCCGACCCCGTCTCCATGGCCGCCGTCAGCCTCAGCGTCAAGGCCAGCGGCGCGCTCCACACCCGGGCCACTCCCCTGCTCACCCTGGACGAGATCGACGAGGCCGCCCGCCGGCAGGTCGCCTTCCGCGCCCCCGGCGCGTGACGGATTCTTGACGCAGTCCTGACGCGGACGGCCGCATCCTTTCTGCCACCGCCGGTGTCCTTCCTCGTGTCCCTAGCCGATGCGAGGAATGGAGTGCCATGGAAGGCACCGTGGTGGCGGTCGTCGTGGTGGCGCTGTTGGCGCTGCTCGTGCTCAGGAGCGGGATGCGGGTGGTCAACCAGGTGGAGCGGGGGGTCGTGTTCCGGTGGGGCAAGGCCCTGCCGGACTACCGGCAGCCCGGCATCACCTTCCTGATCCCCTTCGCCGACCGTATGCGCAAGGTGAACGTGCAGATCGTGACCATGCCGGTGCCGACCCAGGAGGGCATCACCAAGGACAACGTGTCGGTGAAGGTGGACGCGGTCGTCTACTTCCGGGTGACCGACCCGGTGCGCGCGGCCATCGAGGTCCAGGACTACGTGTTCGCCGTCGGCCAGGTGGCCCAGTCCTCGCTGCGTTCCATCATCGGCAAGAGCGATCTGGACGATCTGCTCAGTGACCGGGAGCGGCTGCACGAGGGGCTGGCGCTCATGATCGACAGTCCGGCCACCGGGTGGGGGATCCACATCGACCGGGTCGAGATCAAGGACGTGCAGCTGCCGGAGTCGCTGAAGCGGTCGATGTCGCGGCAGGCCGAGGCCGAACGGGAGCGCCGGGCCCGGGTCATCACCGCCGACGGCGAGTTCCAGGCCGCACAGCAGCTCGCCAACGCCTCACGGATCATGTCCGACACCCCGGAGGCCATGCAGCTGCGCCTGCTGCAGACCGTCGTCGAGGTGGCCGCCGAGAAGAACTCCACGCTGGTGATGCCGTTCCCGGTCGAGCTGCTGCGTTACTTCGACCGGGCCGCACAGAAGATCGGCACCGATCTCAGCGTGCCCGGGGGCCAGGGGACTCCGGATCCGGCTCCGGCCCCGGTCGCGCCGGTCGCGGCTCCGGACCCGGCGCCGGCCGCGGCTCCCGCCCCGGCCGGGCAGGCCCCGGTTCCGGCGCAGGAGAACGCCGAGCTGCCGTAGCCAGCACCAGCGTCATGCACACCGAGCCCGCCGCCATCGCCGTCATCCCGGCGGCGGGCGAGGTGAGTTGGGCCACCGCACCGGCCAGCACCGCGCTCACTCCCTGCATGGTCAGCATGCCGGACGAGTGCAGCCCCAGGGCCTGACCGGCGAGTTCACCCGGGGTCAGCTCCATCAGCCGCTCCTGCTGGACGAGGCTCGCGCCGAAGCCCACGGAGGCGACCGCCACGCACACCGCCGCCACCGGGAGCGGCGGCCGCGCGCAGAACACCAGGTACGGCGCCGCCAGCACCAGCAACAGGGGCGTGGCCAGGCGGCGCCGGACGGCGGGCGGCAGCAGCCGGCCCACCGTCGCGTCCCCGGCGAACATTCCCAGCGCCCCGCAGGCGAACAGGGTGCCGGCGGCGTGCGGAGCGTAGGACACGTACAGCGACTCGCAGCCGACGACCATGCCGTTGGGCAGCCACAGGCCCAGATAGGTGAGGCGGCGCGGGCGGGACGACCACAGCAGGGCGTTGGTGCGCCAGGTCGCCGGGGCGGAGGGACGGCCCGCCGTACGGGGCGGGCGGGCGCTCAGGCCGAGGCGCAGCACCAGCGCGGCCGTCAGGTACAGGGCCGCCGACAGCAGCAGGCACACGCGCGGGGAGAGGGCGGTCAGCAGGGCACCACCGGTGGCGAACCCGGCGACCTGCGTCAGCCCGCCCATCATGTTGAACAGCGAGCGCCCCGGCAGATAGCCGTCCTTGGCGAGGACCTCGTTCAGCAGACCCCAGCGGACCCCGCCGCCGAGCGAGGCCACGAGGCCCAGCAGGAGGACGACGGCGAAGACGGCGCCGACCGGCAGGCCGGGCACCGCCTGGACCGCCGTACCGGCCGCGAAGGCCAGCGCGATCAGCGACAGCGCCGTACGCGGCGGCAGCCGGTCGGCACCGGACAGCAGGACGGTCGCGCCCAGCACCTGGGCGAGGGACGGGCCGAACATGCTCACCGCCGACAGCAGCGGCGAGCCGGTCGCCCGGTACACGAGCGTGGCGAGAGCCAGCCCGCCGACGGTCTGTGCCGCGGTCTGCGCTGCCGAGCCGAGGAAGAGCGGGGTGAACTCCGGGGTGCCGAACAGGGATCGATAGCTGGGCATGCCGGGGAGTCTCGGCCGGTACCCGGCGGGCTCGTTATTGTTTCGCCGGAGCGCGAAAGGTCGTACGGCCGCGAGGGGGTGCCCACGTGGGCTGGTGGGAGCTCGACGCGGACACGCTCGCCCGGAGCCGGTTCGTCGTCTCACCGCTCGCCGAGACCTTCGCCTGCCTGAAGCTGCTGCACGCGGCGGCACCCGCGCATCCCGGCGAGCAGGAGTGGCTGCGCACCCATCTGCCCGCCTACCGGGCGCGGCTGGCGGCGGACCCCGTGTCGGCGCGGCTGATACGGGCCGGACTCGGCCGGGAGTGGATCGCCGACTTCCTGACCCCGGCGCCCCGCGACGGGGCGGCGTTCGCGGACGAGGTCGCCCGGGTCCGCTCGACGGCGCCCCGGGCCGCCCGCGCCCATCTGCGCACCGCCCTCGCCGGCCCGCTCCCCGCCGGGCTGGACCGCGACGACCTGCCCGAGCGGGCGGCCGTGCTCCTCCAGTGGGTGTGGGAGGCGACCGTACGGCCGTCCTGGGGGCGGCGCCGGCGGGTGCTGGAGGCGGACGTGGTCGCACGGACCGCACAGGTGAGCCGGGGCGGCTGGGCGACCGTACTCGACGCGCTGCGCCCCGGCCGCACCCGCTGGCTCGGCGAGAACCGGCTCCAGATCAACCTCCACGAGTACCCGCCCCGCGAGATCTCCGGCGCCGAGCTGATCTTCGTGCCGGTGACCGTGCAGCGGGCGGGCTGGGTGGCCTGGGAGGACGGGGTGCGCTACGCCGCGGTCTACCCCTGCGCCGGCGCCCTCGCCCACCCCGCCGACCGAACCGTCCCCTCCGCCCTGGGCCCGCTGCTGGGCCCGTCCCGGGCCGAGGTTCTGGTCCTGCTGTCCTCCCCCATGAGCACCACCCAGCTGACGGCGGTGACGGGACAGGGCCTGGGCTCGGTGGGCCGCCATCTGAAGGTGCTGCGGGAGGCGGGGCTGGTGGAGCGGCGGCGGGCCGGGCGATCGGTGCTGTACGCACGCACGGCGGCGGGCGACGTCCTGCTGGAAGCGGTGGGACAGCGCGCTCCGAAGGGGCGCGGGGAACTGCGCGGGCGACCACGACGGACCCGCGGCCGAACGACGGCCCATGACGGCCCATGACGGCCCGGCCCAGCGGAGCGCCTAGCATCCAGGCATGACCAATGCACTGAACGTCGAGATCGGCGCCCTGCAGGGCGGCCCCGCGAACCTCTCCCAGTACGAGGGCAAGACCGTCCTCGTCGTCAACGTGGCCTCCAAGTGCGGCCTCACCCCCCAGTACACCGGCCTGGAGAAGCTCCAGGAGCGCTACGCCGACCGCGGCTTCACCGTGCTCGGCGTGCCCTGCAACCAGTTCCTCGGCCAGGAGCCCGGCACCGCCGAGGAGATCGCGGAGTTCTGCTCGGCGACGTACGGCGTGACCTTCCCGCTCACCGAGAAGATCGAGGTGAACGGCGAGGACCGGCACCCGCTGTACCAGCGGCTGGTGGACGTCGCCGACGCCGAGGGACACAGCGGTGACATCCGGTGGAACTTCGAGAAGTTCCTGATCGGGCGGGACGGCACGGTCGTGGCCCGCTTCTCGCCGCAGACCGAGCCGGAGTCGGACGCGGTCGTGGCGGCCATCGAGGCGCAGCTCGGCTGAGCACGGCTTGACCTTGCCCCTGGGGCAGGGCCGAGCGTTCCTGTCACCGGGCGGCGAGGATCCGCCCGGTGACGGAGGATGACACGGTGGACGACGACCTGCTCACCATCGGCGCGTTCGCCGCGCGGTCCCGGCTGTCGGCCAAGGCGCTGCGCCTGTACGACCGGCTCGGCCTGCTGGCGCCGGCGTATGTCGACGAGGCGAGCGGCTACCGCTACTACCGCGCCGACCAGGCCGAACGCGCCCGTCTGGTGGCCCTGCTGCGGCAGCTGGACATGCCGCTGGCCCGGATCGCCGAGGTGCTCGGGGCCGAGGGTCCCGACGCCGCGGACCGGCTCGCCGCCTACTGGACGGACGTGGAGAGCCGGGTGGCGGGGCAGCGGACGCTCGCCGAGTACCTCCGTGGACGGCTGTCCGGGAGGAGCTCCGAGATGTACGAGAAGTTCGTGATCGAGACCGTGGACGTGCCGGCGCAGGTGGTGATCACCGAGGCACGCCACACGCTGGCGGACGAGTTGCCGACGTGGATCGGCGCGTCGCTGGGCCGGCTGGAGGCCGCGGCGCGGGAGTGCGGGGGCATGACGGGCGCACCGTTCGTCGTCTACCACTCCGAGGTGTCCATGGAGAGCGACGGCCCGGCGGAGTCCTGTGTGCCGGTGGCCGACGAGGCGGCGGCCCGGGCGTGGGCCGCCGAGCGGGGGAGGGCCTGGAAGACGACGGTACGGGTGGAGCCGGCGGCCCGGCTGGCCTACACCCGGATCACCAAGGCGCAGGTGGCGAACCCGCAGATCATGGCCGCGTTCGAGGCGGTGGAGCAGTGGATGGCGGGCGAAGGTTTGGAGATGGCCGGTCCCTGCCGCGAGATCTACTTCGGCGAGTGGGACGCGGCAGGCCCCGAGGACCAGGTGTGCGACGTGGCGTTCCCGGTGCGGTGAGCCGCCGGGACCACCGGAAAGGGACCGAGCCCTCTCGGCAAGGACGGCGACTGGTCGAGAGGGCTCTTCTGGTGGTGCTTGTGAAGTTGTGTTCGTCGGGAGGTCTTTACGGGCGAAGGTCAGGGAGGGCTCCCTAGGCCTTGACCGAGGCCACGAAGGCGTTCCACGCGTCGGCGGGGAAGGCCAGGACCGGGCCCTCGACGACCTTGGAGTCACGGACGGCGAGTTCGGCGTCGGCGGGCGACTTGACCTCGACGCAGGCGCCGTTGCCCGCGGAATAGGAAGACTTCATCCACGTCTCCGAAGCGCCCTGAATCAGTGCCATGTCCACTCCTGTTGCGAGTTGCGATAGTGCGGTTCACGCCAACCTTGTCGTCTGATTGGCGTGATCGACGCTACCGGGCAACGGCCGTCGCTGGAGTAGTCGTTCACTCAACCGGGCGGCATATTCCAGGTGAGCCTTCCATTGGAGTGGACCTTCGGTGTACGATCCGGCGCCCTCTGTGACAGCAGCTTATTCGGCGTACTGCTTGGCCACCTTCGCAATGAATTGCCGGGATTGCTCCACATTGAGGGACTGTGCCCGCAAGTGCTCGTACATCACGGCGTACTTCTGCACGTCCTGGGCCTTCTCCAGGTACAGGTCGCTGGTGACGCCCTCCAGGTACACCACACTGGAGTCGGCCGCGTCGGTGAACTCCAGGATCGCGTACTGGCCGTTGAGGCCGGGATGCGCGCCCACCTCGAACGGCAGCACCTGCACGGTGACGTGCGGCAGGTGGGACATCTCGATCAGATGCTCCAGCTGCTCACGCATCACCAGCTTGCTGCCGACCACGCGCTTCAGCGCCGCCTCGTCGAGCACGACCCACAGCCGGAGCGGGTTGATCTCGGCGGTGATACGTTCCTGTCGGCGCATGCGCACCTGCACACGCTTCTCGATCTCGGCGGTCGACGTCTCCGGCAGCGCGCCCTGCACCAGGGCCTCCGCGTAGGCACGGGTCTGCAACAGACCGGTCACCAGCTGAGGTTCGTACACCCGCAGCGACTCGGCGTCGGTCTCGAGACCGATGTAGACGCTGTACGGGATGTCACCGAAGGTGTGCCACCACCCCTGCTGGCGGGAGTCCCGTGCCATCTCCATCAGCGAATCGACGATCCGCTGGTCCTCGACCTCGTACACCCCGCACAGATCGCGCACATCGCGCTGACTGATGCTTCTGCGGCCGTTCTCCAGCCGGCTGATCTTCGACTGCGACACGAGCAGACGCTCGGCCACTTCCTCGGCCGTCATGCCTTTGAGCTCGCGGAGCCTGCGCAGCTCCTGGCCCAGCCGGCGCCGCCTGACGGTGGGATTGACATTGGACGCCACGGGACGTGCACCTCCGGCTGCCTGCCTGTTCCTTGACACTATCCGTATCTGCTGCTGAGCAGACTGCCACCAAGGTGCTTTCTACCGCTGGGAAATGGTGGATATGCGGCGCGTACGCGTCAGTTCGCCACGGCTCGCCGTCCGAGGGGGCGCCGTGCACGCAGTCGAGCGGGACGGCGAGATCCCGAGGATCTCGTCGCCCCGCTCTGACCAGCGGCTCCCGAACCGGGCCTGGGGGGACCGGGGTTACGACTCAATGGGCCACGGCGCGCGCCATGGACCCGCGGTGCGGCTGCATCGGAACCCCGCGCGCGGGTTCCGCCGCGGACCTGGCACCGGCCACACCCTGCCGCCCGCCGACGGCGGCGGTGCCCCGGCGCGGCTGTGCGGCGGCACCGCTCTGCACGTCCATCACGGCGTGAGCGACAAGACCGCCCATGGGGTCGTGCCGGATCAGATCCCGCAACCGGGACCGGGACGACCGTCCCTCGTTCCCCGGATACAGGTGCTTGCCGAGTCCGACGGCGTGCGCCAGGGCGGCGAGTGCCGCGGTCCGCGGGTCCGGCGGTACGCCGGTGCGGATCGCGGAATCCAGCCTGGAGCGGATCTCCCGGCTGATGGCGGTGTCCGTCGCCTGATAGCGCGTCGTCGGCAGCACCCCGCACATCTGGCCGGGCACGGCGGCGACCATGCCACACCGCTCCAGATGCGAGAGGTACGTCTGACGGAGCCCCAGCCGGGGCCCGCCGATCCAGTGGACGGCACGTACGGGAGCGCCACGCCTTCGCAGCAACTCCAACGCGCAGTCCAGAGTCGGATCTCCTGTCGGCCGTGGCACCACCACGGCGATACGATCCCCGTCTGGGGCTATCCGTCCGGCCAGCGCCAGCTCCACTAGCTGTGCACCGGCCAGACCGAGGTCGAGCGACTGCGGCTGCGCAGTGGTACCCGTGGTCGGGTCCAGTGCCAGCAGCAGAAGCTCCTCCGGAAGTGTTCTGCGGCTCCTGCCCATCCATGCCTCCCCGCGTGGATGAATGACAGGGTGACCCCTCTCACATTGGTCTGTCGAGGGTGCGTGACCGGTTCGTGAGGGAACCGGTAGGTATGTCGTTCTCGTCTACCGCAGGGGCCAAGCCCTCACACAGGACACTGGTACATGGTTCGGACAGGGCGCGCGCGTAGGCGTGCGGCGCATGGAGGAGGCATCGGTGGCGGGCGAGTCCCCCGACAGGTCGAAGCAGCGCGAGTCGTCGGCAGAACCGACGTCGGGGAGCGCGGGTCCGGTTCCCGAGGCACGTGATCCGCGCCTCGCGGTCTCCCGGGAAAAGGATTCCTCGCCCGGCGGCGTGGACACCGCGACGAAGATTCTGTCGGTCCGGGACGCGAAGGCCCCCGCCGAGGAGACCCCTTCGGAGGACGTCGCCCTCCGCGACGCGGTCTCGGCCTGGGTGCGCGGCGCCGCCCCCGCCGACTCCGAGGGGGCGTCTGACGCCGGCTCCCGGGCGACGTCTGACGGCGAGGCCGAGCCGGAGGACGCCGAGCCGGAGGACGGCAAGGCCGAGGACGGCGACAGCGACGGCGACGGCGACGGCGACGGGAAGGCTGACGCGGGTACGGAGACGCACGCCGAGGCGGCCTCCGGCACGGACAACGAGGCCGAGGCGAACTCCGAGGCCGACTCCGAGGCTGACGGGGACTCGGCCGACACCGAGGCCGACAGCGACGCTGCGGCCGAGGCCGAGGCCGACGATGACGTTGCTGAGGCAAAGGACGACGCCGAGGCCGAGACGACCTCGGAGCCGGAGAAGACGCAGGGGACGGCAGAGACCGGCGCTGCGGAGACCGAGGCGGCGGAGACCGACGCGGCGGAGGCCGGGGACGAGCCCGAGGCCGCCGACGGCGAGGACGCCCCACAGGGGCCGGCCGCGGCCGACGACGAGAGCCGCACGGGTGCTGCGGGCGGGAACACGGACGCCGAAGACGAAGCCGAGGCGGAGCCGGAGGCGGAGGACACCCCCGCCGAGGCGCCGCAGGCAAAGGACCCGCAGGCCGCCGTCGACCAGCCCACCACCGTCTTCAAGGCCATAAAACCCAAGACGGACCCGCAGGTCGATCAGCCGACGACCATGCTCAAGCTCGGCGGCAAACCCGGCGCCCCCGAGTCCGACCCGGAGCGCACCAGCAAGTTCGTCGCGCTCAAGAACGACCTCTCCCCGAAGCCGGCGCCCGCCAAGGCGGACGTCACCACCCCCGTCCCCCAGGTGGGCCCCGAGCGCACCACCCAGCAGCCGCTCCCCCCGAAGCCCCCGCTGGACCTCCTGGCGGAGCTGACGAACACGCCCCCGCCCCCGGAGACGCCGGTCCGCACGATCGTGCGCCGGTTCAAGATCTGGACGCCGCTGGTCCTGCTGCTGGCGATCATCTTCGCGGTCGTACAGGCGGTGCGCCCGTTGCCGTCCTCCGCCCTCGCGCTCTCCGCCAAGGACAGCTACACCTTCGGCGGCGGCGCGGTGAACCTGTCGTGGCCGGGCGAGGGCCAGGGCTGGATGGACGGCGACGGCATCGGCACGATGGGGCACTTCGGCAAGCAGACCCCCGTGGCCATCGGCTCGGTCGCCAAGACCATGACCTCGTACCTCATCCTGCGGGACCACCCGCTGAAGCCGGGCCAGGAGGGCCCGAAGATCACGGTCGACGCCCAGGCGGAGAAGGAGGGCGGCTACAGCAAGAGCGGCGAGTCCACCGTCAACACCCTCCACGCCGGTGACCGCATCACCGAGAAGCAGGCCCTGTCGGCCGTCATGATCCCCTCCGCCAACAACATCGCCCGGCTCCTGGCGCGCTGGGACGCGGGCTCGGAGGCGGCGTTCGTCGAGAAGATGAACGCCGCCGCCAAGGAGCTGGGGATGACCCGCACGACGTACACCGACCCCTCGGGCCTGAAGGAGACCACCGTCTCCACGGCGCAGGACCAGGTGAAGCTCGGCCGTGTGGTCGTGAAGAACCCGGCCCTGGTCGCCATCACCAGCGCGGCCAGCTGGACGGACCCCACCGGCCACAACTGGCCCAACTGGAACAAGCTGCCGTTCCAGATGGGCGCGATCGGCATCAAGACCGGCAGCACCACCGCGGCCGGCGGCAACCTGCTCTTCGCCTCCCGCAAATCGGTCGGCGGGCAGACGGTGACGATCGTCGGCGCGATCCTCGGCCAGCACCGGGGACCGTCGATCCTCGACACGGTGAACACGGTCAGCAAGACCGCGCTGCTCGCCGCCCAGGACGCGCTGACCTCGGCGAAGATCCTGAAGAAGGGTGAGGTGGTCGGCTATGTGGACGACCAGCTCGGCGGCCGCACACCGGTCGTGGTCACCCAGGACGTCGTCGCGCCCGGCTGGTCGGGGCTGAAGGTGAAGCTGTCCTTCGCCTCCGGCAAGGTGCCGCACACCGCGAAGGCCGGCACCCGGGTCGGCTCGCTCACCGTGGGTGACGGTTCGGCCGGTGCCGTCAAGGTGCCGGTGGTCCTGCAGAAGGACCTGGCGGAGCCCGGCTTCGGCGCCAAGCTGACCCGTCTGGGCTGACGTCCGGGCGGCTCGCACCGCCGGCCGCCCGACCCGCGCACCCCGTCACGGAGCCCCACCCGGGGGCCTCGTGGCGGGGTGCGTGCTAGCGTCACGAATCGGGGCAGGTCGCCGGTCACGGGACACGGCCGCGAACTGGACGGGAAGCGGCCGGGAACAGCGTGGAACACGGCCGAGAACAAAGGACGGGACACGGGGAGTGCCTCAGGTGGCCACAGCGGAGCCGACACGCGCCGACGACGCCGATCCGGGCCCGGGATCCGGCCCGCGAATACGCCTGTCCACGGCTGCCCCGGAGGATGGCACCGATCACCCGGACGGCCGTACGGACGGTGATCGCCCCGGCCGCCCCGGCGTACGCCCCGACCCGCGCTGGTTCGCACGTCTCCTCACCGCCGCAGAACCTCTGCGGCAGCGGCTGCTCAAGCACCCCGCCCTGTCCATAACGACTCTCGCGGGTCTCCTGCACATCGCCTGGTTCTTCACGTTTGCGAACAGCGGTGGTGATCTCGCGGCGCAGGACGCCTGGGCGGAGTTCGTCGGCCGGCACCCCGACTCGGCGTACAACCTCGCCTGGTACGGCGGCATGCACCCCGTCTCGTACAGCGTGGTGTCGCCGTATCTGATGGCCGTCCTCGGCGTGCGTACGTCGATGATGATCGCCGGCACGGTGTCGGCCGGTCTGCTGACCATGATCCTGATTCGCAGCCGTGCGGTGAAGAACCCGCTGTGGGTGTCGCTCGCCGGCGTGGTCGCGCTGCTGTGCAACGCGATCTCGGGCCGGGTGACCTTCGGGCTGGGCACGATGTTCGCGCTCGGCGCCGTCGCGGCCGTCTTCTGCTGGCCGTACCGGTGGCGGCACAAACGCTGGGCGAAGGCGGCGGTGGCCGCCCCGCTGGCCGGTCTGTCCACCATGGCCTCCCCCGTCTCGGGGCTGTTCGTCGGCCTGGTGGCGGTCGCGCTGTTCCTGCAGAAGCGGCGGCCGGGCGCCTGGGCGCTGGGTCTCGCCCCGACGGTCGTGGTCGCCGCCTCGTACTTCCTCTTCCCCTTCTCCGGCACCCAGCCGATGACGATCGGCTCGGTGATCCTGCCCCTGACGTACGGACTGCTGTGCCTGTTCCTCGTTCCCCGGCAGTGGGTGACGGTCCGGCTGAGCGCCGCCGTCTACAGCGTCAGCGTGGTCCTGGTGTGGCTGATCAGCTCGCAGATCGGGTCGAACATCTCCCGGCTGCCGATGCTGTTCGCGGGTGCGACGCTGGTGGCCACGCTGCCGTTCACCGTGCGGAAGTCCCGCAGGTGGTACACGACCGTGCTGGCGCTCCTCGGTTTCGCCGGCTGGATCGGCTACAAGTCGGTCGACGACATCGTGCACACGACCCCGGCCGCGTCCTGGGCCCGGGAGCTGGCCCCGCTCGTGCACCAGTTGCAGAAGGCGGGCGCGGAGAAGGGCCGCGTCGAGGTGGTCCCGGCGCGCTCGCACCGCGAGGCCTCCGCGCTCGCGCCGTACGTCAACCTGGCACGGGGCTGGAACCGGCAGGCCGACATGGAGCGCAACCCCCTCTTCTACGACGACACCCTCAACTCGGCGAACTACCACGAGTGGCTGCAGCGCTGGGCCGTGCACTTCGTCGTGCTGCCGAAGGACAACCCGGACGGCGACGGCGGTGAGCGCGAGCGGCAGCTGCTCCAGCGCGGAATGCCCTATCTGAAGCAGGTCTGGGGCGACGCCAACTGGCAGCTGTTCCGGGTCACCGATCCCGCGCCGCTCGCCGAGCCCGACGCCGTGGTGGACCGCGCCGGGCAGGGCGAGATGACGCTCCAGGTGCGCAAGGCCGGGCGGATCCTGATCAGGATCCCGTACTCGCCGTGGCTGAGCATCGTGGACGAGCACGGCAAGAGCGTGAAGGCGCCGCAGGAGACGGAGGCGTCCAGGCACCGGGCCGACGGCACGCCGAAGTCGTACGACAACGTCAACGGGTGCCTGATGGAGACGCCGGAGGACGCCAAGGGCGACAAGTGGACGATGCTGCTGGCGCCGAGGCCCGGCACCTACCGGCTGGCGGCGCCGTACCAGCTGCCCAGGGGCACGCCCTGCCCGGACGAGCTGAAGGCGCCGTGACCCTCAGCGGAGCCGGTCCACGTAGGTGTCCGTGCCCGGAATCGTCGGGATGAACGGCGCCACCAGCTCCACCCTGCCGAGACCGGAGTCCGCCACGTCCGCGTCCAGCCCCGTGCAGTGCCCGGTCCAGCACGCGCGCGGGTCCGCCTCCAGGAACCACAGCAGGGTCAGGCGGGTGCCGACCCCCTCCACCTGCTTGACGTAGGTCATGCGGTCGCCGGGCAGCGGGGTGGGCCGGAACACGGTGACCATCGCGGCCGGGGAGCCGGACAGCCGCTTCGGCAGATGCCGCTCGCGCAGCCACCGGGTCAGCTCCTCACGCTGCTCGGCCGACTCGCTGTCGATCACCTCCAGCACCAGCCCGGCGTAGGGGTGGTCGAGGGCGTGGAAGTCCCGGGGGCCCGCAGCGCCGTCGCGGTACACCGTCGTCTCGTGGTCCTGGAAGGCCGTGAAGACGTGGGTGCGGTCGTGGTGGACGCGGGCGTCGCGGTTGAGCCGCCGGTTGATGGCGACGGTCCACTTCATGTGGTCGTCGTAACGGCCGTCGGTGATCCAGTAGGTGGAGAGGTAGCAGCCCGCGGTGACGGGCTGGGCGACGGCCGACTTCTCGGGGTACCGCAGGAACTGCAGATCCCGGGTCGCCACCCAGCGGCGGCCCGCGTACATCCAGGGCATGGCCATCGCGCCGGCGTAGTAGTGGTCGTCCTCGTACCAGCGGTTGTAGGCGTACTCGTGTCCGGGGTGCGGCTCGACCATGGTGATCAGGGCGTGGCCCGGGCGGACGCCGTACGGACCCACGGCGGCCAGTTCGCCGTACGTCTCGCTGCGGGTGTCCTCGCTCATGCGCTTCCCCTTCCGTCCCCTTCCGTCCTGCACCGGCCCCCCATACTCTGACGCTCCGTCAGATGAAGCGCCAGAGCCCGGGAGGCCCCATGTCACTGCTCACCGGCAAGACCGTCGTCGTCTCGGGAGTGGGCGCCGGGCTGGGCCACCAGGTCGCGGCGGCCGTCGTACGGGACGGGGGGAACGCGGTGCTCGGCGCGCGCACCGAGGCGAACCTCGCCAAGAGTGCTTACGAGATCGACCCGGACGGCAGGAGTACGGCGTACCGGGCGACGGACATCACCGACGAGGGCCAGTGCGCGGCGCTGGCGCAGTTGGCGCGGGAGCGGTTCGGCGGCGTCGACGCGGTGGTGCATGTCGCCGCGTGGGACTCCTGTCTCGGCGGCCTGGAGGACGCGGACTTCGCGACCTGGCGGTCGGTCGTCGACGTGAACCTGCTCGGCACGCTGCGGATGACCCGGGCCTGCCTGCCGGCCCTGAAGGCGGCCGGCGGCGGTTCCGTGGTGTTCATCGGGACGCAGTCGGCCGTCGCCGCGCCCTCACAGGTGAAACAGGCGGCCTACGCCGCGTCGAAGGGGGCGTTGACCAGCGCGATGTACTCGCTGGCGCGCGAGCTCGGACCGTACCGGATCCGGGTCAACACCGTGCTGCCGGGCTGGATGTGGGGGCCGCCGGTCCAGGCCTACGTGCGGTTCACCGCGCAGACGGAAGGGGTGACGGAGGCCGAGGTGCTGGGGCGGCTGACGGAGCGGATGGCGCTGCCGGAGCTGGCGACGGACGGGGACGTGGCGGACGCGGCGGTGTTCCTGTCCTCGGACCGGGCGCGGGCCGTCACCGGGCAGTCGTTGCTGGTCAACGCGGGAGAGCTGATGCGCTGACCCAACCGGCGCCACCACGGCACCTGTTCATGTGACTGAACAGCAGTCATCAAGACGAACATCTTTACTTTGACTTGACCTTACACTCGCTTGTCGTGTTCATGTGGCCGCACCCACGATCGAGCACATGAACAGTCTCGACTGGGCCGTACTCATCGGCTACTTCGGTGTGATGGTCGCGATCGGCGTCTGGTCGCACAAGCGCGTGGACAACGTCTCCGACTTCTTCACGGCCGGCGGCAAGATGCCCTGGTGGCTGTCCGGCATCTCGCACCACATGTCGGGCTACAGCGCGGTCATGTTCACCGGGTACGCGGGCATCGCCTACACCTACGGCGTCACCTCCTTCGTCACCTGGTCCTTCCCCATCGCGCTCGGCATCGCCATCGGGTCGAAGCTGTTCGCGCCCCGCATCAACCGGCTGCGCTCACGGCTCCATGTGGCCTCCCCGCTGGAGTACCTGAAGAGCCGTTACGACCTCTCCACCCAGCAGGCGCTCGCCTGGTCCGGCATGCTCCTGAAGATCGTGGACGTGGGCGCCAAGTGGGCGGCGATCGCCACCCTGTTGTCGGTGTTCACCGGCGTCACCCTGAACCAGGGCATCCTGATCACCGGTGCGATCACCGCCGTGTACTGCACGATCGGCGGCCTGTGGGCGGACGCGCTGACCGAACTCGGCCAGTTCGTCATCCAGTTGCTGGCCGGCGTCTCGATGTTCGTGGCGGTCGTCCTGAAGCTGAACGACAAGCACATCGGCCTCCTCGACGCCTGGAACCAGCCGGCCCTGCACGGCCACGGCAAGCCGCTCGTCGGCCCCTACGGCACGGTGTTCCTGCTCGCCTTCCTCTTCATCAAGCTCTTCGAGTACAACGGCGGCATGCTCAACCAGGCCCAGCGGTACATGGCGACGGGCAGTGCGCACGCGGCCGAGCGCGGGGCCCGGCTGTCCGCCGTCCTGTGGCTGATCTGGCCGGTGGTGCTGTTCTTCCCGATGTGGATGTCACCGCTGCTGGTCCACGCGCAGAAGCCGGACGGCTCCGACTCCTACGGCCTGATGACCGAACAGCTGCTGCCGCACGGCCTGTTGGGCCTGGTCGTCGTCGGCTTCTTCTCCCATACGATGGCCATGTGCTCCTCCGACGCCAATGCGATCGCCGCGGTGTTCACCCGCGACGTGGCGCCGGTGCTCTCCGCTCGCGCGCGGGCGTGGGGTCAGCGGTCGGGGCTGGTCGCCGCCCGGGTCACGACGGTCGTCTTCCTGGCCCTGTCCATGGCGGTGGCCACACAGGTCAACTCACCCGCCTTCAAGGACATCATCACGGTCGTCATCAAGTGGGTGGCCGGTCTGATGGGCCCGATCGCGATCCCGATGATGCTGGGTCTGCTCCGCCCGTTCCGCCGCTCCGGCCCCACGGCGGCGCTGACCAGCTGGGCGGCGGGCCTGCTGGCGTTCTGGCTGGTGAACTACCCCATCAGCTGGCACGTCTCCGGCGGGGTGCCGCTCCAGTACCAGGTTTCGGTGCCGCTGGCGGTGTCCCTGGTGCTGTACATCGTCCTCGGGTACCTGAAGCCGGAGGACACCCCGGAGCGCCTCGCCGTCATCGAGAAGGTCAACTCGGACGGGGACGCGGCGTTGGCGGTGCCGGTGCCGGCGGGTGCGGGGGACGATGTGGTGGGGGCGCCGTAGGGGTGCTGCTGCATCGCCGGGTGCGGATCCGGCGTGACCGGTCGCGCAGTCACCGCCGCCCCTGCGGGGCGCTCTCGCTCAGGCCCTCGGATAGCGGGCCAGCCACCCGGGCGACGATCCCGCAGGACCGTGCAACGCAGGCCCCTGGGTCATCTCCATCGCGAAGTCGTCCGCCAGTTCCAGCACCGTGGAACGGCCCTCCAGCTCGGCCAGCCAGGCCGGCGGGAGGGCCGTCTCGCCGTGCAGGGCACCGAGCAGACCGCCGGTCAGAGCCCCCGCCGCCGCCGAGGGACCACTCTGGTTGACCGCCAGGCACAACCCGTGCCGCACGTCCTCCGCCACCAGCGCGCAGTACACCGACGCCGCGAGCAACCCGTCCGCCGTACCGTCGCCGGCCAGTTCCTCCACCCGTGCCGGGCCCGGAATGCCCTGCCGCACCGCGCCCAGGGCATGCTGCAGGGCGTCCGAGACGGGCTGGTGCCCGGGCCGGGCGGCGAGCAGGGCCAGAGCCCGCTGCACGGCACCGTCCAGGCTCTCCCCCCGGGCCAGCGCGTGCACGATCACGGCGTACGCGCCCGCCGACAGGTAGGCGATGGGATGCCCGTGGCTCTGGGCCGCGCACTCCACCGCCAGCTGCGCGACGAGCTGCGGCTCCCAGCCGACCAGCAGCCCGAAGGGAGCCGACCGGGCCACCGCCTCCGGCCCCAGTTCGCCGGGGTTCTTCGGCGACTCCAGCGTGCCCAGGGTGTCGTCGCCGAACCCGATGAGCAGCGCCCGGGTCGGATCCCGGCGGGCGTACAGCCACTCCTCGCGCGCGAGCCAGCCGTCGTCCTTGCGGCGCTCGTCCGGCCCCCAGTCCCGCTGGGTGGCCGCCCAGCGCAGATACGCCCGGTGCAGATCGGTCGGCGGGTGCCAGGCGCCGGTGTCGCGGCGCACCTGGGCCCGTATCAGCCCGTCCACGCTGAACAGGGTGAGCTGGGTGTGGTGGGTGACCGTGCCGCGCCGGCCGTGCCCGAAGGCCAGGTCGAGCAGGCCCTCGGGGCCGTATGCGGCCCGGATCTCCTCCAGGGACAGCGGATCGGCGGGTCCGCCGAGCGCGTCGCCCACGGCGGCCCCGAGCAGGGTGCCGCGCACCCGGCTGCGGAAGTCCTGCTGCTCGGCTCGGCCCCAGACGGCGCCGGATGTCGCACTCACCCAGACCTCCCCACGGCACCGTCCGTCCGTACGACGCTCAGCACTGTAATCGACGGGGAACGGTCCGTTCACGGGGGCAAATCGCCCTTCAGTGGTCATTCCCGCTCAGCCAAGACCACACAGCTGCGACGCCACGGCCACCCGGCCACGACTGAGCGGCCACTCAGCCGCGACGCCCGGCCACGAGCGCTTCGACCCCGTCGAGGATCCGGTCGAGCCCGAAGTCGAGCGGGTCGGTGCCGGCAGGGCCGAAGGCGCCGTCGGCGATGGCCCGGGTCAGGGCCGGGAACCGGTCCGCGTGGCGTTCGAGGACCTCACCGGTGAGGCGGTCCCACTCCCGGTCCTGATCCGCGTCGAAGTCGGCCGTCTGCTGGGCGAGGCTGCGCACCAGGCCGACGACCAGGACGAAGACCTGGTGCCGCTGGGCCGCCGGCAGGCCGGTGGGTTCCAGCGCCGCGTGCGCCGCGTCCAGCCAGCCGAGCTGGTGCGGGCCCATGACCTGGCGGCGCATCGCGGTGGCCGCCAGCGCCCAGGGGTGGGCCCGGTAGAGATCCAGGCACCGGCGGGCCCACAGCCGTACCCCGGCTCGCCAGTCGCCCTCCGCGGCGGAGAGGTCGGGGACCTCGGCGAGCATCGACTCGATCATCAGCTCCACCAGTTCCGCCTTGCCGGGCACATAGCGGTAGAGCGCCATCGCCGAGACGCCGAACCCGGCGGCGACCTTGCTCATCGAGACCGCGTCCAGCCCCTGGGCATCGGCCAGTTCGACGGCGGCCGCGGCGATGCGCTGCGGGGACAGCGTCGGCTTGGGCCCGCGCGTGGGCTGCTCCTGTTCGCCCCACAGCAGCGCGAGCACCGCCTGCGGGTCGCGCGGCCCGTCCTGCTGGTCCTTGCCGCTCCTGGCGTTCCGTCCGGCCACGAGGCCCCTCCTGCCCGAGTGCTGCTCGACTTCGGCGAAGCCCGTTGACTCCACCCGAGAACTGTATATACCGTAAACACGTCAGAACAGCTGATGGCATAAACAGTTTAGGGGGAACACCATGCTGCTGACCTACCGGGCCCTCAAGCGCCGCGCCCACGCCAGGAAGCTCGCGATCACCACCCCGAACGGCATCGACGAGTCCTCCTACGTCCGCATCGGCGGCATCGACCAGTGGATCTCCGTCCGCGGCGACGACCGGGCCAACCCCGTGATCCTGGAGCTCCACGGCGGCCCCGGCGCCTCCAACCTCGTCTTCACCCCGCGCACCCGCGCCTGGGAGCGGCACTTCACCATCGTCCGCTGGGACATGCGGGGCGCCGGCAGGACCTTCGCGGCGGGCGGCCCGGAAGGGCAGGGCGAGCTGACTCTCGAGCGCCTCCACGCGGACGCCCTGGAGGTCACGAACCACATCCGCACCCGCCTGGGCGTGGCCCAGGTCCTGCTGGTCGCCAACAGCTTCGGCACGGTCACCGGGCTCCGCCTGGCCCGCAGCCACCCCGAGCTGTACTCGGCGTACGTGGGCACCGACCAGAACATCGTCGGCGGGGGGCGGGACACCTTCGCCTACGAGGCACTGCTGGCCCGGCTGGAGAAGGCGGGGAAGAAGAAGCAACGGGCACGGATGGCGGCCATCGGCGCGGACCCCTCGGCCTGGTCCGCGCACGAGTGGGCGGAGTACGCGAAGACGGTGGTCACGACCGACCCGCTCACCTACGACACGATGAAGACGGTCGTCATCCGCTCGCTCTGGTTCTCCCCGCTCCACACCCTGCGCGACCTGCGCACCTATCTGAAGGCCCAGACCTTCTCGGAGGCGTTGGGCCCCCAGGCGACGACGATCGACGAACACGCCGAAGGCACCGCCTTTCGCCTGCCCTTCTTCCTCTTCCAGGGCGAGCACGACGTCCTCACCCCGCCGGAACCGGCCCACCGCTTCTACGAGTCGGTCACGGCCCCTGTGAAGGACTTCGCCCTCATCCGGGGGGCGAGCCACTTCGCGTCCTTCCGGCACCCGGACCAGTTCCTGGACCTGATGCTCACCAAGGTCCGGCCGGTGGTGACGGGACAGGCCCCGGTCAGCCGGTGAGCTGGACGTCGTCATGGCTGGTGAACCGGGCGCTGAGCTGCTCATCGCCGCCATCGCCTGCGGCACGCCCCCCTCGGGAACGCCGCCCGCCTTCTCATTCTGGCGCAATGCGCGTGGGAGAAGCGGCCGTTCGTCGGGGAGAATCCAGCCATGACCACCACCCCCACGCGTCACGACGGGGCCGTGACCACCGCGCCCTCCCGTCACACCGGCCTCGCGCTGGCCGCCGGTGTGCTCACCGGCATGCTCGCCCTCTACATCGCCCTCGTCGCCTTCGGGAACATCACGGACTTCGGGACGAACCAGCAGTTCGTCCGGCATGTGCTGGCGATGGACACGACCTTCAAGGACGACGACCTGATGTGGCGGGCCATCACCAGTACGGCACTGCAGGACACCGCCTACGTCCTGATCATCGCGTGGGAGACGGTGTCCGCCCTGGTCCTGATCTGGGGCACGTACCTCTGGGCGCGGCGCAGGGACGACGACCTCGCACGGCGCATCTCCACCTACGGGCTGCTGATGCTGTTGCTGCTCTTCGGGGCCGGGTTCATCGCGATCGGCGGCGAGTGGTTCTCCATGTGGCAGTCCAAGGCCTGGAACGGGCTCGACGCCGCGACCCGGATCTTCCTGCTGAGCGGCGTCGCCCTGATCGTCAACCAGCTCCCGGCGCGGCGCACACAGGACCCGGCTATGTGACGACCGTCACCCTGGTGCCCTGATCTCCGAACGCCCAGAGGGCGGCGCCGTCCTGCTTGCGCATGCGGATGCCGCCCAGCTTCTTGCCGTCCGACGGCGGCGGCGAAGAGCCGTCCAGGGCGTTGGAGAAGGCTATGTTCACGCCGGAAACGACGGTGAAGTACATCACGTGCTCGATCTGCACGCCGTCCGAGCCCTTGACGGGCCGGCCGCGCTTGATGATCGAGTAACGGCCGGGCTGCGGGCTCACCGTGCCCGGCCACACCGTGAACGTGCGCGTCGCCCTGCCCGTCGCGTCGACCAGCCACAGGCGCTTCTCGCCGAGCGAGTAGACGATCCGGCGGCCCTCGCCGGAGCCGTCCGGCAACGCGGGCGATGCCGGGGAGTGCGGCGCGGTGGAGACATGGGCGCTCGCCGAGGCCGACGGGCTCGGCCTGGTCACGGCGGCCGCGGGACGCGGCCCGTGGTCCGCCTGGACGGCGAGGGCGGCGACGGCAACGGTCGCGCCCACCGTCAGGCCGGTGACCCAGGCCCAGGAGGGCAGTCGGGCAGCCACGGGTACGCATCTCCTCCGCTACGGGACCCCGCCTCGGGTCGCGGGTCGGATCATCGTACTCAGTCCAGGACCGGCAACAATTCCGGCAGGTGGCCGTCGGAGGCCTCCGCCGCGCGCCGGCGCTCCTGCGGCACCTCGCCGTACAGGGTCGTGCGCGGCTTCGCCGGGCGGCCTGCCGCCTCGGCCACGGCCACCAGGTCGCGGACCGACTTGTACGAGCCGTACGACGAGCCCGCCATACGGGAGATGGTCTCCTCCATCAGGGTGCCGCCCAGGTCGTTCGCGCCGGAGCGGAGCATCTCCGCCGCACCCTCGGCGCCCAGCTTGACCCAACTCGTCTGGATGTTGGGGATCCAGGGGTGGAGCAGGAGGCGGGCCATGGCCGTCACCGCCCTGTTGTCCCTCGTCGTCGGCCCCGGACGGGCGATGCCCGCCAGGTACACCGGGGCGTTGGTGTGGATGAAGGGGAGGGTGACGAACTCGGTGAAGCCCCCCGTCTCCCGCTGGATACCGGCGAGAGTGCGCAGGTGGCCGAGCCAGTGACGGGGCTGGTCGACGTGGCCGTACATCATCGTCGAGGAGGAACGGATGCCCAGTTCGTGGGCCGTCCGCACCACCTCCGTCCAGGTGGCCGCGGGCAGCTTGCCCTTGGTCAGCACCCAGCGGACCTCGTCGTCCAGGATCTCCGCCGCCGTGCCGGGGATGGAGTCCAGCCCGGCCTCCTTGGCGGCGGAGAGCCACTCTCGGATCGGCATCCCGGTCCTGGTCGCGCCGTTGACCACCTCCATCGGGGAGAAGGCGTGCACGTGCATGCCGGGAACGCGGGACTTCACCGCCTTCGCGATGTCGAAGTACGCCGTCCCGGGCAGGTCCGGGTGGATGCCGCCCTGCATGCACACCTCGACCGCGCCCACGTCCCAGGCCTGCTGGGCGCGGTCCGCGACCTGCTCCAGCGAGAGCGTGTAGGCGTCGGCGTCCGTGCGGCGCTGGGCGAAGGCGCAGAAGCGGCAGCCGGTGTAACAGACGTTGGTGAAGTTGATGTTGCGGGTGACGATGTACGTCACGTCGTCGCCGACCGCCGCTCTGCGCACGTCGTCGGCGACCCGGCACAGCGCGTCCAGCGCCGGGCCGTCCGCGTGGAGGAGGGCCAGGGCCTCGGCGTCGGTCAGCCTCGTCGGGTCGTCGGCCGCGGTGCGCAGGGCCTGGCGCACATCGGTGTCGATGCGCTCGGGCGCCATGCCGGGGGCTGCCGCCTCGCGCAGTGCCTCCCAGTCGCCGTACACCTCGTCGAAGTCGTCGCGCCGGTCGGCGCCGCGGCCCTCGGTGTCGATGGTGCGGTGCAGGTCCGTACGTCCGGTGGGGACGAAGGTGTCCTCCGGCTCCTGCCAGGGCCGGCCCTCGACGGCCGCGTCCGGCAGGGCCAGGCCGGTCGCCGGGTCGGCCAGCGCGCTCACGTGCGGGCGCAGCCGCGGGTCCAGCCAGGGTTCGCCGCGGAGCACGAACTCCGGGTAGACGCAGAGGCGTTCGCGCAGTTCGAAGCCCGCGTCGGCCGACTTCGCGGCCAGCTCCTCGATCTGCGGCCAGGGACGCTCGGGGTTGACGTGGTCGATGGTCAGGGGCGACACCCCGCCCCAGTCGTCGATGCCGGCGCCGATCAGCCGCTCGTACTCGGAGTCGACCAGGTTCGGCGGCGCCTGGAGGCAGGCGGACGGACCCATGATGTGGCGGGCCACGGCCACCGTGGCGACCAGGTCGTCCAGTTCGGCGTCCGGCATGCCGCGCATCGCCGTGTCCGGCTTGGCGCGGAAGTTCTGGATGATCAGTTCCTGGATGCCGTGGTAGGCGCGGGAGACCTTGCGGAGCGCGAAGAGGGACTCCGCGCGCTCCTCGTGCGTCTCGCCGATGCCGATGAGCAGGCCGGAGGTGAAGGGGACGGAGGAGCGGCCGGCGTCCTCCAGCACCCGCAGGCGTACGGCCGGTTCCTTGTCCGGGGAGCCGTGGTGCGGGCCGCCGGGCTCCGACCAGAGGCGGGTCGCCGTCGTCTCCAGCATCATGCCCATGGACGGCGCCACCGGCTTCAGGCGCTGGAAGTCCGTCCACGTCATCACACCCGGGTTGAGGTGGGGCAGCAGGCCCGTCTCCTCCAGGATGCGGATGGAGACGGCGCGGACATAGGCGATCGTGTCGTCATAGCCGTGCGCGTCCAGCCACTCGCGCGCTTGCGGCCAGCGGTCCTCGGGCTTGTCGCCCAGGGTGATCAGGGCTTCCTTGCAGCCGAGGGCGGCACCCCTGCGGGCGATGTCGAGGACCTCGTCGGGGGACATGAACATCCCGTGCCCGGCGCGGCGCAGCTTGCCGGGGACGGTCACGAAGGTGCAGTAGTGGCATGTGTCCCGGCACAGCCGGGTGAGGGGGACGAAGACACTCTTCGAGTACGTGATGACACCGGGACGGCCCGCCTGTTCGAGGCCCGCGTCACGGACCCGGGCGGCGGACGCGGCGAGGTCCGTCAGGGCCTCTCCGCGGGCCTGGAGCAGCACCGCCGCCTCCGCGACGTCGAGGGCGACGCCGTCCCGGGCGCGTTTGAGAGCGCGACGCATGGAGTTCTCGGTCGGGCCGGTTCCGGGAGCCGCGGAAGTCGTCATCCCTCAACCATACGGTTGGACGCCGCCGGTTCCTCGAGGTCGGGGGCGTCCGGGGAGGCGGTGCGGGTTGCCGGGTACGGGTTCGCCGTGGCCGGCCGAGCCGTTCCCCGCGCCCGCGGGCCGGCCGCCCCGCCCGCCGCCTACACGTACGCGGCGTATCCGTCCAGTGCGCGAAGGACCTCAGCCTCGCCCGCCGACGGCAGTTGCAGTACGACCTCCTCGACGCCCGACTCGGCATAGTGGGCCAGCTTGCCCGGGGTGGGCTGGACCGCGTACGGGACGACGTGGAGCGCGGAGGGGTCGCGGCCCGCGTCCGCCCAGGCCGAGCGCAGCACCGGCAGTGACTCGGTGAGGCCCCGGCCGCCGATCGGCAGCCAGCCGTCGGCGTACTCGGCGATGTGCGCGAACAGCTTCGGCCCGGCGGCGCCGCCCACGAGCGTGCGCGGGCCGGTCACCGGACCGCGCGGCTTGCGCACCGGCTTGGGGTGCGCGTGACTGGCCCGTACGCCGCCGAACTCGCCGTCGTAGGCGGTCGGTTCCTCCGACCACAGCGCCTGCATGAGCCGCATCCGGTCCCGGACCAGCTCCCGGCGGGTGCGCCAGTCCACCCCGTGGTCGGCGGCCTCCTCCGCGTTCCAGCCGTACCCGAGGCCGAACGTGAAGCGGCCGCCGGACAGATGGTCGAGGGTGGCGATCTGCTTGGCCAGCGCGATGGGGTCGTGCTGGGCGGGCAGCGAGATGCCGGTGCCCAGACCGAGGCGCTCGGTGACGGCCGCGGCCTGGCCGAGGGCGACGAAGGGGTCGAGGGTGCGGCCGTATGCGCGGGGCAGGTCGCCGCCGGCGGGGTACGGGGTCGTGCGCTCCACCGGGATGTGGGTGTGTTCGGGCAGGTAGAGGCCGGCGAAGCCGCGCTGCTCGAGTTCGCGGGCGAGTCGCACCGGGGCGATGGTCTCGTCGGTCAGGAAGACGGTGACGGCGATTCGCATGGCCCATCTGTACCGGGCCTGTCTTCACCTGTCCATACCGACTGGTCGGGATTGTCCGGCCATGACCCTGAACGTCGCGTGCATGTCACATAGTCGCACCGCAATCCCCTTTTCTTTCACGGGAGTTCACGCCCGGCTGGAAGGGTGACCACCATGGGTGAAGACACGCACGATCAGGCTCACGGCATCGGCAGACGCGCGCTGTTCGTGACGGGCGCCGCCGCTGCCCTTACGTTGGGAAGCGTGAGTTTCGCAGCGGCGGACGGTCAGCGCCAGGAGACCCGGACGGTGCACGGCACCCTGCCGCCCGGTTCCCCCGACTTCGTGTATGTGCCGGTCGAAGTCCCGGCCGGCGTACGGGAGATCAAGGTTTCCTACACCTACGACAAGCCCTCGGTCCCGGTCGGCACCCAGGGCAACGCCCTCGACATCGGCCTGTTCGACGAGCGCGGCACCGAGCTGGGCGGCCGGGGGTTCAGAGGCTGGTCGGGCGGCGCCCGCACGGAGTTCTTCGTCCGCGCCGACGACGCGACGCCCGGCTACATCCCCGGCCCGGTGCGGCAGGGCACCTGGTACGTCGCGCTCGGCCCCTACACGGTGGCGCCGCAGGGCCTGACGTACGAGCTGACCGTCACGCTGACCTACGGCGAGGCGGGTGAGACCCCGCGGCCGGTGTATCCGCCTTCCCGGGCCAAGGGGCGGGGCCGGGCCTGGTACCGGGGCGACTGCCATCTGCACTCCTGGTACTCCGACGGCCGCCGCACCCCGGCCGAGATCGCGGCCCTCGCACGGGCGGCGGGCCTGGACTTCATCAACTCCTCGGACCACAACACCCACTCCGCGCACCCCCACTGGGCGGACCAGGCGGGCGACGACCTGCTGATCATGCTCGGCGAGGAGATCACCACCCGGAACGGCCACGTGCTGGCGCTCGGCACCGAGCCGGGCACGTTCGTGGACTGGCGCTACCGGGCCCGGGACAACCGCTGGGCCCGCTTCGCTCGGGACGTCCGCCACGCCGGCGGCCTGGTCGTCCCCGCCCACCCGCACGCCACCTGCGTCGGCTGCGGCTGGAAGTTCGGCTTCGGCGAGGCGGACGCCGTGGAGGTGTGGAACGGCCCCTACACCCCGGACGACGAGGTGACGCTGGCCGAGTGGGACAACCTGCTGGTCGCCTCCGTGCGGCAGGGGCGGCCCTGGCTCCCGGCGATGGGCAACAGTGACGCGCACCGCGACCCGGACGCGGTCGGCATGCCCCAGACCGTCGTCCTCGCCGACGACCTGACCCGGGAGGCGATCCAGGAGGGCCTCCGCGCGGGACGCAGTTACGTGGCCGAGTCGAAGAACGTCACCCTCGCCCTCACGGTGACGGGCGGGCGCGGGCAGCAGGCGGGCATCGGGGAGCGGCTGGAGGTGGCCGCCGGCACCCCGGTGACCGTACGGCTCGAGGTCTCGGGGGCCCCGCGCTGCACGGTGCGGTTCGTCACCGACCAGGGGGTGCTGTTCACCAGTGATCCGCTGCCGGTGGCGGGCGCGGGCACGGTCGAGTGGCACACGACGCCCTCCTACGCGGCGTACGTACGCGCCGAGCTGCGCCACGAGGCGGCGCTCGGGCCGTTGCCGGGCCCGCTGGCCGCCTTCACCAATCCCGTCTTCCTCGGGACTGCGTGAGCTGCTCCGCCGCCCACTCGGCCCACTCGCGCCGCATCGCGTCGAACCGCAGGCCGTACTCCAGCGCGATGCGGCCGCAGACCGAGAGGAGCATCGCTCGCGTGCTGGATGTACCCGGGTGATGCGACAACGCGGCGAGGTGCCGTACCGGGCGTCGCGAGCCGGTGGACCGTTCCGGTCGCAGCGAGCAGCACCGCCGCGCCCGCGGCGCCGTCGCCGTCGCCGGACAGGGCGGTGCGCCGGGGGCCGGGCGGTGCGGTGCGGCCGTAGCGGAGCAGGACGGAGATGTCGACCCGGGCCGGCTCGTCGTCGGTGCGGTCCGGGGGATCAGGGGCGGGGTTCGAGACGGGGGTTCATGTTCCGGTGTCGGTGGTGTCGGCCGGCTCAGCGGACGGTGACGGTGTAGGTGACGCGCTTCGGCGCGGACTGCCGGTACGGTGCGGTCGACGCCGGGGCCGGGGTGCCGCCGCCGTCCCCGTCGCAGGTGGTGGCGAACGTGCAGTGGGTCAGCACGATCCGGGTGCTGCCCTTGCCGGTGGCCTCGAAGGTGAAGGTGAGGCGGCTGCCGGCGCCGGCCAGGTGCTTGCCGCCGGAGTCCGGGGTGCTGTGCTGCCCGCGCTCGCGGACCACCTCGCCGTCGGGCCTGGGGCCGGACAGGTACCAGTGCTCACGGGCGGAGGCGTTCTGGTGGACGGTGAGCGTGAAGCGCTCCCCGACCTTCGCGGTGATGCGGGGTTCGCCGGTGGGTTTCGCGACGGGGACGGGCTCGTCGGTGCCCGACCCGCAGCCCGCGGCGAGCATGAGCAGCGCGACCGCCGCGACGGCACCGCCCGCCGCCCTTTCCGGACGCCGCAGACGCGGCCCACTTCGCCGTCGGGAGGTACACGGTGTACGCGTCGTTGAGTCCACTGTCCGCTGCCCTGCCCAGGTGTCCGTTGATGAAGTCGTTCTCGCCGACCCAGGTCGGCAGGCCCTTCCGGCCACCTTGTCGATGCGCCTGCAGAGGTCCTCGAGGTCCTGCTTCTGGTAGAGCTTGCCCAGGGACTCCAGCGTCGCCGTGTCGCCCGACCGTGCAGCCACCCGAAGACGCGCCCATCAGGCTCCCCCGTTGAAATGATCACGGCCGCGGGGGAGGCTAACACGCGACAGTCACCGGAAAATCCAGAAGTCACACGCCCTGCACCAGGCCGGCACACCGTCCCCGCCGCGACGCCGTGCCGTCGGACAAGGAGAGCAACCGGCATGTCAGCCCCCGCAGACCGCAAGCACCGCGTGGTGACCGCCTTCCAGCGGCACCTCGCCAACCCGCTCAACCGGCGGCTGCCGTTCCAGACCCTGCTGGAGACGACCGGCCGCACCTCCGGCCTGCCCCGGCAGACACCGGTGGGCGGCCGCCGGGTGGGCCAGTCCTTCTGGCTGGTCTCCGAGTTCGGTCACAGGTCGCAGTACGTGCGCAACATCCAGGCCGACCCGCGGGTCCGCGTCCGCATCGCCGGCCGCTGGCACCGCGGCACCGCCCACCTCCTGCCCGACGACGACCCGGTGGCCCGCCTGCGTGCCCTGCCCCGTCTCAACAGCGTGGCGGTACGGGCGTTCGGCACCGATCTGCTGACGGTCCGGGTGGACCTGGAGAACTGACGGACACCGGGGGGATGCGGGGCGTGCCAGGAGTGCGCCTCACCCCGGCCACACGATCGCCTGCACCTCGCTGTAGGCGTGCAGCGCGTAGGAGCCGACGTCCCGGCCCACCCCGCTCTTCTTGAAGCCGCCGAACGGGGCCTCCATGTTGCGGCCGACGGTGTTCACGCCCACGCCCCCGGCCCGCAGCCGCCGGGCCACCCGGAAGGCCCTGGCCACGTCGCCGGACCAGACATAGTCGATGAGCCCGTACTCGGAGTCGTTGGCGAGCGCCACCGCCTCCTCCTCGTCGTCGAAGGGGATGACCACCACGACCGGCCCGAAGATCTCCTCCCTCGCCACGCGCATGTCGTTGGTGCAGTCGGCCAGCAGCGTGGGCGCGACATAGAACCCCCGCCCGGGCGACGGCCGTTCCCCGCCCGCGACCAACGACGCGCCCTCCTTGCGGCCGAGTTCGACGTACGACTCGACCCGGGCCCGGTGCTCCGCCGAGATCACCGGTCCGACGACCGTGTCCGCCTCCCGTGGATCGCCGATCTTCAACCTGCCTGCGTACGCGGCGAGTTGCGCGACCAGCCGGTCGTACACCCCGCGCTGGGCCAGCACCCGTGCCGGCGCCGTGCAGATCTGGCCGCTGTAGAAGGAGAACGTGGTGCCGATGCCGGCGACGGCCGAGCCGAGGTCGGCGTCGTCGAAGACGACCGCCGCGCCCTTGCCGCCGAGCTCCATGAGCTGGCGTTTCATGTCCCGCCCGCAGGCCTCGGCGATCCGCCGGCCGACGGCCGTGGACCCGGTGAAGCTGACCATGTCGACGTCGTCGCAGGCCACCGCCGCCTCGCCCACGGCCGCCTCCCGCCCGGAGACGACGTTCACCACCCCCGGCGGCACCCCGGCCGCCTGAAGCGCCTCGGCCATCCGGTAGACGGACAGCGGATCCTGCGGGGCGGGCTTCACCACCACCGTGTTGCCCATGGCGAGGGCCGGCGCGACCTTGCCGGCCGGGTTGGCCCACGGGTTGTTGTAGGAGGTGATGCAGGTGACGACCCCGACGGGCTGCCGTACGGCCAAGGCGCCCGTCACGCCGGCCTTCCCCATCGGCCCGGCCTCGTTGATCTGCGGGACGACGGCCCACTCGGCGGGCTCCACGCTCGCGTACCGGCGGAACCGGGCGGCGGCCACTCCGACCTGCATCGCCCGGGCGGTCGGTGTGGTCGCGCCGGTCTCCGCGCGGGCCAGCTCGGTGTACGGCCCCGTCCGTTCCCGGATGACGTCGGCGGCCCGGGCCAGCACCGCGGCCCGCTCCTCCGGCCGGGTCCGCGACCACGCCCCGAACGCCTCACGGGCCGCCGCGCAGGCCGCCCGCACCTGCTCCGGCGACGCTTCCGGCGCCCAGCCGACAGTCTCCTCGGTGGCCGGGTCGGTCACCGGGTAGTGCCCGGCGTCCGGCTCCACCCACTCCCCGCCGACGAACAGCCGCTGCGCCCCGCTCACCGTGTGCTCACCGTCCGGGTGTCGGTCCCCGACCGCAGCACCTTCCCCGGTACGGCGCCGGTCACCACGTCGTCCCGGATCGCCTGCACCCCGTTGACCCACACGGCCCGCACCCCGATCGCCGCGGAGTCCAGCCGGGGACTGTCACCCGGCAGGTCGTGCACCAGCCGGGCGTGGCCGGCGTCGATCCGCTCCGGGTCGAACAGGACGAGGTCCGCGTGCCAGCCCTCCTGCACCCGTCCGCGCTCCCTGAGCCCGAACAGCCGGGCCGGTTCGTCGGTCAGCATCTGCACCGCCCGCTCCAGCCCGACCAGCTTCCGGCCGCGCAGACAGTCCCCGAGGAACCGGGTGGTGTACGGCGCCCCGCACATCCGGTCCAGATGCGCGCCCGCGTCCGAGCCGCCGAGCAGCACGTCCTCGTGCTGCCAGGTCTCGGCGCGCAGCGCCCAGGAGGCGGGGTCGTTGTCGGTCGGCATGGGCCACAGGACCGTCCGCAGCTCGTCGTCGGCGCAGATCTCCACCAGGCAGGCGAAGGGGTCCAGCCCACGCTCCTCGGCGATGTCCCGCACCACCCGGCCGGTCAGTCCCCGGTTGGCCGCGCTGTAGGTGTCCCCGATGACGTACCGCCCGAAGTGCGCCAGCCGCCGGAAGACGCCCGCCTCCTCGGAGCGGGCCCGGCGCAGCATCTCCGCCCGGACGGCCGGGTCCCGGAGCCTGGCGATCCGCTCCGGCACCGGCAGCCCTAGGACGGGCCCCCAACCCGGGATGAGGTTGAGGGCGCAGAAGCTGCCGAGCGACATGTTCATCGGGGTGAGGATCGGCATGGTGAGCGCCACTACCCGCCCGCCGGCCTTCCGGGCCCGTTCGCTCGCGCTCAGCTGCCGCGGCACCCGCTCGGGGACGGCCGCGTCGACGGTGAGGACGTTCCAGTTGAGCGGCCGCCCCGCCACCGCGCTCATCTCCACCAGCAGGTCGATCTCGTCGTCGGCGAACTGGTCCAGGCACCCGGCGACGATCGCCTCGATCTGCGTGCCCTCGTGCTCGCCGACGGCCCTCGACAGCGCCAGCAGCTCAGCCGGCTTCGCATGCCGGGAAGCCACCGGCTGCCCGTCCCCGTCCGAGTGGGTACGGGACTGCGTGGTGGACAGCCCCCAGGCCCCGGCGTCCATGGCCTCGTGCAGCAGGCGGAGCATCGCGCCGAGCTGGTCCCCGGTGGGCTGTCCGCCGGCCGCCCGCGGCCCCATGACGTACCGGCGCAGTGCGCAGTGCCCCACCATGAAACCGGCGTTGACGGCGATCCGCCCCTCCAGGGCGTCCAGGTACTCCCCGAAGGAGTGCCAGTTCCAGGGCGCACCCTCCTCCAGCGCCACCAGGGACATCCCCTCCACCTTGGACATCATCCGGCGGGTGTAGTCGGCGTCCTCGGGACGGGCGGGGTTGAGCGGCGCGAGGGTGAACCCGCAGTTCCCGGCGGCGACGGTCGTGACCCCGTGGTTGAGCGAGGGCGTCGCGTACGGATCCCAGAAGAGCTGGGCGTCGTAGTGGGTGTGGGGATCGACGAAGCCGGGGGCGAGGACGAGCCCGTGCGCGTCCTCGACGGTGCGGGCGCCGTCGGTGATCTCGCCGACGGCGACGATGCGGCCGCCCCGTACACCGACGTCGGCGGTGCGGGCGGGGGCGCCGGTGCCGTCCACGACGGTGGCGCCCTTGATCAGGTGGTCCAGCATGCCCGGCGCCCCCTTACACAGCCGCCCGGAACCGGCTGGTCCGGTGCACGGGATCCGTGTCGATCTTCGGAATCACCTGCTCCCCGATCAGCCGGATCGTCTGCAGCGTCTCCTCCTTCGGCACCCCCACCGGCAGGCCGAAGCTCAGCTGATCGGCGCCCGCCTGCTCCCAGCGCTTGCACTGCCGCAGCACCTCGTCCGGGTCCCCGCAGATCAGCAGCTCCTCCTCGATCAGCAGCTCCACGAACTCCGGCGTGTACGCGGGCAGCGTCTGCGGCCACACCGGGAAGCCCTCCGGCCGGGGGAAGGTGTCGTGGTACCGGAAGACCAGCGAGGGCAGGTAGTGCAGCCCTCCGTTCACCGCGATCTCGATCGCCTCCGCGTGCGTGGGCGCGCAGATCGCCGTCGTCGTCACCATCACGTTGTCGTTGACGAAGTCCCCGACGGGTTCCGCGTTCACGATCGCCGACTTGTACTGCTCGAGCACCCACTCCATGTCGGACACCTTCTGGATGCTGAAGCCGAGCACGCCGAGTCCCTTCTTCGCGGCCATGGCGTACGAGGGCGGGGAGCCGGCCGCGTACCACATCGCCGGGTGCGACTTCCCGTACGGCTTCGGCAGGACCTTGCGCGGCGGCAGCTGCCAGTGCTTGCCCTGGAAGCCGGCGTACTCGTCCTGGAGCCACATCTTCGGGAACTCGGCGATCGTCTCCTCCCAGATCTCCTTGGTGTGGTTCATGTCGGTCACCCCCGGTATGAACCCGAGGATCTCGTGCGAGCCGGCGCCCCGCCCGCTGCCGAACTCGAAGCGTCCCTCGCTGAGGTGGTCCAGCATGGCGACCTTCTCGGCGACCTTCACGGGGTGGTTGACCTGGGCGAGCGGGTTGAAGATCCCGGAGCCGAGGTGGATGCGCTCGGTCGCGTGCGCCAGGTAGCCCAGGAAGACGTCGTTGGCCGACAGGTGGGAGTACTCCTCCAGGAAGTGGTGCTCGGAGGCCCAGGCGTACTTGAAGCCGGACTTGTCCGCCTGGATGACGTACTCGGTCTCCTCCATCAGTGCCTTGTGCTCGGCCAGCGGGTCGGTCTCGGCGCGCTTGCCCACATATCCCTGTACAAAGAGCCCGAATTCCAAGGCGGTTCACCGTCCCAGTGTTTTCTGACGCGTGTCTTCCGATCGCTATTTCTGACGCTCCGTCAGTTGATGCCTGCCGGCCGACTGTCGCACCGGCCGCCGTGACCGTCAATAGCTGACGGTTAGTCAGATGACGGTGACGCCCGCCAGCCATCCGCCGTCGATCACGAACGGCTGCCCGGTGATGTACGAGGAGTCCTCCGAGGTGAGGAAGAGGGCGAGCCGCGCCACCTCCTCCGGCCGCCCGACCCGCCCGAGCGGCACGAGCTTGCGGTACAGCTCGTCCAGGGCCCGGCTCATCTCCTCCGGGTCGGCGTCCGGGTCCAGCCGGGCCGGGTTGGACATCGGGGTGTCGACGGCGCCCGGGCAGATGGCGTTGACCCGGATCCCGCGACCGGCCAGCTCCAGCGCCGCCACCCGGGTCAGCCCCAGCACGGCGTGCTTGGTGGCGGCGTAGGTGCCGACGGCCGCCATGCCGGTCAGGGCCGTGTAGGAGGCGGTGTTCACGATGGTGCCGCCGTCGGGCAGCTCCGGCGCCACCGCCTTCATGCCGAGGAAGCAGCCGACCTGGTTGACCTGCACGACCTGCATGAACTCGTCCAGCGGAGTGTCCACGAGGGCGTTGAAGCGCAGGATGCCGGCGTTGTTCACCAGTCCGTCGATGCGCCCGTACGCGTCCTTGACCGCCCGGACGGCCTCCCGCCAGCCCTCCTCGGAGCCGACGTCGAGGTGGACGTACAGCGCGCCTATCTCCTCGGCCAGGGCCTTGCCCTGCTCGTCGAGTACGTCGGCCACGGCCACCCGCGCACCCTCCGCCCTGAACAGCCGCGCCTCCTGCTCTCCCTGTCCGCGTGCCGCCCCCGTGACGACGACGACCCGCCCGTCCAGCTTGCCCATGACGTCCTCCTCAGTTCAGCCGGGGTGCGACCTCCGCCCCGAACAGCCTGATCTGATCGATGAGTTCGGCGCGGCTCCGGCTGCGGAACCGCACCTGGATCTGGTCCACGCCGAGCGCCCGGTACTCCCGCAGCGACTCGGCGATCCGCTCCGGCGTCCCGGTGAGGGTGCGCCGTCCGACCTCCCAGCCGGCCCGCCCGACGTACAGCGGCTCGGCGATCGCGCCGACGGTGAACGGCGCGTCGATGCCCTGGTCCGCCCGCATGTCCCGGATCCGGGCGACCTGTGCGGGCAGCCGCTCCCGCGGATCCCCCTGCGGCAGCCAGCCGTCGCCCCGGAGCGCGGCCCGGCGTACGGCGGCGGGCGAGGAGCCGCCGACCCACACCGGCACGTCCGGCTGCGCGGGCCGGGGCCGCTGCCCGAGACCGCCGAAGTCGTAGAACTTCCCGTGGTGCTCCGGGAACTCCTCGGGCCCGAGGGCGGCCCGCAGGGCGTCGATGCTCTCGTCCAGCACCGCTCCGCGCCGCTCGAAGTCCACCCCGAGCGCCGCGAACTCCTCCCGGACGTGCCCGGCCCCGACCCCGAGGATCAGCCGGCCGCCGGAGAGGTGGTCGAGGGTGGCGTACTGCTTGGCCGTGACCAGCGGATGCCGCAGCGCCACCACGGCCACATGGCTGAGCAGCCGGACGCGTTCGGTCACGGCGGCGAGGTGGGCGAGGGTGGCGACGGGGTCGTACCACACCGTGCTCATGGCGGCGGCGAGGCGGCGCGGGACGGCCACGTGATCACAGCAGGCGAGGTAGTCGAACCCGGCGCCGTCCACGGCCCGCGCCACCGCGACCAGGTCCGCCGGTCCGGCGTCGGCCTCCCAGCCCTCCGCGTAGAGGGTGCTCTGCGACTGGACGGGCAGCTGGATGCCGTACGCCAGGCTCACCTCGGCCCCTTCCAGAGGCCGTCCTGCGTCAGCCCCAGCAGCTCGATGGCGTTGCCGCGCACGATCCGCTCGACCACGTCCGCCGGCAGGTGCCCCATCTGCGCCTCGCCGACCTCACGGGACTTGGGCCAGGTGGAGTCGGAGTGCGGGTAGTCGGTCTCGTACAGGACGTTGCCGACCCCGATCGCGTCGAGGTTCCGCAGCCCGAAGGCGTCGTCGAAGAAGCAGCCGTGGACGTGTCCGGCGAACAGCTCGGACGGCGGCCGGCGCACCTTGTCGGCGACCCCGCCCCACCCCCGGTTCTCCTCCCACACCACGTCCGCGCGCTCGAGGATGTACGGGATCCACCCGATCTGTCCCTCGGCGTACATGACCTTCAGGTTCGGGAAGCGCTCGAACTTCCCGCTCATCAGCCAGTCGACCATCGAGAAGCAGCAGTTGGCGAAGGTGATGGTGGAACCGACGGCGGGCGGGGCGTCGGCCGAGGTGGAGGGCATACGGCTGCTGGAGCCGATGTGCATGGCGACGACCGTGCCGGTCTCGTCGCAGGCCGCGAGGAAGGGGTCCCAGTCCTCGGTGTGGACGGACGGCAGGCCGAGATGCGGGGGTATCTCGGAGAAGGCGACGGCCCGCACGCCCCGCGCCGCGTTGCGCCGCACCTCGGCGGCGGCCAGCTCAGCGTCCCACAGGGGTGTCAGGGACAGCGGTATCAGCCGTCCCCGCGCCTCGGGGCCGCACCACTCCTCCACCATCCAGTCGTTGTAGGCGCGCACACACAACAGGGCGAGCTCCTTGTCGGCGGCCTCGGCGAAGGTCTGCCCGCAGAACCGGGGGAAGGTGGGGAAGCAGACGGCGGACTGGACGTGGTTGACGTCCATGTCGGCGAGCCGGGCGGCCACGTCGTAGGAACCGGGCCGCATCTGCTCGTACGTGATCACCTCCAGCCTGACCTCGTCCCGGTCGCAGCCGACGGCGGTGTCGAGGCGGGTGAGGGGTCGGCGCAGGTCCTCGTACACCCACCAGTCGCCGAGGGGGCCGTCGGTGCCGCCCGGTTCGCCCATGACGGGCCTGAAACGCCCGCCCAGGAAGGTCATCTCCTTCACCGGGGCACGCACGATCCGGGGCCCGGCGTCCAGGTACTTCCTCGGCAGCCGGTCCCGCCAGACGGTGGCGGGCTCCACGGTGTGGTCGTCGACGGAGATGATCAGCGGGAACTCTGTGGTCTCCATGGGCCTCACGGTAGCGCTGATCTGACGGTCCGTCAGCTATGGTGTTCGGCCGGGGTCCGGCCCGGCGCGTGCGGAGAGGGTGTGAGGGCTTTGTGGACCGACCTGCACCACCCTGTGATCGGTGTCTCCCACGGCTGACGGAACCGGCCCGAACAAGGCAAACTGACGGGGTTGTTCGTGATGCCGAGGGGGACGAACGGATGGACGGTGGGCCGCGAGTGCCTGAGCAGCGGCGTCCCGGCTCCGTGACCGTCACGGAGCAGGAGGCGCTGCGGTTCGGCGTGCTCGGTCCGGTGCGGGCCTGGCGCGGCGAGGAGCAGCTCAGCACGGGCTCCCCCCAGCAGCGCGCCCTGCTGGCCGCACTGCTGCTGCGCGAGGGACGGACGGCGACGGCGGCGGAACTCATCGACGCCCTGTGGGGCAGCGAGCCCCCGTCACAGGCACTGGCGGCGGTGCGTACCTACGCGTCCAGGCTGCGGAAGATCCTGGGCCCCGGAGTCCTGGTGAGCGAGTCCGGCGGCTACGCGGTGCGCTCGCCGGGCCAGGGCGCCCTCGACCTGGCCGTCGCGCAGGACCTGGCGGCGGAGGCGGAGAAGGCGCGGACCGCGGGCGACCTGTGCAGCGCCCGGGACCTGCTGAACCAGGCCCTGGCCCGATGGGACGGCGAGCCCCTGGCCGGCGTGCCCGGCCCGTACGCCGAGACCCAGCGGGTCCGCCTGGAGGAATGGCGCCTGGGCCTGCTGGAGTCCCGCCTCGACATGGACCTGGAGCAGGGCTGCCACGCGGAGGCGGTCTCCGAACTGACGGCCCTCACCGCGGCGCACCCGCTGCGGGAACGCCTGCGTGAACTGCTGATGCTGGCGCTGTACCGCAGCGGCAGGCAGGCGGAGGCCCTGGCGGTCTACGCCGACACCCGCCGCCTGCTGGCCGAGGAACTGGGCGTCGACCCCCGCGCGGGCCTGCGGGAGCTGCAGCAGCGCATCCTCCGGGCGGACCCGGCACTGGCGGAACCGTCCGCTCCGGTGGCTGAGCCCGCGGTGGTCGCGGTCCGCCCGGCCCAGTTGCCGGCGTCGGTCCCCGACTTCACGGGCCGGGCCTCCTTCGTGGACGAACTGAGCGAGGTCCTCTCCTGCGCCTCCGAGACGGCGGGCGCGGCCGGCCGGGTCATGGCGGTGTCGGCACTGGCCGGCATCGGAGGCGTGGGCAAGACGACCCTCGCGGTGCATGTGGCCCACCGGGCGCGGAGCGCCTTCCCGGACGGCCAGCTGTACGTCGACCTGCAGGGCGCGGGCCACCGCCCGGCGGAACCGGAGACGGTCCTCGGCTCGTTCCTGCGCGCCCTGGGCACGGCGGACTCGGCGATCCCGGACAGCCTGGACGAACGGGCGGCCCTCTACCGCTCGGTCCTGGACGGCCGCCGGGTCCTGGTCCTGCTGGACAACGCCAAGGACGCCGCCCAGGTACGTCCGCTGCTGCCCGGCACCGAGGGCTGCGCGGCCCTGGTGACCTCCCGTGTCCGCATGGTCGGGCTGGCCGGGGCGCACCTGGTCGACCTGGACGTGATGTCCCCGGACGAGGCGCTGTCGTTGTTCACGAAGATCGTGGGCGCGGAGCGGGTGGCCGCCGAGCGGGAGGCCGCCCTGGACGTGGTGGCGGCCTGCGGCTTCCTGCCGCTGGCGATCCGCATCGCCGCCTCCCGCCTGGCGGCCCGCCGCACCTGGACGGTCTCGGTCCTGGCGGCGAAACTCGCCGACGAACGCCGCCGTCTGGACGAGCTCCAGGCCGGCGACCTGGCGGTGAAGGCGACGTTCGAGCTGGGCTACGGCCAACTGGAGCCGGCCCAGGCCCGCGCGTTCCGCCTGCTGGGCCTCGCGGACGGCCCGGACATCTCGCTGGCTGCCGCGGCGGCCGTCCTGCACCTGCCGGCCGAGGACACCGAGGACCTCCTGGAAGCCCTGGTGGACACGTCGCTGCTGGAGTCGGCGGCACCGGGACGCTACCGCTTCCACGACCTGGTCCGGCTCTACGCGCGTGCGTGTGCGGAGCGGGACGAGCAGCCGCCGAGCGAGCGGGAGGCCGCCATGTCGCGGCTGCTGGACTTCTACCTGGCCACGGCGGCCCAGGTGTACGCGATGGAACGGCCCGGGGACCGGGTCGTGGACCATCTGCAGGCGACCGAGTATCCAGGGCTGGCCTTCACGGACCGGCACGGCGCCCAGGACTGGCTGTACGCCGAGGCCGTGTCCCTGCTCGCGTGCGTGCGCCAGTTCGCGGGACCGACGACGCTGCTGCGGGCCATCGACCTGCTCTGGGCCGCGGTCGACCTGACCGAGTCGGGCGCCAACTCACGGGAGTACGACGCCGCCGCCCTCGCCCTGCTCGACGCCGCGCGAGCCTGCGGGGACCGCAGCGCGCAGGTACGGGCCGCGGTGGTTCTGGCCAACGCCCACCAGTTGTCCGGGCGGTTCGCGGAAGCGGACGACGCCGCCCGCGAGGCACTCGAACTGGGAGAGGGACTCGATCACCCGCTGGCCCGGTGCTGGGCCCGGAACTGCCGGGGTGCCATGGCCTTCTACCAGCGGCGCTACGCCGACGCGGAGAAACACTTCAAGCAGGCGCTCACCGACTTCCGGGACTGCGGGGACCGGGCCGGCGAGGCCAGCGTCCTGTGCAACCTGTCCCGCATCCACGTGGTGACGGGACGCCCGCGGAGCGCCGTGGAACTGGCCCAGCAGGGCGTCGAGATGTACGAGGCCCTGGGCCACGCCGTGAAGAGCGCCAACGGACGGTACGCCCTCGGGATGGCGCTCACGCAGAACGGCCTGCACGTCGAGGCGACCGAGCGGTTCCAGGAGGCGCTCCAGGTCTTCCGGGAGAGCCGCCAGCGGCTCTGGGAGGGGATGACCCTGTTCCGGCTCGCGGAACTCGACCTCGCGACCGGCCGGCACGCCCAGGCCTCGGTCAACGCCGAAGCCGCCCTGGCCGTGCTCCGCGGGATCGGTGGCGAGTGGCGGCGGGGGAACGTGCTCACCGTTCTCGGCCGGGCCCTGCACGGGATAGGGCAGCCCGGGCGGGCGCAGGTGTGCTGGCAGGAGGCCCTTTCCATCCACGAAGCGCTCGGCTCGCCGGAGGCCGCGGCGGTCCGCGCGCTGCTGTCACCGGCCGCCACCGTGTGAGCCAAGCCGACGTTCATCGTTCGTTTATCGCCGGGCAGCACTCTTCTTGTTGTCGGTCCGTCGCGTCGGGGGGCACGCGGACTGCCGGTGAGACGCCCCGTCAACGATCTAGGGTGGGGCGACCTGTTGCTCGTCCGGCCGTCCTATCGGGGGAACGGCCGGACGAGCCGCACAACCGAGTTCTGCGCCCAGGGAGGGAAGCACCATGAGCGACACCACGAAGGACCAGTCGGTCGAACCGGACAACATCCACATCACCGACGCCAAGGACGACGGCACCGTCACGCCGGACAACATCCACATCACCGACGCCAAGGACCAGGGCACCGTCACCCCGGACAACATCCACATCACGTCCGAGCCCGCCTGATCCAGGTCCGACGGGGGAACCGGCCGCGGCGGCACCGAGGGGGAGCCGTCGCGGCCGAGGTGTTTTCCCTTCACCCTCTGTCCCGCAGCTCCCCCTTCACCACCTTCCCGCTCGCATTGCGCGGCAGCTCGCCGACGAACTCCACCGTCCTCGGCACCTTGTAGTTCGCCATCTCGCGGCGGGACCAGGCGATCAGGTCGTCCGCCGTCAGGGGTGAGCCCGGCCTGCGCACCACGAAGGCCTTGGCGACCTCACCGAGGCGGGGGTCGGGGACGCCGATGACGGCTGCCTCCCGGACGTCCGGGTGGAGGCCGAGCAGCTGCTCTATCTCCGCCGGGTAGGCGTTGAAGCCGCCGACGATGAACATGTCCTTGATGCGGTCCGTGATGCGCAGGTTGCCGGAGGCGTCCAGGACACCCACGTCGCCCGTGCTCAGCCAGCCGTCCGCGGAGATCACCCCGGCGGTCGCCGCGGCGTCCTCGTAGTAGCCGCGCATGACGTTGAAGCCGCGGACCTGGACCTCGCCCGCCGCACCGGGCGGCAGCGGCGCACCGCAGGCGTCGGCCACCCGTATCTCCGTGCCGGGGATGGCGCGGCCGGAGGACGACGCGATCACCGACGGGGAGTCGCCGCGCCGGCACATCGTGACGATGCCGCTCGCCTCGGAGAGGCCGTAGGCCGTGAGGACCGTGTCGACGCCCAGTTCGTCGCGGAGGCGTGCCACCAGGAGCAGGGGGACCACGGCCGCTCCCGTCACCACCAGGCGCAGCGCCGAGAGGTCGTGGGTGTCGCGGGAGGGGTGGTCCAGCAGGGACTGGTGGAGGGTGGGCGGGCCGGGCAGCACCGAGACCCGTTCCGCCGCTATGTTCGCCAGCGCCGTCTCCACGTTGAACACCGGCTGCGGGATCATCGTCGCCCCGCGCATCAGGCAGGCGATCACCCCGGCCTTGTAACCGAAGGTGTGGAAGAAGGGGTTGACGATGAGGTAGCGGTCCGTGCCGCGCAGGCCGGCCAGGTCCGCCCAGATCTCGTACGCACGGAGCGTCTGCGCGTGCGTGATCATCGCGCCCTTGGGGCGGCCCGTCGTACCCGAGGTGTAGACGATGTCGGACAGCGCGTCGCCGTCCAGTTCCCCGGCGCGGGCGCGGACTTCCGCCGACGGCACGCCTTCCCCCGACGCCAGGAAGTCCTTCCACGTCCGGAAGTCCGGCGGCGCGTCCTCGGACAGGACCACCACCTGCTCCAGTTCGGGCAGGCCGGGCAGCGGTCCCCGGCCGTCCGGCACCCCCTCCCCCGCCGCCCGGCGCAGGGACGCCACGTACGAGGTGCCGAGGAACGTGCCCGTCACGAACAGCAGCCGCGCTCCGCTGCGGCGCAGCACGTCCGCCGCCTCCGCCCCCTTGAAGCGGGTGTTGAGCGGCACCAGGACGGCGCCCGCCGAGACCGCGCCGAGGGCCGCCACGATCCAGTCCAGGGAGTTGGGGGCCCAGACCGCGACCCGGTCGCCGGTGCGCACCCCGCCCGCCAGGCAGGCCGCGGCGGCGCGTTCGGTCCGGGCGCCCAGTTCGGCGTACGTGATCCTCGTGCGGCCCTCGACCACCGCTTCGCGGTCCGGGTACGACTCGGCCGACCACCGCACCAGCTCCGGGATGGTGTTCCACTCGCCCACGACGGCCCTCCCCGCACCCGCATAGCTGACTGACCGTCAGATTAGCGGTAGCCTGACGGTCTGTCAGGAGAGGGGGACGCCATGGCAGGTACCGGGCTGAAGGACGCCACCGCCATCGTCGGGATCGGGCAGACCGCGTTCGCCAAGCACCTTCCGGAGGACGAGAAGACGCTCGCCTGCCGGGCCGTGCTCGCGGCGCTCGACGACGCCGGGATAGCACCGGGCGAGGTCGACGCCCTGGCTTCCTACACCATGGAGGAGACCGACGAGGTCGAGCTCGCGAAGGCCGTGGGGTTCGGGGACCTCACGTTCTTCAGCAAGGTGGGATACGGGGGCGGTGGCTCCTGTGCCACCGTCGGGCAGCTCGCCGCCGCCATCGCCTCCGGACAGGCCACCGTCGGTGTCGCCTGGCGCTCGCGCAAGAGGGGCAGCGGGCCGCGGCCCTGGACCAGCACCGCCGTGCAGCTGCCCACTCCGGCCCAGTGGACCCGGCCCTTCGGGCTGCTCCGGCCCGCCGACGAGATAGCCATGCTCGCGCGGCGGTACATGCACGAGTACGGCGCGACGCGCGACCACCTGTTCCACGTCGCCCTCGCCTGCCGGAACCGGGCCAACCAGAACCCGGCCGCCGTGATGTACGAACGGCCGCTGACCCGCGAGATGTACATGACCTCGCGCTGGATCAGCGAGCCGCTCTGCCTGTTCGACAACTGCCTGGAGACGGACGGGGCCCTCGCCTGCGTCGTCGTCGGCAGGGAGCGCGCCCGGGACTGCCGTACCAGGCCCGTGTACGTCCACTCCGCCGCCCAGGGGCTGCCCGCCCAGCACCACGGCATGGTCAACTACTGGAACGACGACCCCCTCACCGGCCCCGCCTGGACCGCCGCCCGGCACCTGTGGAAGCACGCCGACTTCACCCCGGACGACGTCGACGTGGCCCAGATCTACGACGCGTTCACCGCCCTCGTCCCGCTGTCCCTGGAGGGCTACGGCTTCTGCGGGCGCGGGGAGGGCGGTGCCTTCACCGAGGGCGGCGCCCTGGAGACCGGCGGGCGGCTGCCGCTGAACACGGGCGGCGGCGGGCTCAGCGAGGCCTACGTGCACGGCTTCAACCTCATCAACGAAGGGGTGAAGCAGCTGCGCGGGACCAGTACCGCCCAGGTGCCCGACGCCGCCACCTGCCTGGTCACGGCGGGCGAGGGCGTGCCCACCTCCGCTCTCCTCCTCAGGAGCTGACCATGCTGACCCCCGTCACCGACACCGACGGCGCGCCCTTCTGGGAGTACGCGGCCCGCGGTGAACTGCGCGTCCAGGCCTGCGGCGACTGCGGGGAGCCGCGGTTCCCGCCCCGGCCCTGCTGCCCGCACTGCCAGTCCTTCGCAGCCGAGTGGCGGGCGGTGTCGGGGCACGGCCGGGTGTGGTCGTACGTCGTGCCGCATCCGCCCCTGCTGCCCGGCTACGCCGAGCGGGCGCCCTACAACGTGGTCGTGGTGGAACTGGAGGACGCCCCGCGGATACGGCTCGTGGGCAATGTGGTCACGCACGCGGGAGCCGGGCTCGACTCCCTGGATCCCCGGCGCCTGAGGATCGGGGCGCGGGTGCAGGCGGTCTTCTCCGGTGGGCTGCCGCAGTGGGTGCTCGCGTGAGCACCGTCCGGGTCGAGACCGACAAGGACAGCGGGGTCGCCGTCGTCACCCTGGACCGGCCCGAGCGGCTCAACGCCGTCGACCTGCGGATGGCCGCCGAACTGACGGGCGTGTGGCGGCGGATGCGGTTCGACGACTCCGTGCGGGCCGTCGTGCTCACCGGGAGCGGGGAGCGGGCGTTCTGCACCGGGATCGACCGGGACGCCGTCGTACCGCAGCCCTCCTCGCCGTACATGCAGGACGACCCGCTGCTGGCCATCGGGCCCAAGGCGAACGACCTGTGGAAGCCGGTGGTGGCCGCCGTGCGCGGGATGGCCTGCGGGGGTGCCTTCTACCTGCTGGGGGAGGCCGAGTTCGTCGTCGCCGACACCACCGCCGAGTTCTTCGACCCGCACACCGCGTACGGCATGGTCAGCGCCTACGAGTCGATGCTGATGGCCGCACGGATGCCGTACGGGGAGGCGGCCCGGATGATGCTGATGGGTACCGCCGAGCGGGTCTCCGCCCGGCGTGCCCAGGAGATCGGGCTGGTCTCCGAGGTCACCGAGGAGGGCGGGGCGCTGGCGGCCGCCGTGCGCTGTGCCGGTGTCATCGCCGGCTATCCGCCCCAGGGGGTGCAGGGGACCGTGCGGGCGTTGTGGGCGGGCAGGGAGGCGGCCCTCGCCCAGGCGTTCACGCAGGCGCCGCACCTCGTCGCGCTCGGCAATCTGCCGGCCGGGCGGCAGGCCGAGCTGTTCGCCGGGCGGCGCAGGGAGTACCGGGTGCGGTGAACGGTCGTGCGTGGCCCGGCCGGCCGGGCGTCACCGCGTGGCGGGTGCCGTGAGGGCGGGGTAGCGTCGGCCCTGCGACGGCCGCCGTCCGGAGCCCTTCCGTGACACACCGGTACGACGGCCGTCACGCACCCCCGTCGGGCCCCTCACGCCGTGCGCGCCGTCCCCGTCCCCTTCTCCGCGTCGAGCGCGTACACGCACCGGTCCTTGCTGCACGCGTACACCACGCCGTCCTTGACCACCGGGGAGCCGGTGATCTCACCGCCCGTCGCGAGCTTCCAGCGCAGTCGGCCGTCGTCGGCCTTCAGGGTGTACAGCAGATGGTCGGTGGAGCCGAAGTGGATGCGACCCTCGGCCACCGCGGGGGCGCCCACCACGTCGCCGCCCGCCTGGAAGCGCCACTTGGGCGTGCCGGTGACCGCGTCCAGGGTGTAGAGGCCCTTGCCGCTGCCGACGTGCACATGGCCAGCCGCCACCAGCACCGGCTCGATGGAGGAGCGGGCCTCCGTCGCGATGCGCCAGCGGTCGCGGCCGTCGGTGGCGTCCAGGGCGTAGACGGTTCCCAGATAGTCCGCCAGGTAGACGCCGCCGCCCGTCACCGCCGGACCGGGCGCGAAGGTCGGCGGGCTGAGGAAGACCGCCGGAGCCTCGAAGTGCCAGCGGACCCTGCCGGTCGCCACCTCGATGGCGAGGACGCGGGTGCCGGCGCAGACGTAGACGTGGCCGTCGGGGGCCGGAGTGAGACGGACGGGCACGCCGCCGCAGGAGGCCGCGTCACCCACCGGGTACGACCAGCGCTCCTCGCCGGTGCGGGCCTCCAGGGCGCGCAGCCGGGCGTCCTGCCAGACGTAGACCGTGCCGTCGTGGACGAGCGGGCCGGCCTCGGGGGACTCGAAGTCGGTCTGGCAGCCGCTGAGCTCCCACAGCTTCTGCCCGTTCGCGGCCTCCCAGGCCCGGACACCGCCGCCACGGGTGCCGGTGACGACCGTTCCGTGGTCGGCGTGCAGGGAGTACACCCAGGCGTCCGTCGACAGCCGCCACAGATCGTTGCCCTCGCGGGCCTCCAGGGCGAACAGGGTGGGGCCGTCGGAGGCGTGGATACGGCCGTCCGCCACCGCCATGGACCAGGCGACGTCCCGCGTCTTGAAGCGGCGGCGGCCGGTGCCCACGTCCAGGGCGTGCACCTCGAAGGAGGTGACGTACACCAGGTCGCCGTCGACGGCCGGGGTCCCCCAGACCTCGTTGGACATGCGGAACCGCCAGGGCCGCCAGCCGCTCGCGGTCTCCGGGGGCTGGGGCGACGCGGCCGGCACGACGGGGTCGACGCCGGGGCGCGGCCGGGACCAACTGGCGGCCAGGCCGGCCTCCGGCGGGGGCGCCTTGACGGCGGCGGCACGGGCGTCGGCGACGCGCGGACCGGGGCCGATGGGCACCTGGGCGCCGGCCAGCCGGACCGGGCCGGCGTCGGGGGCGCCCATGGGCGCCGGGGACGGCACGGGCGGGTCGTACGGCGGCGGCGGGGGTACGGCCGCCCGGCCACCGCTCCTCGGGCCGCCGATCGGGGCCGGGGAGGGCTTGGGCGCGGGGCGGCCGCCGCGGCGGGACTCGATGAGGGCGACGGCCTTCTCGGGCAGCCAGGCGGAGGCGGTGCCGCTGTCGTCCGAGCCCGAGCCGAAGAGATGGGGTGCCAGCTGGGCCTGGAGGTCGGCCGGGGTGGGCCGGGCGGAGGCCTCCATCTGCATGCAGACCTCGATCAGCGGGCGCAGCTCGTCCGGGAGGCCGGTGAGGTCCGGGCCCTCGCGCAGCAGCATGAAGACCGTCTCGACCGGGTTGGCGCCGTGGAACGGCGGATGACCGGTGGCCGCGAAGACCAGCATGGAACCCAGCGAGAACACGTCGCTGGCGCCGGTGACGCTGCGGGAGTCCTTGGCCTGTTCGGGGGACATGTAGGCGGGAGTGCCGACGGCGACGTTCGTCATGGTCAGGCGGGTGTTGGAGACGCCGGAGGCGATGCCGAAGTCGATCACCCGGGGGCCGTCCTCGACCACGAGCACGTTGGACGGCTTCAGGTCGCGGTGCACCAGACCCGCCCCGTGGATGGACTGGAGGGCCTCCGCGACGCCCGCGGCGAGCCAGCGCACGGCCTGGGCCGGGAGCGGTCCGCAGTCGTTCACTATCTCCTCGAGGGAGGGTGCGGGGACGTACGCGGTCGCCAGCCACGGCACGGCGGCGCGCGGGTCGGCGTCGACCACGGCCGCGGTGTAGAAGCCGGAGACCGCGCGGGCCGCCTCCACCTCGCGGGTGAAGCGGACCCGGAAGAGCTGGTCCTCGGCCAGCTCGGTGCGCACCGTCTTGATCGCCACGCGCCGGCCGGACGCCGAGCGCGCGAGATAGACCAGCCCCATGCCGCCGGCGCCCAGCCGGCCCAGCACCTCGAACGGCCCGATCCGCCGCGGATCGTGCTGCGTCAGCTGATCCACTTGCCTGCCACCTCCCCGTACAAGCCGCGCCACCCCATATGTACGCGACCGAAGTGCAGCGTCTCACCACCGCACCGCCATGGCGGCACGCACCCCGATTCTTCCTGGCCGGGCGGCTGGTTGCGAACCCGGTGACAATCGGGGTGTCTCACACCCAATCAATCCAAAGCGGACGGATCAGCGCTGCAGTAGTGCGAACGACGCCCCCTGATTGTCGGTGACGACGGCCACTCGTCCGTACGACGTCTCAAAGGGTGGCGCGTACACCCGGCCGCCGAGCCGCTGTACGGCCCCGAGGGCGTCGTCGAGGTCCGTGATCCGGAAGTGGGTGAGGAAGTGCGGGGGCATCTCGGCCGGGAAGAGATCGGTGACGGCCGCCCGGCCGAAGTCGGGCTCGGCTCCGGAACCGAAGAGGGCGTCGTGGAAGAGGCCGCCGTAGAAGGCGTTGGCGGAGGCGGTGTCCCGGGTGTACAGCTGGGCCCAGACGAACGTGCCGGGCCGGTGACGGCTCCCGAAGCCGCGGAGGGCCCCCGGCTGCCACAGCCCGAACACCGCCCCCTCGGGGTCGGTGGCCAGGGCGGCGACCCCGAGGTCGCCCACCGGGAAGGGGGCCATGACCATCTGCCCGCCGGCCGCGGTGATCCGCCGGCCGAGCGCCTCGGCGTCCGGGGTGGCGAACGAGACCGTCCAGACGGTGGGCATACGGCCGTCGATCTTGGGGGCCAGCGAGGCGACGGGCTCCCCCTCCAGCAGGGCCCACACCGAGGAGCCGTAGGCGTCCTCGAAGGTCCACCCGAAGAGCTCACCGTAGAACCGCTTGCCCGCCTCGACGTCGGCGAGCTGGGCGTCCACCCAGCAGGGCACGCCCTCCCCGTACACCTCCTCCGCCTCCACCACTTCCCCCTCCACGATCTCCTCCGCCTCTTCTACCTCTTCCGCCTCTTCGTTCGCGGATGCCCTGTTTTCGGCCATGTCGCCAAAGTAACCGGGCCGCCCGCACCCCGCAGACCAGGCACACCACTCCCAGAGCACCCGTGCACCCCATTTGCAGTCGGCCGAATCGCGCTCCGATCACCCCTCGGTAAGCTGACGGCATGACAGGACAAGTGCGTACCGTCGACGGCCGCGTGGCCGGACGGCGTGGGCAGGCGACCCGGCAGAAGCTGCTCGACTGCCTCAGCGAGATGCTCAGCTCCTCCCCCTACCGGGACGTCAAGGTCATCGATGTCGCCCGGAAGGCGGGCACTTCGCCCGCGACCTTCTACCAGTACTTCCCGGACGTCGAGGGCGCCGTCCTGGAGATCGCCGAGCAAATGGCGGCCGAGGGCGCCGGATTGACCGAGCTGCTCGAAGGGCGGTCCTGGGCCGGCAAGTCCGGATGGCAGACCGCGCAGGAACTCGTGGACGGCTTCCTGGAGTTCTGGCGCAAGAACGACGCCATCCTGCGGGTCGTCGACCTCGGCGCGGCCGAGGGGGACAAACGGTTCTACAAGATCCGCATGAAGATCTTGAACTCCGTGAACAACTCACTCGCCGACTCCATCGCCGAGCTGCAGTCCAAGGGCAGGGTGGACAAGGACGTCAACCCGGCGGCGGTGGCCGGCTCGCTGGTCGCGATGCTCGCGGCGGTCGCTGCCCACCAGAAGGGTTTCTCGTCCTGGGGTGTGAAGCAGGCCGAACTCAAGCCGAACCTGGCGCTGTTGGTGCACCTGGGCGTCACCGGGAAGAAGCCCAGCAAGTAGCACCGGCTCCGGAGCACCCCTTTTTTCCAGTTTTTCCGGCTTCCAAGTCCTGTCTGGCGGGCGGTGGTTCACCCTGCGGTGAGCCACCGCCCGTTCCGCTATGCCGGCAACGGGCGGTCCCGCACGACGTGCTTCATCACCAGGGTCGAGGTCAGCCGCTGCACTCCCGGCAGGGTCGCGAGCCGGTCGTCGTACAGCCGCTGGAAGGCCGCGAGGTCGGCGGTGGCGACCCGCAGGAGGTAGTCGGGCTCGCCGAACAGCCGCTGGGCGTCGAGGACGTGCTCCAGCTCGCCGACCGCCCGCTCGAACTCGGCGACCGTGTCCCGGTCCTCCTGGCGCATGGACACGAAGACCAGCGCCTCGAAGTTCAGCCCGAGCGCCCCCGGGTCCACCACCGCCCGGTACCCCTGGATGGCGCCGGCACGCTCCAGCTCGCGCAGCCGGCGGTGGCAGGGCGAGACGCTCAGGCGCACCCGGGCGGCCAGCTCGGTCACGGTCAGCCGCCCGTCCTGCTGCAGCTCCGCAAGGATTTTCCGGTCTACGTCGTCCATGGGGTAGATCTTCTCTCGAGAGCCCTGGTTGCGAGCAAACTCCGGGAACACTTTCGGGCCACTCGCGCCTAATGTCGCCGACATGGACTCGGGACTGCTCTTCTCCTTCCTCGCCGTGGACCTGCTGCTGGTGTGCGTACCGGGCGCCGACTGGGCGTACGTCATCGCGACCACCCTGCGCGGCCGTCCGGTACCGCGCGCGGTCGCGGGCCTGGTCTGCGGCTACGCCCTGCACACGGCCCTGGCGACGGCGGGCCTGGCAGTCCTGGTGGCCGGCTCGCCGAAGCTGCTGACGGCGCTGACGGTGGCGGGCGCCGGCTATCTGCTGTGGCTCGGCTGGGGTGTGCTGCGCCGGCCGGCCGTACCCGGGGCCACGGACGAGGTCTCCGCCGGCCGGCGCATCTTCCTGCGCGGCGCCACGATCAGCGGCCTCAACCCCAAGGGCCTGCTCCTGTACCTCTCGGTCCTCCCCCAGTTCCTCACCCTGCGCGGCGCCCACCTGCCCGTCCCGGTCCAGACGGCCGCCCTCGGACTGCTCCACATGGCCTGCTGCGCGGCCGTCTACCTCACCGTCGGCGCGCTGTCGCGTGCGCTGCTGTCCGCGAGGCCGGCGGCGGCCCGCGCGGTGACCCGGACGTCGGGGGCGGCGATGCTGGGGATCGGCGCGGTCCTCCTGGCGGAGCGCCTGGCCACGTTCTAGTGCCGTCGCGGGCACCAGCGCCGCAGCGGGTGCCGCGGTATGCCGTCGGGCGCACGCGGGCCCGCTGTGACCGCTCGAACCCACGCGGCACAGCCGCATGCCGAGACACCCCGCGCCCCGAACGGGGCGCTAGCGGACCGTGAGCCGGAACAGCCGGATCTGCCTGGTCACCCGCTCCTGGTACGCGGCGTACGGCGGCCAGAACGCCAGGACCGCCCGCCACGCCCGCGCCCGCTCCCCTCCCGCGAGCAGCCGGGCCGTGACCGGGACGTCCCGGCCCTTCCAGCTGATCGAGGCGTCCGGGTGGGCGAGCAGATTGTGGGTCCACGCCGGATGTCCGGTGCGCCCGAAGTTGGAGCCGACCAGGATCCAGCTCCTGCCGCCCTCCTCCGGCATGCAGGCCAGCGGGGTCCTGCGGAGCCGCCCGCTGCGGGCGCCGGTGGCGGTGAGGATCACCCCGGGCAGCATCCGGGCACTGAGCAGATACCGTCCCCCGGTGAGCCGGTGCACGGCGCGGTCGAGCGCCGGGACCACATGCGGGGCGGCCTTCGCGAAGGCCCGGGTGGACGACACCCGCTGCACGAACCGCACGCCGAGGCCGGCCATCAGACGGCCACCTTCCCGTCCGCGAAGAGACCGGCGCTCTCGGCGGCCCGGTCCCGCAGCCGGTGCGCCGGCCCGAACAGCAGCTCGTCCCCGGCGGCCCGCTTGAAGTACAGATGGGCGTCGTGCTCCCAGGTGAACCCGATCCCGCCGTGCAACTGGATCCCCTCGGCGGCGGCGGCCCGCAGGGCCTCGAGCGCCTGCGCGAGCGCGAGACCGCCGGCCCGTTCCCGCCGGACGCCGGGCGGCGGCCCGCAGGCCGCCGGCGGCGCGGCCGCCCATGCGGCGTAGTAGGCCGCCGACCGCGCCGCCTGCACCGCCACGTACACATCCGCCAGCCGGTGCTTGAGGGCCTGGAAGGACCCCACCGCCCGCCCGAACTGCTCCCGCTGCCCGACGTACTCCACGGTCCGCTCCAGCACCCGGTCCGCGGCCCCGACCGCCTCGCAGGCGAGCACGGCGCCCACGCCGTCCCCCAGCGCGGCGAGCACGGGCAGCACATCCACCTCTTCCTCGCCCAGCAACTCCGCTCCCACGTCCCGCAGTTGCACCCGCCCCTGCGCCCGTGTGGCGTCGAGCGCGGTCTGCCGGACCCGTACGACACCGGGCGCGTCCCCCGCCACCAGGAACAGCCGGGTACGGGACCGCGCGAAGCCACCGGTGTGCGCGGCGACGAGCAGCAGCCCCGCGCTGTGCCCGTCCAGCACCTGGTCGGCCTGCCCGTACAGCAGCCAGCCGTCCCCGGCACGCCGGGCCTGCACACCGCCCGCCCGCCCGCCGCCGGCGCAGAACCCGGTGTTGTCGCGGGTCAGTCCGAGGGCCGTGGTCAGGGCGGGCCCGGGCACGGCGAGGGTGGCGGTGAGGGCGCCGGCGGCGAGACGCGGCAGCAGCTCGGCTCGCTGGGCCTGCGTACCGAGGGCGAGGATCAGCGGGGCGGTGAGGACGGAGGTGGCGAGCAGCGGGGAGGGGGCGAGCGCCCTGCCGGTCTCCTCGCACGCGAGGGCCAGTTCGGTGACGGAACAGCCGACGCCGCCGTACCGCTCGGGCAAGGCGAGTCCCGGCAGGCCGAGCTGGTCGGCGAGGGCCGACCACAGGAGCGGGTCGTGTCCGGCCGGACCGTCGACGGCGGCCCGCAGTTCCGGCGAGCCGCACCGCTTGTGCAGCAGCTCGCGCAGGGTGCGGCGGATCTCCTCCTGCTCGGCGGTCAGGCGCGTGTCCATGGTCTTCCCTCTCTATCTGACGGGGCGTCATATTAGGAGCACCGGACCGAGATGCCCAGGGGGAGGAGCCTTCGCATGAGTCGTGGGAGCCGGAAGGTCGCCGTGGCCGGTGTGGCCCTGTCCGACTGCGGGCGCGTGGACGACGCGACGGCGTACGCCCTGCACGCCCAGGCGGCCCGCCGGGCCCTGGCCGACGCGGGCCTGGACCGCTCGGCGGTCGACGGTTTCGCCTCCGCCGGCCTCGGCACGCTGGCCCCGGTGGAGGTGGCCGAGTACCTGGGCCTGCGCCCCACCTGGGTGGATTCGACCTCGGTCGGCGGCTCGACCTGGGAGGTCATGGCGGCACACGCGGCGGACGCGATAGCGGCGGGCCACGCGAACGCCGTCCTCCTGGTCTACGGCTCGACCGCACGCGCGGACATCAAGGCGGGCCTGAGGACGGGCGACCTGTCCTTCGGCGCCCGTGGGCCGCTGCAGTTCGAAGTCCCCTACGGGCACACCCTGATCGCCAAGTACGCGATGGCCGCCCGCCGCCACATGATCGAACACGGCACGACCATCGAGCAGTTGGCCCAGGTGGCGGTGCAGGCGCGCGCGAACGCGGCCCTGAACCCGGAGGCGATGTTCCGCGACCCCGTCACGGTCGACGACGTCCTCGCCGGCCCGGTGATCGCCGATCCCTTCACCAAGCTGCACTGCTGCATCCGCTCCGACGGCGGCGCGGCGGTCCTGCTGGTGGCCGAGGAGTACGCGCGGGACTGCCGTACGGCCCCCGTCTGGATCCTCGGCACGGGCGAACACGTCTCGCACGCGGCGATGTCCGAGTGGGAGGACTTCACGGTGTCCCCGGCGGCGGTGAGCGGGCGGCTGGCGTTCCGGCGGGCGGGGGTGGGGCCGGACGAGATGGACTTCGCGCAGATCTACGACGCCTTCACCTACATGACCCTGGTGACCCTGGAGGACCTGGGCTTCTGCGGGAAGGGCGAGGGCGGGGCGTTCGTGGAGAAGGGCCGGCTGCTGGTACGGGGCGGGGACCTGCCGGTGAACACGGACGGGGGCGGCCTGTCGGCCCAGCACCCCGGGATGCGGGGGCTGTTCCTGCTGGTGGAGGCGGTACGGCAACTGCGCGGGGAGGCCGGGCAGCGGCAGGTGCGGGCGCGGGACGGGCAGCTGCCGAGGCTCGGGGTGGCCTCGGGGACGGGCGGCTGGTTCTGCTCCGCCGGGACCGTGGTCCTGGCCCGCTGACCGGGACGTACGGCGGGCCGGCTGGTGCTGTGACCGGAAAGGTTTGAGCCGGTGAACCTTTCCGGTCGCAGCACTGGTCCTCGTCCGGCGGCCGGCGCCAGATGCGGGTGCGGTGCAGCACGTAGAGGGATCCCGGCAGGAGGATCGCCTGCAGCCCGATGGCCAGCAGCCAGAACTCGTCCCTGGTCTCCGGCCTGTCCGTCAGGAAGGTGAAGTTCATGCCGAAGAACCCGGCGCTCCGCTGCCGCGCCTCGGGAAAGCTGGGGCTCGTCATCCGTCGCGCGAGGACGCCCTCGGTCGCCCGGAGGTAGGGCAGCAGCGCGTGAGGGAGGAGGGCGGAGCGCCGTCGCAGCCGCGCCGGCTGGAAGCCCTGCTCGGGGCGCCGCTCCGCGAACATGTCGTCCTCGAGTTCCTCGGTGGCCGGCAGAGCCCGCACGGCGGCGCGGCGGAAGGTGTCCAGGGCTCCTGCAGGACCAGGAAGACCACGGCCACGGCGTCGGGGGGCCGCTCATGCCGCAAGGCCCGGACGACGCTCTGCGTCATCCCGGCCTGTCCCCGGTGCACGGAGGTCGGGAACCGTTCGGTCACCACCCTGCGGATGTGGGCGATCTGGTCGCCGTGGACCACCGGAACGACGAAACCGGCCCGGTCCCCCAGGAACTCCGCCCGCGCCGGTCCCCCCTTTCTACCGAACCAGTCCAGGTCCTCGCCGTCCAGGTCATCGCCCCTCACCGTCAGTCCCGAAGCCCGTGGCTCCGAGCGTCCCCGGCCTCGGGGGCTCACGCGGAGGCACTCGTGTGCGTCGCGGGACGGCTCCCGAACGGATGACGGGACCCCGGGGCGCGGCCCGCACCGCGAGGCGGCCCGGTGGCGATACTCGGCACATGGAAACGGATCTCCACGCAACTCTGAGGTCACTGCGGGTCTGGGACCCCGAGACGACCGAGCTACGCTCCTTCGACCCGGACACCGCCCCGCCGACCCCGCTGGCGCTGTTCACGAGCTGGTTCTCGGACGCGGTGGCGGCCGGGCAGCCGGAACCGCACACGATGTCGCTGGCCACGGTGGACGAGGACGGCAGGCCGGACGCACGGATCGTGATGCTGCACGGCGCCGACGCGGGCGGCTGGTCCTTCGCCACGCACGCCACGAGCCGCAAGGGCCGGGCCCTGAGCGCGCACCCCCACGCGGCCCTGGTCTTCTACTGGCCGGTGCTGGGCCGCCAGGTGCGGGTGCGCGGGCCCGTGACGGCGGCTCCGTCCCAGGACAGCCAGGCCGACCTGCACGCCCGCTCCACGGGGGCGCTCGCCGCGGCGCTCACCGGGCGGCAGAGCGAGGAGCTCTCCTCGCTGGACGAGCTGCGGCGGGCGTCGCAGACCGCGTGGGAGCGAGCCCGCGACAACCCGGCCGAGCCGTCTCCCACCTGGACCCTGTACCGGCTTCGCCCGGAGACGGTGGAGTTCTTCCAGGGCGACGCGGACCGGCGCCATGTGCGTCTGGAGTACCGGAGCACGGGCTTCGGATGGAGCAGGACGTTGCTCTGGCCCTGAGGGGTGTGCCGCCCCCGGGCGCCGCGGTGCCATCGGCTCCGGAACGCGGCTCAGACCGTGCTGTCGGACGCCGTTTCGGGCTTCGTGTGCAGGACTTCGCGGGCCTGGTCCGCGGCGCGGGCGATGCTCTCGGAGACGAAGTCCAGGAAGCGGGCGATGTTCTCCAGGCGGGCGGCGGCCGGGGTGCCGGGGCCGAGGACGCCGACGCCCTGCCGTGCGACGTCGACGAGCTGGGCGGTGGACCGGGCACTGGCCATCATCGACTGGTACCAGATGTCGTCGTCGACGACGTAGCGCTCGCGCCGGCGTTCGTCCCGCTCCCGGCGGACGAGGCCCTGGCTCTCGAGGAAGGCGATCGCCTTGGAGACGGACGCCGCGCTGACCTGGAGGCGCTGGACGAGCTCGGACGCGGTGAGGCTGCCCGTGTCGCTGATGCAGAGGCAGGCCAGCACCCGGGACATCATCTTGGACATGCCCGAGGCCATGAGGACGGTGGTGAACGTCTCCTCGTACGCGCGCACCGCCTCGGCGTCGCGTCCGTAGGCCTGCGCGGGCGCCTTCGGGTCGCGGGGCGCGGCCTGCCTGCGGCGGTGGGCGCGGTGTTCGGTGGCGCGGTGGGCCAGGTCGGCGCGGTAGGCCGTGGGTCCGCCGTTGCGCATGACCTCGCGCGTGATGGTCGAGGTCGGGCGGTCGAGGCGTCTGGCGATCTCCGCGTAGGCGAGGCCGTCGGCCACCCCCAGCGCGATCTGCTGGCGCTCCTGCTGGGTGAGTCTGCCTCCCGGCATCGTGGTCTCCTTCGTGGTCCCTGGTCTCACCAGTATAGCGTTCACCGCCAATTCATTGCAACGAACCGAATGACGAGCCGTTGCGTTAGATTTGGAAGCGTTGCAACGATTTCCAGGCCTTCACCTGCAATGACAGCAGTTTCACGCAACGAGGTCGTTGCCAGATCTATGAATGCAACGTAGCGTTTCTGTCATCGGAAACAACAACCCGAAGGAGCGCACGATGCAGAAGAAGCAGGGCACCACGCAGACGTTCGACACCCCCGCCCCGGTCTCGGTCGTCCTCGACATCCCCGCCGGACACATCCGGTTCATCGCCGCCGACCGGGCCGACACCACGGTCGAGGTCCTGCCCTCGGACGCCTCCAAGAGCCGCGACGCGAAGACGGCGGAGCAGACCGAGGTCGCCTTCGACGGCGGCGTCCTGCGCATCCGGACCCAGGCGCCCTCGAACCGGTTCATCGGCCCGTCCGGATCCCTCGAGGTCACCGTCCAGCTGCCCGCCGGCTCCCGCATCGAGGCGAAGGCGGCCAGCGCCGAGCTCCGCGGCGTCGGCCGGCTCGGCGACGTCGCCTTCGAGGCGCCGCAGGCCTCGGTCAAGCTCGACGAGACCGCGGGTGCCCACCTCACCCTCCAGGCCGGCGACGTCTCGGTCGGCCGCCTGGGCGGTCCCGCCGAGATCAGCACCCAGAAGGGCAACCTGCACATCGCCGAGGCCATGGGCGGCACGGTCACGCTGAAGACCCAGCAGGGCGACATCTCGGTCGGCGCCGCCCGCGGAGTCTCCGCCTCCCTGGACGCCGGCACCGGTTACGGCCGCGTCCAGAACTCGCTCAAGAACGCCGACGGCGCCGCCGCCCTGAACATCCACGCGACCACCGCCTACGGCGACATCAGCGCCAGCAGCCTGTAGCCGCCCTCAGCCCGCACAAGGGAGCACCCCCATGACCGACCTGGCCATCGCGGCGAACGGGCTGCGCAAGTCCTACGGCGACAAGACCGTCCTCGACGGCATCGACCTGGCCGTCCCCGCCGGGACGATCTTCTCCCTGCTCGGCCCGAACGGCGCCGGCAAGACCACCGCCGTCAAGATCCTGTCCACCCTCGTCTCCGCCGACCCCTCCAGTGGCCGTATCAGCGTCGGCGGCCACGACCTCGCCGCCGACCCGCAGGCCGTGCGCGCGGCGATCGGGGTCACCGGCCAGTTCTCCGCCGTGGACGGTCTGATCACCGGCGAGGAGAACATGCTGCTGATGGCGGACCTGCACCACCTCTC